>CAZQOO010000140.1:2350-6363 GCA_964594845.1 uncultured Porphyrobacter sp. | reverse complement strand
GAGCCGAGGGGGATCGAACCCCTGACCTCGTCATTGCGAACGACGCGCTCTCCCATCTGAGCTACGGCCCCGTTCCAGGTTTCGCGCCTTCCCTTCAGGGCTCAGGCGAGGGCGCGCATTAGCGAGAAGCACGCACCCTTGCAACGGCGTTTTTGAGCGCCGCTGCCGCCAGTTCTCACTGTCCCGACTTGCGCTCCGGCTGCTCGGCCAGCGGCTGCACCACCGGCTGCGAGGTGACGCCTTCATTGACCGGGACGACCGGCACCGGCAGGCCCGTCACCGGATCGATCACGGTCTGCACCTGCACACCCTGTCCGGCAAGGTCGACCACGCTCGGCACCGGCAGGCCGCTCGCGCGGGCCTCCTGTACTGCCACCCAGCCGGGCTGCGAAGCGCCGTATTGCGCGCCCCACTTGGCATCCCATTCGGCCGAGGCGCGCTGATAGGCCTCGTATTCGTCGAAGAAGGTCTCGAACGGCACCAGCAGCCCCTCGAAATTGGTCCGCGCAAAGCCGAGCGGATCGGTCGGAGGAGCAGCAAGCGCGCGGTTCGACATGTCGAGCGCCGCGCGGCAGAAGCCCGCACGCGCCGCCGGCAGGGCGAAGAAGTTGTAGACCTGCGTCACCAGCCCGTCGCGCGCCACCATCGCGGCGCGCTTGTTCCGGTGCTTCTTCATGTACTCCGCCTCGATCCGGTCATTGACCGCCTTCAGCGTGCGGGAATTCTTGGTCAGGAAGCCGCGATAGCCTTCGAGGATCGGCTCGTATTCGGGCGCAAGGCAGTTGAGCGCCGCCACGTTCCATGCCGAGCGCAGGTGCCAGACCAAGTGATCGTTGCTGATCCCGCTATTGACCGTCACCCGGCGCCCGTCAGGCCCGCGCGGGGGAATGTTCATGACGTAATGCGCCCCGCCCGGCGGGAGCGGACGATAGGGCACGGCTTCGACCACCGGCGGCGGAGGCGGGGGCGGCGGGGGCGGCGGGGGCGGCGCAGGCGTCGCGCAGGCCGCCAGCAGCGCGGCACCGGCGGCAACCACCGTGATGGTGAGACCGAAAGGCGTGCGCCGGACGGCCGGGGATGCTTGCGGGGGGACGACGGACATTGGCTTCAACCTCTCCTGCTGCCGGAGCCTTGCCGTCATGCCTCGGCGCGGCTTGCTCCAGCCTGAAGCAACCGGATAGCCGCCCCGACTTGCAAAGCAAATGCCCGGAGCCTCCGCAAAGGCCCCGGGCATCCGACATTTCAACATCTGCGTCAGGCCCAACGCCGGACGGGACTGCGTGCCAATTACTCGCGGTTGCCGAGGAAGCGCAGCAGGTACATGAACATGTTGACGAAATCGAGGTAGAGCGACAGCGCCCCCATGATCACGGCCTTGCCGATATACTCGGTGCCGCGCAGGTAGGCATACTCTTCCTTGAGCCGCTGCGTGTCATAGGCGGTAAGCCCCGCGAAGATCAGCACGCCGAGGCCGCTGATCACGAAGGACAGGCCGCTCGACTGCAGGAACAGGTTCACCAGGCTGGCGATGATCAGGCCGATCACCCCCATGATCAGGAAGGTGCCGAAGCCCGACAGATCCTTCTTGGTGGTGTAGCCGAACAGGCTCAGCCCCGCGAAGGCGCCCGCGGTCGCGAAGAAGGTCGTGGCGATCGATTCCCCGGTGTAGACGAGGAAGATGGTCGACATCGACAGGCCCATCACCGTGGCATAGGACCAGAACAGGACATTGAGCGTCCCCTGGCTCATCTTGTGCAGCCCGAAGCTCATTGCCAGCACGAAGCCGAGCGGCGCGAGCATCACCACCCACATCAGCGGCGTGGCAACCAGCGCCTGGGTAATCCCGGTGCTGGCCGCGGCCAGCGCGACGATCCCGGTGAGCAGCACGGCCGAGGCCATATAGTTGTAGATCGAGAGCATGTGCTTGCGCAGGCCCTCGTCATAACGGCCGGCGACATCGCCACCGGCGCGCGGCACCGAGCCGAGGCGCTGAGCGCTTTGCGAAGTGTCTTTCCAGTCAGCCATTGCGAAACCTTTGTTCCTTTTCCCGGAGCGCGAACAGTCGTGCTCTCCAATGGGGCGAATATCGGGGTTTCGTAGCGGCATTTCAAGCGAAACCGGATTGCAAAGCGCGCAATTCGTTCAGCTTAACGGCTGTTAATATTAAGCGCCTTTGGACAGGGCCGCGCCCTTGTCTGCCGTGGCGCGAAGGGTCTCGGTCAGCAGCTTGCGCAAGGCGTCAGCCTCGTCGAGCACATTGAGCCCCTCGCGGGTCATGCCGCCGGGGCTGGCGACGCGGTCGGCCAGCACCGCAGGAGGCACGTCGGCGCCAGCGGCCAGCAGCGCCGCCCCCTCGACCGTTGCGAGCGCGAGGCTGGCGGCGGTCTCCGGCTCTAGCCCGAGGTCCACCGCTGCGCCCGCCAGCGCATCGATGAAGCGATAGACGAAGCCCGGGCCCGATCCGGCGAGCGCGGTGACGAGATCGAACTGCGCCTCGTGCGCGAGCCATACCGCCGTGCCGAGCCGGTCGAACAGCGCAAAGGCCGCCGCGCGCCCGGCTTCATCCAGTCCGGCCTCGGCTAAGATCACCGGCGACTTGCCGATCCGCGCGGCAAGATTGGGCATCACCCGCAGCTGCGCTGCGGCCAGCGGGAAAGCGGCGGCGAGCTGCGCCAGCGTGATCCCGGCGAGCAGCGAACACAGCGTCCGGCCCGTTGTCAGCTCTTGCAGGGCGGGCCCCAGCGCCGCCAGCTGCTGCGGCTTGAACCCGAGCAGCACCGCATCATGCGTCCCCGGCACCGCGCCCGCATCGCGGTAGAGCGCGACGCCATCGGGCACCCCGTCCAGCGCCGGATCGAGCACAGCAAAGCGCGACGGCGGCTCGCCCGCAGCCAGCCACCCGGCGAGCATCGCCCCGCCCATATTGCCGCAGCCGATGATGAGGAGGTGTTCGAACATGGCCGGGCGGCAGGCTCTCAGGCCTCGCCCGCCGCGTCAACCATCGCCGCTTCCAGCGCGGCGCGCGGGCTCTTGTCGCCCCACAGCACGAACTGGAACGCGGGGTAGAAACGGTCGCACTCGTCGATCGCGATCTCGACCAGCGACTGCGCCATGTCGAGCGTCAGGCGCCCCTCTTCGCCCAGCAGCGCGCCGTGGCGGTAGAGCAGCACGTCGCCGTTCGACCAGATGTCGAAATGCCCCAGCCACATCTGTTCGTTGACGAGGCACAGCAGCTCGTAGGCGGCAGCGCGCTTGTCGTCGGTGACGCGGATGTCGGGCAGGCACAAAAACTGGAGCACCCGGTCTTCCGGCCGCCAGATCGCGCGCAGCTGGTAATTGGCCCAGCTGCCCTGCACCTCGCCGCACATTTCCTCGTCCGAGACCATCTCGCACGGCCAGCCGCGCGCTTCGAACAGCGCCGCCAGCATCTCGACCGGTGCGGCATCATCCTCGGCGGAATAGTCCATCGTGCGCGGCCTCATCGGACGGTGTCCCGGCAACAGGGCCGGAGGGCGACGCCCGGAAGGGGGCTCAAGGCACGTGGTGCAGTCATCGGCGGCACGAATGAACGTGCAGGGGCCAGCTTGGCAATGCAGCGGCGCGGGCGAGTTGGGGAGAACCGCGCAAGCTTGTTCAAAGCCTGTGCAAAGATTGTGGGGGAGAGCCGGGAAAAATCATTTAACCGGCTGTATTTCCTCACCTTCCGGGCTGACGTAGAGGAAGCTGTCAAGCCCCTTGGCTTTGAGCTCGCGAACCAGCGCCTGCGCCTTGTCGCGGCTGTCGATCGGCCCTGCCAGCAGGCGGTGCGCCTCGCCCCACGGCGTGGTGTAGGGCTTGAGCTTCGCCAGCAGATCGCCGCCACTGCGCGACAGGCGGCGCCAGTCGAAGCCAAGCGCGCTGACGTTCTTGCCGGTCGCCAGCTGCACCCAGATACGGCTCGGATAGACCGGCTTGGGCGGCTCCTTGGGCTTGGGTGGCGGCGGGGGCGCTTCGCGCTTGATGGTGATTCGCGT
>CAZQOO010000140.1:0-2250 GCA_964594845.1 uncultured Porphyrobacter sp. | reverse complement strand
CGGAGCCGGTGTCGCAGGCCGACCGAGCGGCGCGCCGGCCGGTTCGAGCCGGCTGTCCGCCTTGGCCTCGGTCGCCAGCCGCGCCAGCCGCGGATCGTCGCGCCCGATATCGGCGGCGCGGGGAAAGATTCCGAGATTGGCCGCCGCCGCCTGCTGCGACGGGGTCAGCCGCGGCATATAGGCAAGGTAGGGGATAATCCGGCTCGACAGGTCGCGCGGCATCACCTGTTCGGTGATCGCCGCCGCGCGCGCCTGATCACCGAGGATCGCCAGCCCGAAAGCCCGGGCGCGGAAGGCGGCCATGTCGCGCTTGTCGAGCAGCGGACGCAGCGCCTCCTCGAAGCGCGCGCGGTTCCCGGAAATCGCAAAGCTGATCGCCTGCCGCCGCCGGGCCTCGTCGTTGCCGGAATCAAGGTCGATCGCCTGGGCATAGGCGGCCTGGGCGGCGGTCTGATCGCCCACCAGATCGAAGGCCAGTGCCTGATCGGGCAGCACCTCGCGCGCGGGCACCCCGGCCGCGCGGGCACGATCGAATTGCGGGATCGCCTCGCCCGGCCGGCCCGAGCGCAGATAGACCGCCCCAAGACCCAGCGCGACACGCGGATGATTGGGATCAATATCCGCCGCGCGCCCGAAGAAGCCGACCGCCGCTTCGAGATCGTCGATCCCCATTGCCGCCGTCCCCGCCTCGACCAGCGCGTCGAGATCGCGCGGGGCCTTGGCGAGCGCCACCAGCGCGCGGTTGAGACGCTGGACTTCCTCGCTTGGGAGGGGCTGCACGACCTCGCGCGAGATCACCTCCTGCGCGGCAGCAGGGGCTGCGGGCAGCAGCGCGGCGAGCGCAATCGCTGAGACGGCGAGGAAGCGGGGGGTCACGCGCAAAGCTCTATCGCGAAACGGGGGCCATGCCAGTGCGGCGGGCGTAGCGGCGCGGCGAACGGCACCGCCAGCGCGCCAAGCCGCAAGCGGCCCGCGCGCTGGCCGACGTGCTTACTGGTTACGGTTGCGATCGAGGAAGCGCGGAATGCTGAGCGCGGGGCCATCGTCGCCCTCGTCCTCGTCTTCCTCCTCTTCGCGCCCTGTGCTGCGCGAGAGATTGGCCATGCGCTCGAACAGGGTACTGCCACCCACCGCGCCGCCTTCGCCGCTGCCCTCGCCCAGCAGGCCGCGGCGGCGACCACCGCCGAGCCGCGCGGTGACGGGCTGATCCTCGGCAGCCAACCGGTCGGCGCTGGCAAGCAGATCGTCCTGCGCCGCGGCGGCCGGCGGAGCGGGAACGAATTCTTCCTCGTAATCGGCATAGTCACCGGTCAGGTCGAGCGTATCCTCGCCCGCGTCACCCTCGACACCCGGCAGCTCGTCTTCGGCCCCGCGCAGTCCGGCGAGCGGATCAACGATCTCGTCGACGTCGTCTTCGTAATCGTCGCCCATCTCGTCACCGGCCTGCATGCCGGTGAGATCGAAAGGCGCGGCGGTATCGTAATCGTCCTCGTCCTCGATCCCGTCTTCCGCAGTGGCGGGAAAATCGGGCGGGGTCAGCGTGAAGCCGGCGGCGGCCATCGACGGCACAGCGGCCGCGACCGGCGGCAGGGCCTCGGCCTCGGGCTCCTCGGGCGGCAGTTCGACCAGGCCCTCGTCCTCGGACAGTTCAAGCACCGGACGCTTGGGCGCGCGCGACACGCCGAGCGAGACCGGCTGCGGCCGCTCGATCTGGCCGATCGCACCCTGCTCGATCCCGGTGGCGACCACCGAGACACGGATCTTGCCCTTGAGGTCGGGGTTGAAGGCGCTGCCCCAGATGATGTTCGCATCCTCGTCGACCAACTCGCGGATGTGGTTCGCGGCCTCGTCGACTTCGAGCAGGCGCATGTCCTCGCCGCCGATGATCGAGATGATCACCCCCTTCGCGCCGGCCATGCTGACCCCGTCGAGCAGCGGGTTGGCAATCGCCTGTTCGGCAGCCTGAAGCGCGCGGTTCTCGCCCTCGCCCTCGCCGGTGCCCATCATCGCCTTGCCCATCTCGCTCATCACCGAACGCACGTCGGCAAAGTCGAGGTTGATGAGGCCCGGCATCACCATCAGATCGGTGATCGAGCGCACGCCCTGCTGGAGCACCTCGTCGGCCAGTTGGAAGGCTTCCTTGAAGGTGGTCTCGGCCTTGGCGACAAGGAACAGGTTCTGGTTGGGGATGACGATCAGGGTATCGACGTGCTTCTGCAGCTCCTCGATCCCGGCCTCGGCCGCGCGCAT
>CAZQOO010000139.1:2871-6366 GCA_964594845.1 uncultured Porphyrobacter sp. | reverse complement strand
GACTGGGCCAGCGCGCTCGCCCGCGCCCGGGCCCATGCGCCGTTTCTGGCGCGCGCGCTCGATCGCCAGCCCGATCTGGCCGCGCTGCTGGCGGCAGGCGAGGGCGAGGCGGCGCTCGCCTTGGCGCGTTCCCACAGCGCCCATCCCGATACCGAAGTGGCGCTCAGGCGCGAGCGTCTGGCGCTGGCGGCGGCGCTGGCCGTGGGCGATCTGGCCGGGGCTTTCCCGCTCGCGCGGGTAGTCGAGGAGCTGACCGCCTTTGCCGATCGTGCCTTGGACCGCGCGATCCGCACCGCGATTGCCGAACGCTCCGGCGAGGACAGCGCGGAGGGCTTCATCGCGCTGGCGCTCGGCAAGCAGGGCGCGGGCGAGCTCAACTACTCGTCCGACATCGATCCGATCTTCCTGTATGACCGCGAGCGGCTGCCGCGCCGCGCGAGCGATGACCCGGGCGAGGCGGCGCAGCGCTATGCGCGCCGGATCGTGGCGCTGCTCGCGGCCAATACCGACGAGGGCTATGCGCTCAGGGTCGACTTGCGGCTCAGGCCCGCGAGCGAGATCAGCCCGCTCGCCGTTCCGGTGGGTGCAGCGCTGGCGCATTATCAGGGGCAGGCGCTGGCATGGGAGCGCGCCGCCTTCACCCGTGCGCGCGCGGCGGCGGGGGACATTGCCTCGGGCGAGGAATTCCTCGCGCAGATCCGCCCCTTCGTATGGCGTAGCCAGCTCGATTTCGGCGCGATCGAGGAAATCCGCGCGCTCACCCAGCGGATCCGCGACAGCCACGAGGGCCCGCCCGCCCCGGGGCCCCATTTCGATGTGAAGCGCGGGCGCGGCGGCATCCGCGAGATCGAATTCTACGCCCAGACCCACCAGCTGATCCACGGCGGGCGCGATCTTGCGCTTCGGGTGCGCGGTACGCGACACGCACTCGACGCGCTGGCCTCTGCGGGGTGGATCGCCCCGGAAAGCGCGCTGGTCCTGGGCGAGGGTTATGACCGGCTGCGGCAGGTCGAGCACCGCTTGCAGATGGTCCATGATCGCCAGACCCACAGCCTGCCAGAGGGCGAGGCGCTCGACAGGCTGGCGCGGCTCGACGGGCTGGCGGACGGCGCGGCGCTGGTGGCGGAACTTGCCGGGCTGACCGCGCGCACGGGCCGCATCTACGAACAGCTGATCGGTGCCAGCGAGGCTGCGCCCGTCCCGGCTGCGCAGGCGAGCGATCTCGCCCAGCAACTTGCCGCGCTCGGCTTCGAGGAGCCCGAAACCCTTGCCGAGCGGATCGAAAGCTGGCGCGACGGGCGCCACGCGGCGATCCGTTCCCCGCAGGCGGTGGCGGCGTGGGACCGGCTTGCGCCTGCGCTGATCCGGGCGATGGGCCAGAGCGATGATCCGATGCGCGCGATCACCCGCTGGGAGCGCATCCTCGAACGTGTGCCGAGCGCGATCACCACCTTCCGCCTGCTCGATGCGCGCCCCGATCTGATCGACCGGCTGGTCGCGGCGCTCACTCTCGCCCCGGTTCTGTCGGACGAACTGGCGCGCAAGCCCGAACTGCTCGACACGCTCATCGATCGTCATGCGCTCGAACTGCCGGGGGATACGGCGGCGATCATGGCGCGCATGCGCGGTGCGGCTGTGCGCGACGATTACGAAGCTCTGCTCGATGCGATCCGCGTCGTCACCGGCGAAATCCGCTTCGCGCTCGGCATCCAGCTGATCGAGGGGCTGGCCGATCCGCTCGACATTGCCCGCGCCCTGTCACGCACGGCCGAGGCGGCATTGACGCTGGCCACCGATGCCACGGTGGCGGAATTCGCAGGCAAGCACGGGCGTGTCCCGGAGAGCGAATTGCTGATCCTCGGGCTTGGGCGGCTGGGCGGCGGGGCGCTGACCCACGCCTCCGACCTCGACATCGTCTATCTGTTCACCGGCGATTTCGCCGCGCAATCGGACGGGCCGCGCCCTCTGGGCGGGACAGTCTATTACAACCGCCTCGCCAGCCGGGTCAGCGCGGCGCTCTCGGTGCCGACCGCGCAGGGGGCGCTCTACGAGGTCGACACACGATTGCGGCCGCAGGGCAATCATGGCCCGCTGGCAGTGAGCTGCGAGGCTTTCGGCAAGTATCAGCGGGAAGCGGCATGGACGTGGGAGCACATGGCCCTCACCCGCGCGCGGGTGCTCTATGGTTCTCCCCGGGCGCGGGCCGAGCTTGGAACGGTGCTGACCGAAGTGCTGCGCGCGCCGCGCGGGCACGCGGCGCTGCGCGAGGCGGTGCTGGGCATGCGTGCCGAGATGGCGCGGCACAAGCCGCCGAGCGGCCCGGTCGATGCCAAGCTGACACGCGGAGGCCTCGTCGACATCGAGTTTCTCGTCCACTATCTGCAATTGAAGGGCGAGGCAGCCGATGGCTCGCCGCTGGCGGCAGATGCGCTCGATCCCGACCTCGCGGTGGCATTGGGCGGGTTGGCCGAAGCGGGGCTGCTGCCTGCCGATATCGCCCACCCCCATGCGCTGATGAGCCGGATGCTGGTGGCAGGCCGGCTGCTCGCGCCCGATGGCCGCGAACCCCCGCCAAGCGGCGCACGGGCGCTGGCACGGGCCTGCGGGCATGAAAGCTACGCCGCGCTGATCGAGGCCTTCGCCGCGGCCCGCCGGCAGGTGGCGCAGGCGTGGAAACAAATTCTGGGCACGGACATTCTCGCAGACGAACAGGAGAACCCCGCATGAGCAACTTCCCCGGCGTCGGTGACGCCATCCCCGATATCGCCATGGAAACCCCCGAAGGCGGCAGCGTGAAGCCGTCCGACTTTGCCGGTTCCAAGCTGGTGATCTTCTTCTATCCGAAGGACGACACCCCGGGCTGCACCACCGAGAACAAGGATTTCTCCGCGCTCAAGGAACAGTTCGAGGCCGCGGGCACGAAGCTGCTCGGGGTCAGCAAGGACCCGGCCAAGAAGCACGCCAAGTTCATCGCCAAGCACGGCCTCACCGCGCCGCTCGCCACCGATGCGGAGGAAGGCGGCCTTTCCGACGCGCTCGGCGTCTGGGCGGAAAAGCAGATGTACGGCAAGACCTACATGGGCATGGTCCGCGCGACCTATCTGGTCGATGCTTCGGGCAAGATCGCGCAGATCTGGGACAAGGTGAAAGTCGCCGGCCACGCCGAGGAAGTGCTGGCCGCGGCCAAAGCGCTCTGACGCAGCCCATGCCAACCGTCGCAGCGGCAATCCGCGCCGTGCTGCTCACCGCCGAGCCGCGCGCCAAGTGCTTTGCCGCGCGCGACGTGGCGCGGGCGTGGCGCAGGGGCGCGCTGGCATGGCGGTTTGATGTCGCCATGCCCGACCAGCCCGCCTGGCCCGATGCGCCCGCGCTGCTCCCGCCGAACCAGATGCCCAAGCGGGGCAAGTTCGGTTCAGAGCGCGCGCGAATCGCGCTGTGGCACTCCCTCGCGCATATCGAATTCGTCGCGATCGATCTGGCGCTCGACATGGCCGG
>CAZQOO010000139.1:1700-2771 GCA_964594845.1 uncultured Porphyrobacter sp. | reverse complement strand
TGCGCTGTGCCGGAATGGCGCAGGAAGCGCCCGAATCCCTGTGGCAGACCCTCGTAAAACGGCACTTTCGCGGGGCGATTAAGCCACCGTTCAACGACTCGGCGCGTCTTGCAGCCGGTTTATCGCGGGAATTCTACGCGGCGATTGCGCATTAACGACTCACCCGCATAACCACGATCCAACAAAGGCGCGCATCAGACGTGCTCAATCAAGCGAGCGGCGCACCGGCCAGATCAGGGGCGTCGAAATCGGGGACCGGGTCAGTTATGAAATTTGCCGTGCGCCAGATGTCGAAGATCGCAACCTTGTGTTGCGCTGCGCTGCTCAGTGTCGCCGGCACTACGCCCGCCCTTGCCAACACCGCCAATTCCGCGAGCGCCAATGCCAGCGCCGATGTCGTCGCACCGGTGAAGCCCGATCAGGTCGATCCGCTCGCCAATGGCGACCAGCGTTTCAAGTCGCTGTTCTCCAGCTGGACCGCGATCGAGCGCACCAGCCCGAGCGTGGGTGTCGCCGCCGAGACCGCCTATTCCGCACCCTTCGTCCAGCCGACCGTTTCGGTGCCTTCGCGCATGCCGCTCGAAGGCGCTGCGCTCACCAGCGGCTTCGGGATGCGCACCCACCCGGTGCTCGGCGGTCGCCGCCAGCATGCCGGAATCGATCTTGCCGCGCCGACCGGCACGCCGGTCTATGCCACCGCCGACGGGGTGGTGAGCCGTGCCGACTGGTATTCGAGCTACGGGCTCTACATCGCCATCGAACATGGCGCGTCGATGCAGACCCGCTTTGCCCACCTGTCGCGACTCGCTGTTGCGGCAGGCGACAGCGTCAAGAAGGGCGACCTGATCGGCTATGTCGGATCGACCGGCCGTTCCACCGGTCCGCACCTTCATTACGAAGTTCGCATCGACGGGCTTGCAGTCAATCCGATTCCGTATATGGTGGAGAGCGAAGCACAGCAGTTACTCCGGAAGAAGCAGGAGATGGCTGCGAAAGTGGTCAGGCGCTTGTCTCACTAAGGACGCTACGTGGAGGACGAGCCGAGGCGAATCCTACGCATTGTACATGATG
>CAZQOO010000139.1:0-1690 GCA_964594845.1 uncultured Porphyrobacter sp. | reverse complement strand
GCGAATAAGCAGCCCCCGCGAACGGCTCCGGCGATCAAGCTTCACGAGATTGCCCGCTGTAAGCGGGCCGGACATTGGAGAGGGTGTCCGAACATGGCGGCGGGTTATCCCGCCGCCTTTTTTCTTGTCCTGCACAGGGCTGACCCACTGCATTTTCGGTAGCATTTTCCATACCGTTTTTGCTTGCGGGCCGTCCTGCTCCCGCTAGATTTCTGCCCGAGAGAGCCAGCGCCTGCCGCCTGTCGGCCCGACGCTGCAAGGGAGAGAAATCATGTCGATGCACCCGATCGCGCACGCCGCGAACCGCCCGGATCATCCCGCCGTCATCATGACCGGATCGGGCAAGCAGATCACCTATGGCGAAATGGACGCGGAATCGAACCGCTTCGCGCACCTGCTGCGCGCCCACGGCATCGGCGCGGGCGATGCCTTTGCGGTGCTGCTGGAAAACCGCATCGAATACTTCACCCTGATCTGGGGCTCGCAGCGCGCCGGCACGATGCTGGTGCCGATCTCCAGCCGCCTGACCGCGCCGGAAGCCGCCTATATCATCCGCGACGCGCAGGCGAAGCTGCTGATCACGAGCGGCTATTTCAGCGGCATTCTGGATGACATTCGCGCCGAGTGCCCGGGCCTTGCCGTGCTGGTGATGGATGCCGGCGATGCCGAGGATTTCGCCGCCGCGCTGGCTGCCCAGCCGGCCACCCCGATCCCCGATCAGAGCGCCGGCCTGCTGATGCTCTACTCGTCGGGCACCACGGGCCGGCCCAAGGGTATCCGCCCCGCTCCGCCCGAAGATCCCGATCCCGCCGCGCCGGTGCCGCTGCTGGGCCTTGCGACGCTGGGGATGGGGATGCCGGCGGATGGCAGCATGGTCTATCTCTCCCCCGCTCCGCTCTATCACGCCGCGCCGATCGGCTGGTGCTCGGTCGTGCACCGTCTCGGCGGGACGGTGGTGATGATGGAGAAATTCGACCCCGAGGAGGCGCTGAAGGCGATCGAGACATACAAGGTCACCGACAGCCAGTGGGTGCCCACCCATTTCGTGCGCTTCCTGCGGCTCGATCCGGCGGTGCGCACGAAATACGACCTCTCCAGCCACAAGCGCGCGATCCATGCTGCCGCGCCCTGCCCGGTGCCGATCAAGCGCGAGATGATCGAATGGTGGGGCCCGATCGTGAACGAGTATTATGCCGGGTCCGAGATGATCGGGATGACGCTGGTGAAGTCGGAACACTGGCTGATGAAGCCCGGCACGGTCGGCGTGGCGGTGCACGGCAAGCTCCACGTCTGCGGGCCGGACGGCGAGGAACTCGGCCCGGACGAGGACGGGCTGATCTTCTTCGAGAACGACAACCTGCCGACCTATCACAACGATCCCGACAAGACCCGCGACGCCATGCATCCCAAGGGCTGGATGACACTGGGCGACATCGGCCACCTGGACAAGGACGGCTTCCTGTTCCTGACCGACCGCAAGAGCCACATGATCATCAGCGGGGGCGTGAACATCTATCCGCAGGAGATCGAGAACCTGCTGGTCACCCACCCCAAGGTGATGGACGCGGCGGTGATCGGCGCGCCCTGCCCTGATCTGGGCGAAAAGGTGGTGGCGTTGTTGCAGCCGAGCTATATGGCGGATGCCTGTCCGGCGCTGGAGGCGGAACTGCGAGAGTTCATGAGCGTCAGC
>CAZQOO010000138.1:4308-6384 GCA_964594845.1 uncultured Porphyrobacter sp. | reverse complement strand
CCCTAACTTACACCCATGTCAGCAAAGCCCTTCACCTTTCCGATCCGGGTCCTGCCCGCCGATATCGACTTCATGGGGCACGTCAACAATGCGCGCTATCTGAACTGGGTGCAGGAGGCGGTGCTGGCCCATTGGCGCGGGATCGCGCCGGCCGAGGATGTGGCGTCGAAGGCCTGGGTCGCGCTCAAGCACGAGATCACCTATCGCAAGCCCGCCTTCCTCGATGATGCCGTGATCGCGCAGACCGTGCTCGAACGCTTCAACGGCGCGCGCGCGTTCTATTCGACGCTGATCAAGCGCGGCGAGGAGGTGCTGGCCGAGGTGCAGTCCTCATGGTGCTGCATCGACGCCGAAACCCTGCGCCCGGCGCGCATCGGCGAACACCTGCGCGAATTCTTCTTCCCCAAGGGCGAGTGAGCGCCGGCCGCGCGGCGGCGGTCACACCTGCGAGGCGGCGAAGGCCTGCAAGCCGGCCGGATCGCGCACCCGCAGCCGGTTGTAATGCTTGGCGATCCAGCCGGCCTTGGCGAACTGTCCGAGCACCCGGTTGACCATCGAGCGCGAGACATTGGCCATTTCGCCAAGGTCGGTCTGCGTGATGAGAAAGCCGTCGGGGTGATCGGGCTCGACCCCCTCCTCGATACCGGTCACCCGCAGCAGCACGGCGGCGACGCGGTGCGGCACCGAAGGGATCAGCAGATCCGAGACGATCCGCGTGCCGAGGATGTTGCCTCCGTCAGCTATCGCCCCGAGACAGCGCGCGGCCTGCGGATCAGACTGGAGCAGCGCCCGCAGCGGGGCAAGCGGGGCATAGGCCAGTTCACTGTCTTCGAGCGCGCGCATGTTCTGCACCCTGTGGCCTCGCCCGGTCAGCACCGGGCCATGCCCGAACCAGCTGCCCGAGCGCAGCACATGGCCAAGGCGCGGGACATTGTAGGGGCCCGATCCCTCGATCCCGATCCCGCCCGAAATCACCCCGTAGATCCCGCCGGGCGGGCTGTTGACGCTGAACACCGGGGTTGCGCGCGGGACGTGGACCGCAACCACCATCCGCAGGATCTGCTGGCGAAAAGCCTCCGGCTGCGCGGACAACCAGCCGCGTTCCCCGAACCGCAGCGCGCACAGCGCCCGCCAGGCCTGCAATGCGTCCGGATGGCGGGCGGAACCCTCGTCAGGCGGTGCGATCATCCTGACCGACATTGCCGGCATCCCCCCTCAAGTCCTTGTCTTGCCCGGCACAATCTCACCTCGGCGCGATCGAGACAAGCACTGTTGCGCGGCAATGGGAGCCGGCGCGCCGATTGTGTCCGCCGCGACAATCCATTGCCCTGAAAAGGCGTATCTTTGCGAGCGATGCATCGTCGGGGGGTGACAGGTCGCAGGCTGCGCAGACACGGCGCGGCGGTATCTCCTCTCGGCGAGCCGGTCAGGCTGAAGGGAGAATGTCATGATCAAACGCGCTGCACTTACCGCTCTGCTCGCCTCCGCGCTGGTGGCCCCCACGATTGCCGATGCGTGCAGCCGTGCGGTCTATTTCGGGCTCGAGGGCCAGACTGTCACGGGCCGCACGATGGACTGGTTCGAGGCCGATCTCGGCAGCAATATCTGGCTCTACCCGCGCGGGCTGGAGCGCAACAGCAACACCGCCAACCCGGTGGTGTGGACCAGCAAGTACGGCAGCCTCGTCACGACCATGTACGAAGGCGCCACGGCCGACGGGATGAACGAGAAGGGCCTCGTTGCCAATCTGCTCTACCTGCCCGAATCGGATTATCCGCCCGCCACCCCCGGCGACACGCGCCCGACGCTCCCCAATTCGGCCTGGGTGCAATATGTGCTCGATAACTATGCGACGGTCGCCGAGGCGGTGGCTGACCTCAGGCAGGAAAAGTTCCGCATGGTGGCGATCACCGCGCCGACGGGCGAGCCGGGCACGGTGCACCTGTCGATCTCGGATGCTTCGGGGGATTCGGCGATCTTCGAATATCTCAAGGGCAAGCTCGTCATCCACCACGACCGCAAGTATCAGGTGATGACCAACTCGCCGACCTTCGACCAGCAGATCGCGCTCAACAC
>CAZQOO010000138.1:0-4208 GCA_964594845.1 uncultured Porphyrobacter sp. | reverse complement strand
GGTCTACTACTATCAGGACACCAAGAGCCCGAGCGTGCTGTGGGCCGACATGAAGCGGCTCGATTTCAGCAAGGGCTCAGGGCCGCGCAGGCTCCTGCTCGCCGGCAATCCCGATGTCGGCGGCGATCAGACCGGCAACTTCAAGCCCGCGCCGCTGTTCAAGTTCATCATTCCGCACGACTGATGCGGCGGAGCGGCGCGCCCTCGGGGGAGGGCGCGCCGCCTTTTGCGCAAACGCAATTGCCGTTTCCCCCGCGCGCTTTATAGGCATCTGCATGACCGCCCTGCGCGTAACTCCGGCATGAGCCATCCGCATTTCACCTTGCCCGCGCGCGATGTCCAGCGCGCGGTCGGCCTCGGGCTGGCGGTGGCGATTGCCGGAAGCTGGCTCGGCATCCATGCCTGGGGCATGTTCATCTTCGAGCTCACATGGAGCAACTGGCCGCTCGCGCTCGTGATGGCGATGGTGCAGTGCTGGCTTTCGGTGGGCGTGTTCATCGTCTGCCATGATGCGATGCATGGCTCGCTGGTGCCGGGCAAGCCGAAGCTCAATGCGGCGATCGGCGCGGTGCTGCTGGCGCTTTATGCCGGGTTCGCGTGGAAGCAGCTGAGGGACGCGCATTTCGATCACCACAGGCTCGCAGGCCATGCCGGCGATCCGGACTTCGACGAGCACAATCCGTCGGATTTCGTCCGCTGGTATGCGACCTTCTTCCGGCGCTATTTCGGCTGGCGCTCGATCCTGTTCGTCCACACCGTGGTCGGCATCTACTGGCTGGTGCTGGACATTCCGATGATCCAGATCGTGCTGCTCTACGGGCTTCCGGCGCTCGGCTCGTCGCTGCAGCTGTTCTACTTCGGCACCTTCCGCCCGCATTGCCACCGCGAAGGCCAGCCCTTTGCCGACCGTCACAATGCCCGCAGCAACGATTTCGGCACGCTGGCGAGCCTCGCCACCTGCTTCCATTTCGGCTATCATCTGGAGCATCACCACCGGCCCGACGTGCCGTGGTGGGGCCTGCCCGCGGCCAAGCGCGCCGGGGTGGGCGAGGTTGAATATACGGCAAAGGCGCCCGCATGAGCTGGCTCGAAGTTTTCCTCACCGTCATGTCCTCGCTGATCGGCATGGAGCTGTTCGCTTGGGTTGCGCACAAGTACATCATGCATGGCTGGGGCTGGGGCTGGCACCGCGACCATCACGAGCCGCATGACAACGTGCTGGAAAAGAACGACCTGTTCGCCGTGGTGTTCGGCACGATCAACGCCGCGATGTATATCTACGGCTCGCTCTACTGGGACTGGCTGTGGTGGTTCGCGGTCGGGATCACGCTCTACGGGGTGATCTACACGCTGGTGCATGACGGGCTGGTGCATCAGCGCTATTTCCGCTGGGTGCCGCGCAAGGGCTACGCCAAGCGGCTGGTGCAGGCGCACAAGCTCCACCATGCCACCATCGGCAAGGAGGGCGGGGTGAGCTTCGGCTTCGTCTTCGCGCGCGATCCGGCCAAGCTGAAGGCTGAGCTCAAGGCGCAGAAGGAAGCGGGCCTTGCCGTGGTGCGCGACAGCGCCGGTGCGGCGGACGAGGGCTACGAAGTGGTCGGCCGCAACCTCTAGGGCGCCACGCGGTTGCCGTTCGATCTTTCCGGCAAGTGGGACGGCGTCTTTGCCTATCCCGATGTGCCCGGTGCCGGGCCGGTCACGCCCTTTCTGGCTCAGATCACCGAGCAGGGCGGGCAGATCAGCGGCACGATCATCGAGCCCAACGATTTTCGCCCTGGCACCGCGCATGCCTCGCTCGAGGGTGTGCGCGCGGGCACGAGTGTCGACTTCCTCAAGACCTACCATGGAGCGGGCGAGGAATATGAAGAGCCGGTCGCCTATGCCGGGCAGCTCAGCGATGACGGCAATGTCATCACCGGCCACTGGATGATGGCAGACTGGAGCGGCCCGTTCGAGATGGTCCGTCAGGACAGTGCGCAGGCGACCGAACAGGCGCAAACGGCGATCACGATCGACTAGCGCGGCGCCACGAACAACGCGGCGCGCTTCATTTCAGCGATGGCGGAGAATTTCTCCACTGGTCGGGACGAGAGGATTCGAACCTCCGACCCCCACACCCCCAGTGTGATGCGCTACCAGGCTGCGCTACGTCCCGTTCCAGTGGAAGCGGGCCTATAGGGCGGGCGGATTGGACTGGCAAGCGGGTTTGGGCGGTGTTTTGTCACCCTTCAGTCCCTCCCTGTCCTCACAAGGATGGGGAGGTGGCAGCCCGCAGGGCTGACGGAGGGGTATGTGGGGCGGCAATGACCCCTCCGACCGCGCTGGCGCGCGGCCACCTCCCCATTCCTGCGGAACGGGGAGGGACTTGGTCGGCGCCCCCAACCGACAACCACTGTGGCCTTCCTGCATCGCTTTCCCCCGCGCGATTGCGGCTCGCTTGCAATGCTGCTAGGCGCGCCCACTTGAACGGGCGGGGGCCTTGTGCCTCGCATATCAATCACGGGATCTGACGGGCTCACACGCATGACATTCGACCTTCTTGCCGCCGCAGCCGGAGCTGCCGAAGCGCCACCGGCCTGGATCAGCTTTCTGCCGATCATCGGTATGATCGCGATCTTCTGGTTCCTCATCATCCGCCCGCAGATGAAGCGGCAGAAGGAGCACCAGCTCAAGGTCGCCGCGATGAAGAAGGGCGATTCTGTCGTCACCGCCGGCGGGCTCGTGGGCAAGGTCATCAAGGTCGACGACACCTATGTCGAACTGGAGCTTGGCACCAATGTCCGCGTCAAGGCGATCAAGGCCACCATCGGCGACATCATTCCCCCGGGCGGCACGCCTGCCAACGACTGATCCGGCTGCGCCACCGCCAGCCGCCGCATCCCTCTGCTACGAGACCTGAGACGCAATGCTCGAATTTCCCCTCTGGAAGAAGCTCTGGCTGTGGGGCCTGACGCTCGCCGCTTCGGTGCTGGCGCTGCCTTCGCTGTTCAATGTTTCGGGGCTGGACTGGCCGTCGAGCCTGCCCAATCCGCAGGTCAACCTCGGGCTTGACCTTGCCGGCGGTTCGCACCTGCTGCTCGAAGCCAAGGCCGACGACATCCGCGCCCAGCGGCTCGAGAACATGGAAGAAACTGTCCGCCAGCTGATGCGCAACGCCAAGCCGCGCATCCGCATCGGTGACGTGTCCACCGGCGAGGGGCGGATGAGCTTCATGCTCGACAGCCCGGCCGATATCGATCGCGCGCGCGGGCTGCTCGAACCGGTAATGCAGGGCGCGAACCTGACCCGCGAATGGGATCTGGCGGTGGTCGACGGCCAGCGCATCGTGCTCACGCCGACCACTTCGGGGATCGAGGCCGCGCTCGACGACGCGATGGAAAGCGCCACCGAAGTCGTGCGCCGCCGCATCGACGAACTCGGCACCCGCGAGCCGACCATCATCCGTCAGGGCGACACCCGCATCGTCGTGCAGGTGCCGGGGCTGGAAGATCCCGAGGCGCTCAAGAACCTGCTCGGCCAGACCGCGCAGCTCGAATTCAAGCTGGTCGATCTCAACGCCCTGCCCGAGAATGTGCAGGCCGGGATCGCGCCTCCGGGCAGCCAGGTGTTCCCCTATGCCCCCGGCACGCCGATGGAAGGCCGGTTCGAGGCCGTGCGCCGGCTCGGGGGCATCCGCGGCGACAACCTGACGGGCGCGCAGGCCGGGGTCGATCCGACCAACAACCAGAACGTCGTCACCATCACCTTCGACGCGCAGGGCGGGGCCAAGTTCGCCAAGCTGACGCGCGAGAACGTGGGCAAGCCGTTTGCGATCATCCTCGACGGGCAGGTGCTTTCCGCGCCCAACATCAACGAGCCGATCCTTGGCGGCAGCGCGCAGATCTCGGGCAGCTTCACGGCGGAAAGCGCGAACAACCTCGCGATCTCGCTGCGTTCGGGCGCGCTGCCGGTGCCGCTGCAGGTGATCGAGGAGCGCACCGTCGGGCCGGATCTTGGCGCGGACTCGATCCGCAAGGGCCTGCTCGCCATGGCGATCGGCAGTTTGGCAGTAATCGCGCTGATGATTGCCACCTATGGCCGCTTCGGCATCTACGCCACGGCCGCGCTGGTGTTCAACGTACTGATGCTGCTGGGGCTGATGGCGCTCGGCAATTTCACGCTGACCCTGCCGGGGATCGCGGGCTTCGTCATCACCATCGGTGCGGCGG
>CAZQOO010000137.1:0-6389 GCA_964594845.1 uncultured Porphyrobacter sp. | reverse complement strand
GTTCCATGTGATGCGTGCCCGCCTCCGCGGGCACGTCCTCGGTGCTGTTCCGGGGCTACGCCCCGGGCACCTGCGGGCGGCCGTTCGGCCTTGCGGTCGCTGACGCGACCGGTCTGGTGCGATGATCAAGTAAAGAGGCGGCTCGGATAACCGGGCCGCCTTTTTTGTTTTGCGCGCCCGCCTCCGCGGGCACGTCCTCGGTGCTGTTCCCGTTGCTAACGCAACGGGGCACCTGCGGCTCGCGCGCGTGCGCTCGCGGTCGCTGGCGCGACCGTTCTGGCAAGGGGCTTTGAGGTTAGCGCTGGATCGACACCAAAGGCGTCGCGAGCGTACGGCGCGAGCCGCAGGTGCTCAAGTCCACAGGACTTGAAACAGCACCGAGGACGAGGCCACGGAGTTGGCTTCGCAAAACAAAAAAGGGGCGGCTCTTGCGAGCCGCCCCTTTTTCTTGGCCGAAGCCCGGCGCGCCTAGAACTTGGCGCGCAGCGTCACGCCGTACTGGCGCGGCGGCAAGGTGAAGGCAGAGCGCGAGTTGGCCGCACCCGACCCGCGCAGCGTGGTGTTGAAGGTCACCCCGCGCACCACTTCGTCGGTGAGGTTGTTGACCCAGCCTTCGAGCGAATAGGCGCCGTCGCCGAAGCGCAGGCCCGCACGCAGGTTCACGAAGGCCTTGCCGTCCTGCACGTCCGCCACGATCAGCGGCGCGGCATCGACAGCGGCCTGCACCTGCTCAGCCGAGGCACCGGCCGGAACGGTCGGCGGCACGATCGCCTGGGTCGAAGTGCGCTGGTCGCTCTCGATGCGGACCTGGCCCGAGACGAAGAACTCCATCGAATCGTTGATCGGCTTCTCCCACATCCCGCCGATCAGCGCGACGACCTGCGGAGCGTTGGTCAGATCATTGCCGCACAGCGAGGCGACCGTCACCGTGGTCTCCTGCCCGACGTCGCAATCATCGGGGTAGCTGGCTTCGAGGATGGTCGCGCCGAGGTTGAAGGTCAGTTCGTCGTTCGGACGGATCAGGCCTTCGATTTCGACACCCTTGGTTTCCGCCACCGGCACGTTGAAGGTGGTGAAGGCGGTCCCGGTGAATTCGAGCACCTGGAAGTTGGTGAACTCCTCGTAGAAGGCCGCGATGTTGAGCGTCACGGCATCATCGATCATCTTCGCCTTCAGTCCGATTTCGTAGGCATCGACCTCTTCCGAAAGGAAGCGCGGATCGGCACCGTTGACGGCTGCGGTGGTATCGAGGTTGATACCGCCCGCCTTGTAGCCGTGGGTGAAGCTGGCATAGGTGTTGACCGAGGGGCTGAATTCATAGCCGAGCTTGACGGTGTAGATCAGCTCCTCGTCGTCGAAATCGGACTGGAAGGTGCGCACCAGCGGCAGGGCTGCGGCCTGCGGCAGATCCGCCGGAGCGGTGAAGCCGAAGCAGCCGAGGCCGATGAAGGACGGACGCAGCGCCGCCGGGATCACGCCCAGCGCCCCGAGCGTCGCCGGGCAGATCTGGTTGTTGACCGCCGTCTGGCTGAAGCCGCCCGACTTTTCTTCCCACGAATAACGCGCACCCAGCGTCAGTTCGAGGCCGTCGGTGATCTCGAAGCTGTTGTGGGTGAAGATCGCATAGCTCTTGGCGTCCTGCTGGAACCGGTTGGTGTTGGTGGTGCCGGCCGGATCGCGGCCGGTGAACACCGTCAGCGGGTTGGGACCCAGCGCCCCGCCGGTCGGCACGAACAGCAGCGCGCCGACATTCTCGCCGTAGTCCTGACCCAGTGCGAAGCTGACCGACTGGTCGATGGTTTCATCCGAGTAGAAGCCGCCGAACATGTAGTTCAGCTTGCCGTCCATCCCTTCGCCCTGCAGCCGCAGTTCCGCGGTCCAGGTTTCCAGTTCGAGATTGAGGCCGGTGACATTGAAGATGTCGAGCCCGGTGAAGTCCGAATCATAGGCCTCGAAGCTCTCGTACTTGCGCCACGAACCGATGAAGATCAGGTCGGCATTGTCCGAGATCGGGAATTCCACTTCACCGGTCACGCCGTAGTTGTCGATGTCCGCCACCGGCGCCGCGTTGAGCGAGACGGTGCGGTTGTCCATCGCGCGCTCGAACCCGGCCTGATCGAACGGGGTAGTCGCCACCGAGGGCTGGCCGTTGCCGCCATTGGCACCGAGGCCAACGGCCGCATAGGCCCCGCCGGTGATCAGCGGCGACTGGTAGAGCTCGATCGCGCCGCAGCAGCTCGACTGGCTCTTCGAGTAGTCGACGATGATGCGCCCGCGCATGCCCGAATCGGTATCCCAGCCGAGCTGGCCGCGGACCAGCCACTGATCGGCGTCATTGGTGTCGCCGATCTTGTTGCCGTTGCGATCAACCACGTCCAGGAAACCATCGCGCTGGCGATAGGCACCGGTGACGCGCAGCGCCAGCGTGTCCTGCACCAGCGGCACGTTGACCGCGCCCTGCAGGCTGATTTCGTCGAAATTGCCGTATTCCGCATTCACGAAGCCGCCGAACTCGGTGACATCGGGGCGGACGTTGGTGATGTTGAGCGCGCCGGCCGAGGTGTTGCGGCCGAACAGCGTGCCCTGCGGGCCGCGCAGCACTTCGACGCGCTCGACATCGACGAATTCGCTCAGCGCCACGCCCGGGCGCGACTGGTAGGCACCGTCGACGAAGATGCCGACCGCGCTTTCGAAGCCGATGTTGTTCGAGGTCGTGCCGATACCGCGCACACGCAGCACCACCGAGCCCGAGGCGAGCTGCGCCTGGCTGGCGGTGAAGGAGGGCGCGAGGGCCGAGATCTGCTGGATGTTGACGACGCGCTGCGCTTCGAGCTGCTGCGGCGCGATCGCGGTCACCGCGAGCGGAATGTCCTGCACGTCCTGCGCACGGCGGGTGGCGGTCACGATGATGACGCTGTCATCCCGCACTTCGGGAGCATCGCTCTCGGTATCCTGGGCAAAGGCGGGGGTGGTAAGCGCGCTGCAGGCCATCAGGCCGCCAGCAAAGGCTGCAAACTTGCGAGTCATATAATCCCTCTCTCCACAATCCGGCCGGTTTGCCACCGGTCCTGTCGTTGCGGAGCGAAACCTATCAGCCTTGCGCGCCCTAACAAGAGTCATAGCTAAGTTCTGGACAGGCGTAGCAAAAATGCAACATGTTATGCTGCGGCGCAGCATAGAGTCATCCGTGAGTGCGTTTCAGGCAACTTTGTTTCCCGCGCTCTCCGGACCCGGCCCGAGCGGTCAGAATCCGTAGCGAAGACCGAGCCAGAGCGTGCGCGGCACGCCGAGGTCGATCGAGCCGCCCTGGTTGCGGGTGACGATGGCATCGCCGGTCAAATTCTCGCCCCGCAGCACCAGCGACAGCCGGCCCGCCAGCGGCGCGGCGAGGAAGGCGTCGAGCGTGGTCGCAGGGGGCAGGCGGTCGCTCTCCAGATCGTCCTCGAACTGGGCCGCAACATGGCGCAACGTCGCGGCGAGCTGCCAGCCCTCGGCCGGTCGCCAGCCGAGCGTCAGTGTCCCCGAAAAGGCCGGCGCCTGGGCCGGGCGGTTGCCGTCGAGCGCAAGCGAGGCGCCTTCCCCGCGCACCTCGGCATCGGTCCATGCCAGCGCGCCGTCGAGGCTCACCTGCCCCAGCTTCGCGGCAAGGTTGGCCTCGATCCCGCGCGCCGTGATCGCGGGCAGGTTCTGGCGCTGGCGCAGGTTGGGAGCGAGGGTGACATTGGCGATGGCGTTCTCGACCTCGTTGTCGAACGCCGTCACCGACAGCACCAGCGCATTGACCGGCTGCCAGTCGAACCCGATCTCGAATCCTTCGAGCCGCTCGTTCTGCAAGTCGGCATTGGCCTGCGTCACCACCGGGAACACCACGAAGGGACGGTAGAGCTCGTTGAGAGTCGGCAGGCGCAGCCCGGTATAGGCCGCCGCGCGCAGATCGAGCCGCCTTGTGGCATAGACCTGCGCCCCCGCGCGCCAGCTCAGCGACCAGTCGGAGCGGTCGGGCGCGATCACTTCGCTCACCAGCGCCCCCTGCGCCGAGACCGCACGGTAGAAGCCGCCGGTGATGCTGCTGCGGTCGGCGCGCAGCCCGCCGTTGATGATCAGCGGACCGATCTGCCAGTCGTCCTCGACGAACAGGCCGAGATTGCTCGTCGCGCCGCCCGCGCGCCGCCGCTCGGTGATCGCACCGGTGAAGGCGCTGATCGCCTCCTCCTGCAGCTCGCCGTCGGCGCGGCGGTAATCGGCGCCGATGCGGATGTCGTGACCTTCGGCAATCGGCGGGCGCAGTTCGAACTTGCCGCCAACCCCGGTCGAAGGGGTGCGGCGCTGGTCGAGCGTCCGGGTGAAGCGCGTCGAGGAGATGACGACATTGGCGAAGTCGCGGGTCTGGACATAGGCCAGCGCATCGAAGGCCCAAGCACCCCGCCCGACGAAGCGGATGCTCGCCTCCTGCCCCTCGCTCAGCGAATCCGCACCGGCAAAGCGCAGCGTGCGGGTGTCGCGGAAGGCAGCGACGCGGGACTGCACCTCGACGCTGCCGGTGAGCGGGGCGACGGCGCGCAGGGCCGCGTTCCAGCTGTCGAAGGCCGCGCGGGCGGTGGCGGGAACGCGCTGGTCCTCCGGCGTGGTGAAAAAGCCTTGTCCGCGGTCCCAGCGCCCGCTCGCGGTGGCAAAGCCGCTGCCCAATCGCTGGGTGAGCACGCCGCTGGCCTCGGTCTCGGCGCGGTTGTTGATCGCGGCATTGCCGAGGAACCCCTCGGTCGCCGAGGGATCGGCGCTCTCCAGTTCGATCGTCCCCGCCAGCGCGCCCGCGCCGAACGGCCCCGAGCCGCCGCCGCGCGTCACCCGGATCTGGCCCAGCGTCTCGGGCGCGATGGCGGACAGGGGGATGTAGCCGAAGAAGGGATCGGCCACCGGCACCCCGTCGAGCAGCACCAGCGCGCGGCTGGTGGCATTGCCGCCGAGCGCTCGCAGCGTCACCCCTTGCGCGCTGGGATTGGCCGAGCGGCTGTCCGAGCGGCGGAACTGCTGGAACCCCGCGACATTCCTGAGCACGTCCTCGATCCGGCCCGAGGGCGCGGCGATGATCGTCTCGCGCTCGATCGTCGTGGTCGCGTAGATCCCGCCTGACAGCGCCGGTTCGAGCCCGCGCCCGGTGACGATGATTTCCGGCCGCTCCTCGCCCTCCGGCGCGGCCTCGTCCTCCTGCGCGGCAAGCGGTGCGCAGGGCAGCAGAGCGAAGGCCAGGGTAGGCACGCAGGCGGAAAGGCGCAAAATCGTTCTCATGGGCAGCGCCCCTAACCGCTCGCGCTGCGCGCGTCACCCCGGGTCCGCATTGGTTAAAGTCAGTTGCAGATTGCTATTCAAGACTCGCTTTTGGGCGAGTGCTGTGGTTACATCGCTGTCAACAAGGGAGAGAGAGACCCATGCTTGCCACACCGCCAGATTTCGACGTGCTGATCGTGGGTGCCGGGATTTCCGGCATCGGGATGGCCGCGCACATGGAAATGAAGGCGCCGCACCACACCTATGCCATCGTCGAGCGGCGCGACAATCTCGGCGGCACTTGGGACCTGTTCCGCTACCCCGGCATCCGCTCGGACAGCGACATGCACACGCTGGGCTTCGATTTCGAGCCGTGGCGGCATGAAAAGAGCATCGCCGATGCCCCCGCGATCCTCGAATATCTCGACCGGATCGTGGACGAGCGCGGCATCCGCCAGCACATCCGCTTCGGCCACAAGGTCATCAGCGCCGACTTCCACCACGATGACGCGCGCTGGCATGTCGAGATGGAAAAGGCCGATGGCAGCCGCACGCATCTGACCGCGAACTTCCTCTATCTCGGTGCGGGCTACTACGATTACGACGAGCCCTATGATCCCGGCTTCGACTTCGGCGAATTCGAAGGCCAGGTGATCCACCCGCAGTTCTGGCCCGAGAACCTCGACTACAAGGGCAAGAAGGTCGTGGTGATCGGCTCGGGTGCGACCGCGGTGACGATCGTCCCGTCGATGGCGAAGGAGGCAGGCCATGTGACCATGCTCCAGCGCACCCCGACCTGGATGTTCACGCGGCCCGCCAAGGACGCGATCGCCAACTTCCTGCGCGCCGTGCTGCCGGAAAAGCTCGCCTACCGGATCACCCGGTTCAAGAACATCAAGATGCAGGACTTCTCGTTCAAGCTGGCGCGCGACAATCCGCAGAAGGTGAAGGACGCGCTCAACAAGAAGATCGAGAAGTCGCTCGGGCCGGATTACGACAAGGACAGCTTTACCCCGCCCTACAACCCGTGGGAGCAGCGACTGTGCCTGGTGCCCGACGAGGACCTGTTCAAGGCGATGAAGGCGGGCAAGGCGAGCGTCGTCACCGGCCATATCGCGAAGTTC
>CAZQOO010000136.1:0-6438 GCA_964594845.1 uncultured Porphyrobacter sp. | reverse complement strand
TGCTGGCGGCGGCCCTGCTCGCGCTTGGCGGGGCAGTGGCCCATGCCCATCTCGCCGCGCCGCAGGTGTCGGACGCGGCGGTGACGGGCGCGGGTTTTCCGCGCAGCCTCTCCGAATTCGGCTTCTTCGCCAATGGTGCGCGGCAGGTTCCGGCGGCAGGCGTCACGCCCTATGCGCTCAATACGCCGCTGTGGTCGGACGGGGCGGAGAAGCTGCGCTTCATCTATCTGCCCGAGGGTACGAGGCTCGCCGCTGACGGAGAGGGTCTGCTCAAATTCCCCGTGGGCGCTGCGATCATCAAGACCTTTGCCTTTGGCGAGGGGGCCGAACGCCGGTTGATCGAGACCCGTGTGCTGCTCCACCGCGCCGAGGGCTGGGTGGCGCTGCCCTATCGCTGGAACGCCGAGCAGACCGACGCCACGCTGGCGCTGGCAGGCGGGCGGCTGGATCTCGTCACCCCGGCGGGCGAGGCGATCTCCTACGCCATTCCCAACAAGAACCAATGCAAGACCTGCCATTCCAAGGACGGGCAGGTGATCCCGATTGGTCCCAAGGCGCGCAATCTCTCGGCTGAATGGCTGGGCGGGATGGCGGCGGCGGGGCTGCTTGACCGGGTGCCGCAGGGCGCGGGGCAACTGCCCGACTGGCGCACCCATGCCACCGGCCCGGCTGCGCCGCTCGCCCGCGCCTATCTCGATGTGAACTGCGCCCATTGCCACCAGCCGGGCGGGGGCGCCTCGAACTCGGGCCTCGATCTGCGCTGGGAGCAGTCCGATGCCCACGCCATCGGCATCATGAAGCGGCCCGTGGCGGCCGGACGCGGGGCAGGGGGGCATGATTTCTCGGTCCTGCCGGGACAGCCCGACGCCTCGATCCTGCTGTACCGGATGGACAGCGCCGAGCCGGGCATCGCCATGCCGGAACTCGGCAAGGCCACAGTGGACAAGGATGGCGTTGCGGTGGTGCGGCGCTGGATTTCGGAGATGCGCAAATAATGAAGTGGGTCCTTCGCGGCTTTCTGGCGCTGGTTGCGCTGCTGGTTGTCCTGTTCCTGATCTTCCGCACCCCCGATACCGACGCTGCCGAAATGCGCGCCAAGTATGGCGGGAGCCCCTCGCAATTCGTGGAAATCGGCGACGGGGTGACAGTCCACCTGCGCGACGAGGGGCCGCGCGATGCCCCCGCGATCATCCTGCTGCACGGCTCCAACGCCGATCTCCACACCTGGGAGCCCTGGGTGCAGGGCCTCAAGGACTCTTACCGCGTGATCCGCTTCGATCAGGTCGGCCATGGCCTGACCGGGCCTGACCCCAAGGACAATTACACCCGCGACAATTATGTGGCCGATATTGGCGAGGTGGCGGACAGGCTTGGCCTTCAGCGCTTCATCCTTGGCGGCAATTCAATGGGCGGCAAGCACGCGCTGGCCTTCGCCGTGGCGCACCCGGAGCGGGTCACCGGCCTCGTGCTGGTCGATGGCAGCGGCGGGCCGATGCTCGATCTCGCCAAGGACAAGCCGGAGAAGAAGAAGGATTCGGGCAATATCGGCTTCAGGATTGCCCGGATGCCCGGCATCAACCTGCTGGTGGAGCAGATCACCCCGCGCAGCCTGATCGCGCAGAGCCTTGAACAGTCGGTCTCGGTCAAGTCGGTGGCGAGCGAGGCGGCGGTGGACCGCTACTGGGAGCTGCTGCGCTACCCCGGCAACCGCCGCGCGACGCTGAAGCGCTTCTCGCTCCCCTATGATCCGCTGACCGAGGCCGAGATTGCGGGGGTGAAAACACCCACCCTGATCCTGTGGGGCGAGGAAGACCGGCTGATCCCGGTCGAGGCCGGGCGCTGGCTCGACAAGGTCATGCCGGCCACCACGCTGGTGGTCTATCCGAAGGTCGGCCACCTGCCGCAGGAGGAGGCCGTCGAGGCGACGCTGGGCGATCTCAAGCCGTGGCTGGCTGCACTGGCCGGTAATCCGCCCGTCCGGTGAGACGTGCCGCTTGTGCGGCCTATGGACGCGAGGAACGCTTCCTCGCTACACCCGTTCGCAGGTGCACATAAATCGAAGGGGCATGCCTTTGCGCAAACTGGGGATCATCGGCGGCATGAGCTGGGTGTCGACGGCGATGTATTATGATCGCATCAACCGCATCGTCCAGAAACGCGCCGCGCCGATGGCCTCTGCGCCGCTGTTGATCGAAAGCCTTGATTTCTGCCAGCTCTACGCCCTCGTCGAGGAACGCGACTGGCAGCGTGCGGCCAGCGTGCTGATCGACAGCGCCAAGCGGCTGGAAGGCGCGGGGGCCGAGGGGCTGATCATCGGCGCCAATTCGATGCACCGCCTCTACGATGATGTCGCCGCTTCGGTGAACATCCCGATCCTGCACATCGCCGAATATGTCGGCCTTGCGATCAAGCGCGCCGGGCACCGCAACGCAGCCCTGATCGGCACCCGCAATGTCATGACCGAGAGCTTCTACCGCAAGCGGCTGGTGGCCCACGGCATCGATCTGCTGCCGCCCAACATGGAATTCGTCGGGATGCTGGAGAAGATCATCTATGACGAACTGATGGTCGGCAAGGTCACGCGCGAGGCGCAGCGGACGATGAAGACGATCATCACCAACAAGGCTCAGGAAGGCGCCGAAGCGATCGTGCTGGCCTGCACCGAGCTTGATCTGGTGGTCGATGTCGATGCCAATGTCCTGCCCGTGTTCGACAGCACGCGAATCCATTGCGAGGCGGCGGCCAACTGGATTCTCGAGCAGGAAGGGGTGCATTAGCCCCCGTCTGTCCGGTCGTGACAGTCGCCCGCCAGTCATGTTGTCGTCATGTCACCCACTCGTCCCTAAACTGAAACGTTTGGGCGCGGAAAGCGCTTGCAAGGGATGCAACCCGTTAACGATTTGCCTAAGGGCGGCGACGGAATTTGTCACAACGAAAGTCAGGCAGGTTCCGGGTCTTCGGGTCGCACCGACAGGCCCTTGGGGCCGCCCTACTTCCCCCCCAATCACCGGTAGGCGGCCCCATAATAGCTTCGCTCTGTCGCGCTTGCTCCGGTTTCACGCAGATTTGCTTCGGGTTGCCTGTCTGTTCCGGTTGAGCCGGAGCCGCTGCTGACCTAATCGCTCGTGCCGTGATGTCCCGCGCCCCCTACGCTGCCGATCCGCACGCCCACGCTCCCCGGGAATTCGGGCGCGAGTCCGGCGGCGAGCAGCGCGGCCCGCGCAGCGCCTTCCAGCGCGACCGTGACCGGATCATCCATTCGATGAGCTTCCGGCGGCTGAAGGCCAAGACGCAGGTGTTCATCGCCCCGCTGGGCGATCACTACCGTACGCGCCTGACCCATAGCCTCGAAGTCGCGCAGATCGGCCGGGTGATCGCCCGCGCGCTCGGCCTCGACGAGGATCTGACCGAGGCCCTGTGCCTTGCCCATGATCTCGGCCACCCGCCTTTCGGCCATGCCGGCGAGGCGGCGCTTTCGGCAGCAATGGAGCGCCACGGCGGGTTCGATCACAATGCGCAGGCGCTGCGCACGGTGATGCGGATCGAATGTCCCTACCCGGAGCATGATGGCCTGAACCTCACCTGGGACCTGCTTGAGGGGCTGGCCAAGCACAACGGCCCGGTGATCGCGGCGAACTGGGCGCTGGCCGAGCTCGACGAGGCGTTTCCGCTGAGCCTGGGCACCTGGCCCTCGCTGGAAGCGCAGGTGGCGGGGGTGGCGGACGATATCGCCTATGACAATCACGACATCGACGATGGCCTACGCGCCGGATTCCTCGAACTCGACGATCTGCTGACGCTTGATTTCGTCGCCGACCAGTGGCGCGCGGTCGAGAAGCGCTTTCCCCACGCCCCGCGCGAGCGGCTGCTGCGCGAGCTGGTGCGCGACCAGATCGGACTGATGGTCAATGACGTGCTCGAACACACGGCGGCGCAGGTGAAGGGCCTGCGCTCGGTGCACGAGGTGCGCGAGGCAGGGCGGCAACTCGCCGGCTTCTCGCCAGCGATGGCAGCGCAGGAGCGGCGATTGAAGGCCTTCATGTACGAACGGCTCTACTATCACCCCGAACAGGTCGCCGCCGCCGAGCGCGCGCGTGATGTCGTGGCGCGGCTGTTTGCGGCTTACGCGCAGGACGCGCGGCTGATGCCCGAAGACTGGCAGGCCCGCCTGCCCGAGCAGGATCCGGCCCGCGCGCGGGTGATCGCCGATTTCATCGCCGGCATGTCCGATCGCTTCGCCATGCAGGCGTGCAGCGCGATCTATGGCGAACGGCCGGCGGGACTGATCAATGTCTGAGGCAGGGTCTTCGGCTAGGGGCCCCGCCCGCATCGCGCTGGTCGGCGCGACCGGCCTGATCGGGCGAAAGGTGATCGAAGCGGCAAGCGCGGGCGACGAGGTGCGGATCGTCGGCATTGCCCGGCGCGAGGCGCCGCTGCCGCCCGGCGCGCGGATGGAGATGTTCGTGGCCGAGCCGGACAAGTGGGGCGAGGTGATGGAAGCACTGCGCCCGCGCGCGCTGATCTGCGCGCTCGGCACGACGATGAAGAAGGCCGGCGGCGACAAGGACGCCTTCCGCGCGGTCGATCACGATCTGGTGCTGGCCACGGCCGAGGCGGCCAAGGCGGCGGGCGTGCCGAACATGGTGGTGGTGAGCGCCGCCGGGGCCGATGCCCGCTCCAAGAGCTTCTACATGCGTGTCAAGGGCGAGACCGAGGAGGCGCTCACCCGGATCGGGTTCAAGCGGCTCGACATCCTCCATCCCGGCCTGCTGCGCGGCGAGCGGGTCGATGATCTGCGCTTTGCCGAGCGCGCCGCGATCATCGCCGCGCCGCTGATCGATCCGCTGCTGTCGGGTAGCTGGGAGCGGTATCGCTCGATCGACGCCGGGCTGGTGGCCGGCGCCGCGCTCGGCCTCGCGCTGCGCCGTGCGGGCGGGCGGTTTACCCATGACAACGAGGCGATGCGCCGCGCCGCGCGCGAATGGCGGCGGGTGCACGAGGCGGGAGAAGCGGCATGATCGACTGGAGCGCGTGGTTCAGCATGGTCAACCTGCTGGCCCTGATCGCATGGGCGGGGCTGATCCTGCTGCCGCGCTGGCCGGCGCTGCTGTCGGGCGTGCTCTATCTCGGTGTCGGCCTGTTGTGCCTGATCTACGCCACCGGCCTCGTCGGGCTGCTGACCGGCCTTATCCCCAATCCTGACGGCGGCGGCGCGGATTTCACCACCATCGAAGGCGTGCGCGCGATTTTCGGCAGCGATGCGGGGGTCACGATCGGCTGGACGCATTATCTCGCCTTCGATCTGTTCGTGGGCCTGTGGATCGCCCGCGACGGCGATGCCAAGGCCATCTCGCGCTTCCTACAGGCCCCGATCCTGCTGGCGACCTTCATGGCCGGGCCGCTCGGGCTGGGCCTGTGGCTGCTGATCCGCGAGCCGGCCGCGCGCAGGCAGGGCCGGTTTCGCTAGACCGCGGCGCAGGCTTGCGCTTAATCTCTCCCCAATCAGCTTTTGGGAGAGAGCACGGCCATGGCGCGAAACGCCTATCACGACTTTTCGACCTTCGACGAAATCATGCATTTCTGGGCGAGGGAGCGGCCCGACGGCCCGGCCTTCGATCAGGACGGGCGCGTCACTTCCTATGCCGAGGCCGATCTCATCACCCGCCAGCTGATCGCGCTGCTGCAGGCGCGCGGGATCGACAAGGGTGATCGGATCGCGTGGCTCGGCAAGAACCGCGACATCTACTTCCTGCTCTACATCGCGGCCGCGCGGATGGGGGCGGTGATGGTGCCGATCGGCTGGCGGCTGGCCCCGCGCGAGATCGCCTACATTCTCGGCGATACCGAGGCCAAGCTGCTGTTCGCAGACGCGGAATTCGTCGCCGTGGCGCACAGGGTCGCAGGCGAGGTTCCGGCCAATCCCGAAGTGATCGAGGCCGAGGCGGCGCGCACCGCGGCTGCCGGTTTCGAACCGGCCCAATACACCCCGCCCGGCCCGCATGATCCCGTGCTCCAGCTCTACACCAGCGGCACCACCGGCAATCCCAAGGGCGCGATGCTGACCAACACCAACCTGCTCGGCCTGCGCAACGCGGGCAATGCGGCGGGCCTCGACTGGCAGTTCTACGAGCCGGGCGATTGCATGCTGGTCGCCATGCCCTGTGCGCATATCGGCGGGACGGGGCTGGTGAACATCGCCATCGCCAACGGCGTGCGCAGCCTCGTGCAGGCCGAGTTCTCGCCGGTCGGTGTGATCGAGGCGATCGAGGCCGGGGCGACCCACATGTTCATCGTCCCGGCCGCGCTGCAGATGGTGGTCCAGCACCCGCGGGCGCCCACGACCGACTTCAGCAACCTCAAATACCTGATGTATGGCGCCGCGCCGATGCCGCTCGAACTGCTCAAGGAAGCGGTGCGGACGATGCCGACCACCAAGTT
>CAZQOO010000135.1:0-6470 GCA_964594845.1 uncultured Porphyrobacter sp. | reverse complement strand
GACTTTCGGCGTTCAGCGGCGGCTTCGTCGGCGTTGACGTGTTTTTCGTGATCAGCGGCTTTCTGATCACCACCATCCTGCTCAACGAGCATGAGCAGGGGAAATTCTCGATCGTCAATTTCTACGAACGCCGCGCCCGGCGGATCCTGCCGGCGCTGTTCCTGGTGATGCTGGCCTGCCTGCCCTTCGCGTGGTTCTGGCTGCTGCCGAACGACCTCGCCAATTTCTCCGAGAGCCTGATCGCGGTGTCGGTGTTCGCCTCGAACATCCTGTTCTGGCAGGAGACGGGCTATTTCGACACCGCGTCCGAACTGAAGCCGCTCCTGCACACCTGGAGCCTTGCGGTTGAAGAGCAATATTACGTCCTGTTTCCGCTGTTCATCACGCTCGTCTGGCGGTTCGGGAAGAAAATCCTGTTCGGTGCCATGATCGTGATGGCGGTGGTCAGTCTGGTGCTTGCCGAATGGGCGTCCCTCGCAAAGCCGGCGGCGGCCTTCTTCCTGCTTCCCACCCGCGGGTGGGAACTGCTGCTGGGCGCATGCTGCGCGATGCTGATGGCCTACCGCCCGCAATTGCGGCCCGGCCAGACCTCGCGCGATTTGCTCGCCTGGGCGGGGATCGCGGCGATTGCAGGCGCGGTCGTGCTGTACGACGAGACGACCCCCTTCCCCGGCATCTATGCCTTGCTGCCGACCGTGGGGACCGCGCTGATCATCCTGTTTGCCGATGCCGGGACCACGGCCGGCCGGTTCCTGGCGAACCGGGTGTTCGTCGGTATCGGGCTCGTCAGCTACAGCGCCTATCTGTGGCACCAGCCGCTGTTCGCCTTCGCCCGGCACAGAAGCCCGATCGAGCCATCGGTCGCGGTGTTTGCGGCGCTGATCGCGGCCACCTTCGTGCTCGCCTATCTGAGCTGGCGGTTCGTCGAGGCACCCTTCAGGGACCGGCGCAGGATCGATCGCAAGACCATCTTCGGCCTGTCGATCGCCGGGGCTGCAGGCTTTTCGGTGCTGGGCGCTGTTGGAACCCTGCAGGACGGCTTCCCCCAGCGGCTCGAGCGGGCCTATGCGGGGGACATCGGCCAGCTCGAGTTTCACCAATACATCGACGAACGCTATCAGGATTGCGAGCCGCCGGCGATCGCTGCGGCGGCCCTGACCTGGGAGGGCTACCTACGCTGCAAGCAGTCGCAGCCGGGTCTGCCGGACATCGTGCTGCTGGGCGACAGCCATGCCGAACACCTGTTCATCGGTCTCGCCGAGGGGCGCCCGGACGACAATGTCGGCTTCTACATCCTGAATGGCGCGCCCTATGCCTCGAATCCCGATTACGCGGCGATCCTCGATCATCTCCTGAACAATGGACGGCCCCAGCAGGTCCTCCTCACGATGTTCTACGAGGGTCGTCTCGATCCCGCCGGAACGGGACTGGAGCAGGGCTTCGGCGAAACGATCGCCGCGCTCCAGAAGGCCGGAAAGACCGTCACTCTCATCGGTGATGTGCCGGGCTTCCCGCAGGATGCGGCGCGCTGCGCCTACAAGACCTTCGAGGCCTTTACCGCGCTGTGCCGGATCGACCGCGACGAGGTCGAGCGGCAGAAGGCCAAATACGCGGCGACACTGGAACGGCTGGGACAGCGCTACGGCGTGCCGGTGATCACGACCGACCCGGCGATCTGTTCGCCGGCAGGCTGCGCGATGCACAGGGGCAAGACGCTGATCTACCGTGACCAGAACCATCTCAACATCACCGGCAGCAGACTGGTGGGACGCTACGTGGCTGACCGCCTCGCCCGGTGATTGCCGGCGCTCTTTCCTCGGTGCGGCAAATCGCATATCTGTGCGCCCCGACGTTTCCGCCTCAAAGGTATTGCCTGTGACGAACCTGCGTTTCCTCGCCCCCCTTGCTGCCGCGCTCGCGCTTGGTCTGGCCGCCTGCGCCCAGCCTGCGGGCGACGCGCCCGGGGATGGCGGAGCCGCGGAAGCCGCACCGGTGACCGAGGGCGCCTGGACGCTCGATCCGGCGGGCTCGCGCCTTGCCTATGTCAGCATCAAGGCGGGCGAGATTGCCGAGGCCAACCGCTTCGACACCCTGGCTGGCAGCGTTGCCGCCGACGGCACCGCGAGCCTCGACATCGACCTCGCCTCGGTCAATACGGGCGTCGACATCCGCAACGAGCGGATGCGGGAAATCTTCTTCCAGGTTGCCGAGAACCCCAAGGCCAGCGTGACTGCCAAGCTCGATCCGGCAGCCTTTGCGGGCCTCGCGGTCGGGCAGTCGCTCACCCGCCCGCTGAAGGCGAGCGTGACGGTGAAGGGGGCGACCGGCGATGTCGAGACCGAAGTGCTCGTCACGCGCGTTGCCGATGATCGGGTGACCGTGGTGCCGACAGCGCCGATCATCGTCACCACCGACATGTTCGGCCTGACCGACGAGCTCGGCGAATTGCGTGTGCTGGCGCAGCTGCCCTCGATCACGCCCGCCGTGCCGGTGACCTTCACCCTCGCCTTCACCCGCAGCTGACACGGTTAGAGACGCGATTTCAGCGGATTTGCGCTGGATCAATGTAACCCCGCGCCAGATCCGGCATAAATGATCGTGCCGGGTGGGTAGGGAGCGACTCGATCCCACCGTATCCCTGCCCCCCGGCATCTCCTTTCGCGCAATCCTGCAATGGCTGACGCTACGGCGCGCGATGCCGGCCTGCGCCCCTCTCAAAAGCGGACTTGAAAGCCCCCGGCAAACAGGCTTGTGTCCCCGTCCGACGCAGCGTTTGACGGGAGACGACACGCCATGAAGACCGCCATCACCGAAATGTTCGGCATCGAGCACCCCATCATCCAGGGCGGGATGCACTATGTCGGTTTTGCCGAGATGGCCGCCGCCGTCTCCAACGCCGGGGGCCTCGGGATCATCACCGGCCTGACGCAGGGCACGCCCGAAAAGCTCGCCAACGAGATCGCGCGCTGCAAGGACATGACCGACAAGCCTTTCGGCGTGAACCTCACCATCCTGCCGACCCTGACCCCGCCCGACTATCCGGGGCTGGTCAAGGCGATCATCGAGGGCGGGGTGAAGGTGGTCGAGACCGCCGGACGCAACCCGGTCGATCTGCTCCCGCCGCTCAAGGATGCGGGGATCAAGGTGATCCACAAGTGCACCTCCGTGCGCCACTCCCTGAAGGCGCAGGAGATCGGCTGCGATGCGGTGAGCGTCGACGGGTTCGAATGCGGCGGCCACCCGGGCGAGGACGATGTGCCCAACTTCATCCTGCTGCCGCGCGCGGCGGACGAGCTCGAAATCCCCTTCGTCTCGAGCGGCGGCATGGCCGACGGGCGCAGTCTCGTCGCTTCGCTGGCGATGGGCGCGCAGGGGATGAACATGGGCACCCGCTTCATCGCCACCAAGGAAGCGCCCGTGCACGAGAACGTGAAGCAGGCGATCCTCGCGGCGAGCGAACTCGACACGCGACTGGTGATGCGCCCGCTGCGCAACACCGAGCGGGTGCTGACCAACTCTGCGGTCGAACGTCTGCTCGAGAAGGAAAAGGCGCTCGGCGATGCGATCACCTTCCAGGACATCGTCGAGGAAGTCGCGGGTGTCTATCCTTCGATCATGATGGACGGCGACATGGACAAGGGCGCGTGGAGCTGCGGCATGGTCGCCGGGCTGATCCATGACATCCCGACCTGCAAGGAGCTGATCGACCGGATCATGCTGCAGGCCGAGGAGATCATCGCCCGGATGCAGGCCATGGCCCGCGCATGAGGCCGCAACCGCTGGCCGACGCCTAGGTATCCACCCGCATTCCCGCCGCTGCGGGAGTGAGTCATGATTTTCCGCAAGGACGCCGTGCCGGGAGATTCGGGCAGGGCGATTCGCAGGGCTGCCATCCGGCTACGGGAGGCCGGATGGCGGTGCGCTTGGCGGAGGACGTGATGATACTGCTTGTTGATCCGGCCGCCTTGGGGGGGCTTGCCGGTCTGATTGCCGTTGCCAGCTGGGCGATGGGGCGGGCGCATGGCCCGCTGACCGGTGAGCGACGGCCCGATAGCGACGAGGTGGTTGCCGGCCCTGCGGATCCGATGCCCGCCAGCGCTGCCACCGATCGCCCATTCACCGCGCTGCCAGCGCATCGCAGGCCTGCGCCCGCTCCCTGCCAGCAGCGCGCACTGGAAGAACGCCGGGCCGCGCTGACCCGGCCCTTCGCGCTGGCCGAACTCCACGCCGAAGCGAGCGCCATCCGCCGCGACGAACGGATTCTCGGCGATGTGCCTGCCGAGGATGCGCTCATCGTGCTGACCTGCACCCTGCCGGGCACGGGCTGCCGCTTCATCGGGCTGAGCGGGCAACCGACCTGCCCGGGAACGACACGGCTGGCCTGTCCCGACAGCGGCGCCTGTAACGCCCTGAACGCGCAGGGCCACCCGCGCATCCCCGATCCGGTGTGAGCCTCAGCCCTCGCCGGCCTTGTCGTCCTTCACGCGGGTGTAAGGCACGAAATCCTCGAAGAACACCGCGCCGGTGAAGAAGCCCAGCACCCGGTCGACCGTGTTCATCTGGTCAAGCTTGCACAGCTCGGTGGCGTTGAAGCGCCGGGTCACCAGCGCATCGCTCTCGTCGATGTCGGCGGGGTTGCGGGTGCGCTGGACATAGATCGTGTCGCCGCGGCCATAGACATAGGCGGTCTTCTCGATCGTCTGCATCGGCAGGTTCGGGAAGGAGCGGATGCAGCGCACCGGTTCGCCGGCAACCCGGCCTTCCAGCAACTTGGCGAGGCGCTTTTCACCCTTGGTCATGGGCGCGGCTTCGGCTTCGGCCCCGGTCTCGACATCCGGCTCGCTCTGATCCTGCGCCACGGCGGGCAGAGCGAAGGCGAGCGCAACCGCTGCTGCAAGGCCGGCCATCACGGGGCGGAAAGGGGCAGGCAGGTAGGGCACGGGCAAATCTCCGCAGACAGTGTGGAAGCCCCACTGCCACAACCAGCCTTAACCGGCGCTGAGCGGGAATCAGGTCCGAGCCGGGCTCGCACCCGCCGCAATGTCGGGCAGGGCGGCCTGATCTGCGCCATCGGCCGGCCCGCCCTTCAGCACGAAGCGCCGGTCGCAATAGCCGCAATCGACATAGCCATGCTCGTCGATCTCGAGGAACACGCGCGGGTGGCCAAGCGCGGCCGGGCGATAGCCCGCGCCGCCGCGGATGCCGCTGGCCCCGTCGCAGCTCACGCGCCGCGTATCGACCAGCAGGACTTCGGGAGGGGCAATGCTCATGGCGCCTGTCGATACAGGGCGCGGCGCGCCAGTTCAATCGCCTTTGGCAACGTCGCCCCCCGTTCAGCTTCGCGCCTGTAGGAGACACAGGAGACACTGTCCTGGAACAGAAAAACCGGCCCGCCCGAACCACGGCGCGCACAGGCAGGCAGGGCGTGGCGGTGGCGGGGGCCGATGCGCTGGATCATGTCCGCCAACCTGCCAGCGCCGCCGGCGGTAGGAAAGCGCGGCGAAGGATTACGGTTGCCCCGCCGTGCCCACAGGGATTAGGGCCGAAGCCATGCCATCCGAACCCGCCATCCGCATCGACAACCTCGTCAAACGCTATGCCTCCGCCAAGGGCGCCAAGGGCACCATGACGGAGGGCAAGCTGGCGCTGGGCGGCGTCAGCTTCGACGTGCCGCAGGGCTCGATCTTCGGCCTGCTCGGCCCCAACGGCGCGGGCAAGTCGACGCTGATCAACATTCTCGCCGGGCTGGTCAACAAGACCTCCGGCACGGCCGAGATCTGGGGCTTCGACATCGACCGCAACCGCCGCAACGCCAGCCGTTCGATCGGGATCGTGCCGCAGGAAATCGTGTTCGATCCCTTCTTCACTCCCTTCGAGGTGCTGGAGAACCAGGCCGGTTTCTACGGCATCCCTGCCGCCCTGCGCCGCAGCGAGGCGCTGCTGGAGGCTGTGCGGCTCGCCGACAAGCGCAATGCCTATGCCCGCACCCTTTCGGGGGGCATGAAGCGGCGGCTGCTGGTGGCCAAGGCGATGGTGCACAGCCCGCCCATTCTGGTGCTCGACGAACCCACCGCCGGGGTCGACGTCGATCTGCGCCGCCAGTTGTGGGAGCTGGTGAGCGAATTGAACCGCGAGGGCGTGACCGTGGTGCTCACCACCCACTACCTTGAAGAGGCCGAGGAGCTGTGTGACCGGATCGCGATCATCAATCATGGCAAGATGATCGCCAACAAGCCGACCCGCGAGCTGGTCGACATGGCGCGCGAGAAGATCGTCGCGGTCACCGCCGCCGCCGATCTCGCCGCCGCGCCCGCGCACGAGGCCTTCGTTCGGGTGCAGTGGGATGGCGTGCGCGGGGTGGAGGTGACCTACGACAAGGACCGCCTGAGCGCCGGGCAGGTGCTCGCCATCCTGCAGGAGCAGGGCCTCACCATCGAGGACGTCACCACCCGCGAGGCCGATCTGGAAGA
>CAZQOO010000134.1:0-6498 GCA_964594845.1 uncultured Porphyrobacter sp. | reverse complement strand
AGATGGTGCTGGTGGCCTTTGGGCTATCGGTCAGTGCGTTGCGGCAAGGCCATGGCGGCCTGCCATGCGCTGGCGAGCGATTCAGCCTGCCCGCTCCCGAAGACATAGCGGTCGGGCCGGACCAGAACGGCCTCGGCGCCATGGCGATCGAGCCAGTCCGTCAACCCTGCCGCAAATGGCGCCGTCCGGGGCTTGTCCAGATCGGTGCGGCGGACCAGCCAGTGACCGGGCCCGAGCCCATCGTCGAGCCGGGCGCCATCGGCGCTGACGGCCTGCGGGAAATAGCTCCCTGCGCCCGGCGATCCGGCGAGGATCGCGCCCGTGCCCAGCGGCGGGTAGGCGGGCGGGCCGTCCGGCAGCTTGCCCAGCGCCCGGGCCAGCGCGAATTTCGCATCGCGGACAGCTGCGCCGAACCGGCTGGTGGTGCACACCATCTTGCCCATCAGACACGCCATGTCGATCGTGGCGCGCAGGTTGGGGGCGCGTTCGGGCTGGTAGGTATCGAGCAGCGCCGCGCCCGCCTCGCAGCGGGTCACCGCCGCCAGCTTCCATGATAGGTTGGCCGCATCGCGCAGGCCCGAACACAGCCCCTGCCCCGCAAAGGGCGGGGTCTGGTGCGCGGCGTCACCCGCGAGCAGCACGCGCCCCTTGCGCCAGTGCTGCGCGATCCGGGCGCGGAAGGTGTAGACCGCCTTGCGCTCGATCCTGACCGCGCCTTCCACCTTCCATGGCGCGAGCATCTGCGCCACCGCGGCATCGCTGCTCACATCTTCGGGGGTCTCCCCGGGGAGGATCATGAATTCCCAGCGGTGGCGCCCTTCGCCCATCAGCACGCAGGTGGTGGGGCGCGCGGGGTCGCAGATCTGCAGGTTGGCGGTGGGGAGGCGCGAGGGATCATCGACCAGCACGTCGACCACCAGCCACGGCTCCTCGAAACCGAGATCCTCGAAAGCGATCCCGCAGGCCTTGCGCACCGGACTACGCGCGCCGTCTGCGCCGACGAGCCAGCGCGCACGGATCGCTCGCGCGCCTTCGGGAGAGGCGAATTGCGCGGTCACGCCCTCGGCATCCTCGGCAAAGGACTTTAATTCCCAGCACGAACGCAACGCACCCGGCGCACGCTCCGCAAGCGAGGCCCTGAGCGCCGCTTCGACCGAGGGCTGGTGGATCATGTTGGCAACCGGCCAGCCGCCGGGCCCGATGCGCTCCGCCCCGTCGAGGCACATCAGCAGCTTGCCACGAGCATTGCGGAATTCGTAGCGGTCGGCGCGGCGACTGGTCGCCATCACGGCCTCGGACGCGCCCGCATCCTGCAGGACGCGCATGCCTTCGTGATCGATATGGGCCGCGCGCGGGAGCGGGAAGATCGCCGCCTCCTTTTCGGCGACGATCACGCTGACCCCGCGCTTCGCCAGCAGCGCCGCGAGCGTCACGCCCGTCGGCCCGCCACCGACGATCAGCACATCGCAGTCGTAGGACGCAGCGACCACAGTCTCACCCTTCGGCCACCATGGTGCCTTCGATATGGCCGATGCGATCGATCTCGGTGCGCACCACGTCGCCCGCCTTCAGGAACCGGCGCGGATCCATCGCCGCCCCGATCCCGCCGGGGGTGCCGGTGAACAGGCAATCGCCGGGCTCCAGCGTCATGCCGACCGAGAGGTGCTCGACCTGGGCCCACACATTGTAAACGAGGTGCTGCGTGTTCGAATTCTGCCGCTCCTCGCCATTGACGAAGCAGCGGATGCCGAGATCGTGGGGATCGCCCAACTCGTCGGCGGTGACGATCCACGGGCCCATCGGCGCGTGGGTATCGAAGCTTTTGCCGAGCGCCCATTGCGGCACGGCGTGCTGCCACATGCGCTCGGTCACATCGTTGCCGACACAATAGCCGAACACGGCGGTAGGCGCATCGGCGGCGGCGATGTGCTTGCCGCCCTTGCCGATCACAGCGACCAGCTCCGCCTCGTAATCGGGCGTCATGGTGCCGCGCGCGATCAGGATCGGATCATAGGGCGCGTTGACGCTGGTCTGGGCCTTGGTGAACCACACCTGCCGCTCGGGCGTGCCTAGGCCGCTTTCGGCAATGTGATCGGCGTAGTTGAGCCCGATGGCGAAGATCTTGCCCGGACGCGGGACCGGCGCTTCGAGCCTGACCTCCAAAAGCGGAATGCCCTCGCCGGTCGCGGCCTTCGCTTCGAGGCCGGGCTTGAGATCGTCCCAGTCGCGGATCAGGTCGATCATCGTGCCGGGCACGCCGGTCTCTACGACTTTGTCGCCGACCACGATCCCGGTGCGGGTCTTGCCGGCGTGGGTGAAGGTGCAGAGTTTCATCGGTCAGGCTTCCTTGGGTGAGCGGGCAAACAGGCGCTTGATGCGCAGTTGCGCGGCTGTGACGAAGGCGACGAGGCCGGGCGGCGGCGCCAGCTTGCCGGAAAACATCGGATGGGGAGCGCCCCATTGCACGGCGAGCAGCGCCTGCATGGTCTGCTTGGTCGGCGGGTCGGCGGCAGTGAACAGATCGCCGTCGGTCCAGTGTTCGAGCTCATTGCCGAAGGGGTCCTTCCAGTAATCGAAGATCTGGCTTCCCATGATGTGGCGCCCCACGCCCCAAGCCGCCTCGCGCTGGCGGGCCTTCAGGTGTTCGTGACCGAGCATCAGATCATCGAGGCTCTCGACCTCGAAGGCGGCGTGCAGCAGGCCGAGTTCGCCGGGAAGCTGGGCGAGGAAGATGGTGTGGTGATCGGAGGGCAAATCGCCCCGGTCGCAGCGCATGAAGGCGCCAAGCGGGACGTTCGGCGCGGCCTCGATCTCGTCCGATGTGAGGAAGCCGAAACGCTCCTTCCACCACCGCTCCGAGCGGCGGAAGTCGCTCACCTTGAGCACCGCGTGCCCGATGCGGCGGACATGGGCGGGCGCGGGTTCGAGCCGGATCGGGGCGCGCTGGCGCGGCTTGTCGGCCGCCGAGTTGAACAGCGGTGCAGGGCACGGCGCTGGCGCCTCGGCCTGCTGCCCTGCCACCACCTCGACACGGTAGCCATCAGGATCGGTCAGGCGCAGCACCATCCCGCCGCCCGGTTCGCTCAAAGGTTCGACAGCGACACCTTCATGCGCAGCGAGGGTTTCGAGATCGGCGATGCTCGCGGCGCGCAGGCCGACGGCGAGAAATGTCGCCGCGCCGGGCTGAGTGACATGGACGAAGGGCCGTCCGTCGCTGCCCTTGCCGTAGAGCTTCCCGCCGTCCTCGAAACAGGCGAGGCCGAAGTCTTCGAGGAAGCTGCGCATTACGGACAGATCCGGCGCCGCGAAGCGCACGTGGGCTATGTCCTCCACCTTGATGACCGGCATGATCCCCCCTGGCGCGATTCGTTTCTGACTATTTGGTCAATCTGCTTGAAATTGACCATCCAGTCAAGTATGGATCGTGCATGGCCTCCCAGACCGCCCCTTCCCCCCGCACCCAACGCACCCGCGCCGCGCTCATCACTGCCGGACTAGACCTGCTCGCCAGCCGCCCGATCGACGCCATCGCGATCGACGAGGTGGTCGCCCGCGCGGGCGTCGCCAAGGGCAGCTTCTTCAACCACTTCCCCGACAAGCACCACTTCGCCGCTGCCGTCGCCGCCGAGGTCCGGCTTGAGGTCGAGGCAGAGGTCACGCACGCCAATGCCGGCGTCACCGACCCCGTCGCCCGCATCGCCGGCGGGATGTGCGTTGCCGCCGCCTTCGCGCTCGCCCAGCCGCGCCGGGCCACGGTGCTGCTGCGCAGCCAGGTGCCCGCCACCCGCCAGACCCATCCGCTCAACCGCGGGCTCAAGGAGGATATCGAGGCCGCGCTGGCCGCGGGCCTGCTGCGCCCCGAGGCGGCCCATGTCGGCCTCGCCTACTGGCTGGGCCTGTGCCAGGTGCTGATGACCCACCTGATCGAGACCCGCCCCGCGCCCGAAGCCGCCGCCGCGCGGATGGCCGAGATGCTGGTGCTTGGCCTCACCGGCCTCGGCGTGCCGGCCGACCGCGCCACCGCCATCGCCCGCACCCCCTGACCCGCCCCCACCGCGCCGCAACGCCACTTTCGCGATTGCCGCAAGCCCGCCAAGCGGCTACGAGTTATCCCGTAAATCAAGTAGGATGAGCCGGCCCGGCCGCTCAGTGCGAAGAGGCGGAGAGCGGACAGCATGGCGGACATCAACGGCACCCCGGGCGATGACAACATCACCGGCACGCAGGGTGACGACACCATCAATGCCGGCGCGGGCGATGACCGGATCGACGCGCTCGGCGGCAATGACACGATCGACGGCGGCACCGGCAACGACTTCATCGACGGCGGCTTCGGCAACGACACGATCAACGGCGGCGACGGCGACGACCGGCTGTTCTCCTATTCCGGCACCGACACGATCATCGGCGGCATCGGCAATGACGAGATCACCGTCCAGAATTCCAATTTCGGCGGCGAGACCAATTCCACCGTCGATGCCGGCGAGGGCAATGACACGGTCTTCTATGCCGCCACCGGCGTGAACGGCCGGGTCAATCTGGGCGCGGGCAATGATACGCTCAACCTCGCGCTCGAAGGCAATGGCAACCGCATCACGCTGGGCAGCGGGGCGGATATCGTGCGGTTTACCACGCTGGCCTTCAACGGCTTGGGCGAGGCGGTGTTCACCGATTTCGCCACCGGCAACAGCGGTGACCAGATCGATTTTTCCCGCATCATGCAGTTCAACCTGTTCAATTACGACGGGGTGAGCAATCCCTTCGGCACCGGGCATTTCCGCCTCGTCGCCGACGGGGCCGACACGCTGCTGACGATCCACGCCAACCCCGCTTTCGGCCCGACCTACACGGTCCGCTTCCTCAATGTCGCGGCTTCGGCCTTCACCGCGTTCAATTTCTCGGGGCTTGCCCCCAATGGCGTGTCGACCGCCGGCCCGCCGATCAACGGCACGCCGGGCAATGACACGCTCGACGGCACCAATCTGGGCGAGACGATCTCGGGCTTCGGCGGCGACGATGTCATCAATGCAGGCGGCGGCGATGACACGCTGATCGGCGGCGCGGGCGCGGACACGCTCAATGGCGGGGACGGGGATGACCGGTTCGTCTTCGATCTGACCTTCGGGCCGGACGAGAACCCGCTGCTCGACACCATCAACGGCGGCAACGGCACCGACACCCTACGGGTGATCGGATCCAATCAGGGTGTCGATATCACCACCTATGATCTGGGCGCGCCGTTCTTCACTTCGATCGAGGGGCTGGAACTGTCCGGCAACCTCGGCCTGATCGGCACTGTCGCGCAGGTGAACGCCTTCTCCACCATCGTCACCCCCAACCTGCGCATCACCGACAACGCGCTGCTCGATCCCACCGGGAGGTTCGAGGTGACCCAGCTGTCGCTGCCCAATGGCGGCGCGCAGGCCAACCTTTCGGGCGCGGGCATCTTCGTGCTCAACATCGTCAGCGGCGACGGGGATGACAACATCATCGGGCCGGACGGCGCCATCGCCAATCCCAGCCCCAACCAGACCGATCTTGAAATCGGGATCGACGTGCGCTTCGGCAACGACACCGTGGTCGCGGGCAATCACCGCACCCGGATCATCTCGCAGGGCGGCAACAACCACTTCACCGGCAGCGCTTTCAACGACAGCTTCCTGCTGTTCGGCGATGGCGACAACACCCTGATCGGGGGCGGCGGGAACGACACCATCTCGGTATTCGGCAACGGCCGGCTGAACATTTCCGGCGGCGCGGGCGACGATACGATCCAGGTCGCCTCGATCGGCACCGACGACACCATCAGCGGCGGCGACGGGTTCGACCGGCTGATCTTCGATACCGGCAATGATTTCGACGATTTCGATCTCACCGGCGTGGCAATCTCGGGCGATTTCGAGGCGATTGCCAGCAACGGTCAGGGCAATGTCATCATGCGAGTGTCGCAGTTGCAGGCGATCCAGCAGCTCGAACTGCGGTTCCTGACGCTCGCCGATGGCGGTTCGCTGACGCTGACCGCAGCCCCGCTCCGGATCAACTTCAGCACGCAGGCCACCCAGATCGACATGACCGCGGTGACCTCCACCGTGCAGGTTTTCGGCAACCGCGGCAATGACACGATCATCGGCGGCTCCAACTTCGATTCACTGCATGGCGCAGGCGGCGACGATTCCATTTACGGCAACGGCGGCGATGATGCGCTCTACGGGGATGACGGCGTCGACCTGCTGATGGGCGGCGATGGCAACGACAACATCCAGGGCGGCAGCAATGTCGACACGGCGGTGATGCGCGGCAACCGCGCGGCCTATACCATCACCCAGCCCTTCCTCGACGGTGCCTTCACCATTTCCGGCCCTGACGGCACGGACACGCTGATGGGCGTCGAGTTCCTACAGTTCGACGACGAAACCGTCCGCCTGCGCCCCGGCGCGGGGGTCAGCGTCAACTTCGAAACTGCCAATCCGGCGGTCTACCAGACCGCGATGAACGCGA
>CAZQOO010000133.1:2580-6518 GCA_964594845.1 uncultured Porphyrobacter sp. | reverse complement strand
AAATGGTGCCCAGAAGAGGACTCGAACCTCCACGCCCTTGCGAGCGCCGCCACCTGAAGACGGTGCGTCTACCAATTCCGCCATCTGGGCACGGATGCTTCCGGTCATCGAAGCCGGAGGCTGGGTAGGCGCGGGCCTTTAGCGAGGGCGGGGGGCACGTGTCAACGCAAACCTCGCGTGTTTTCTTCGCGGGCCGGATGGCTGGCTCTCCAAGGCCGCCATTCTCCCTCCTCCTCGCATCGCGGGTCTTGCCCGCGGCGGCGCATTGCCGCATGGCGCAGGGCAGATTCACGGACAGCCAGCAAGAGCACCTGACCCATGCCAACCCCCTCTCCGCTTTCCGGCCAGCTTGTCACGATCTTCGGCGGCAGCGGCTACATCGGCAACTATGTCGCGCAGAGCCTCCTTTCGCGCGGCGCACGGTTGCGCCTTGCCAGCCGCAATCCGCATAAGGGCTTCGCGCTCAAGCCGCTCGCCAATCTCGGCCAGCTCCAGTTGATGCCCTGCGACATCACCCGCGAAAGCCATGTCGCCGCCGCGCTCGACGGGGCGAGCCATGTCGTCAACCTCGTCGGCGCCTTCGACGGCAAGCTCGACGCGCTGATGGGCGAGGCCCCCGGCACCATCGGCCGGATCGCCAGCACCAATGGCATCCGTGCGCTGGTCCATGTCAGCGCGATCGGGGCAGATCCCGCTTCGCCCACCGCCTATGCCCGCACCAAGGCGCTGGGCGAGGAGCGTGTGCTGGCCGCCTTCCCCACCGCCACCATCCTGCGTCCCTCGATCGTGTTCGGCAAGGACGACAACTTCCTCAACCTGTTCGGCGCCATGATCGAGCTGCTGCCGGTGCTGCCGGTGTTCGGGCCTGAGGCGAAGCTGCAGCTGGTCTATGCCGATGACGTGGCCGAGGCGGTTGCAGTCGCGCTGGAGCACCCCGAGGCGCATGGCGGCCATACCTATGAACTGGGTGGGCCGGAGCAGCTGACGATGATGGAGATCCACCAGCGCATCGCCGAAGCGCAGGGTCGCAAGCGCACCTTCCTGGCAGTGCCTGATGGCCTTTCGGCCACCTTTGCCGCGCTGCCCGGCACCCCGATGAGCCGCGACCAGTGGACGCTGCTGAAGGCGGGCAACACCGTGGCCGAAGGCGCGCGCACACTTGCCGATCTCGGCATCGAGGCCAAGCCGCTCGGCCTGTTCCTCGACAAGTGGATGCTGCGCTTCCGCAAGCACGGGCGCTTCGGCGCGGCCAACGAGCGGGCCAAGGCGCGCTAGAGCCGGCGCGTCCGGCGCCCGTTCCGTTCAGCTTCGCGCCTCTCTTGCTGTCTGTTGGAGACACATGAGACACTGTCCAGAGAAGGAAAACCTGCCCCCGCACGGGTGCCGGCACGCCCCGCCGAGGGGCCGCAGCGTCGAGCGCAAAGGACAGGGCGAAGGGCATGAGCGGGAGCCTAACCCCCGCCCGCACCAGTAGGAAAGCGCCGGCCTAGGCCAGTGCGCTCCCGTAAAGCGCCAGCAGATCGGCCTCGCCACTGGCGGCGGCGGCGGCGTTCCATGCCGGGCTGTCGGCCACCATCCAGCCGTGATTGCCGGGATAGACCGTCACCTGCGCGCTCACGCCGGCGGCCTTGGCGGCCTCGGCAAAGGTGGTCTTGTCAGCCGGAGCCTTTGCGTCATCGTCCTTGGCCACCGCGATCAGCAGCGACGCCTTGACCTTGCCGAGCAGCGCGTGCGGGCTCATCGGGTTGCCCTCGCGCACCAGCCCACCGCCGTGAAAGCTCGCCGCCGCCTTGATCCGGCCCGGCACCGCCGCCGCGCTCCACACGGTGAACGGCCCGCCCATGCAATAGCCCTGCGTGCCGATGCCGCGCGCGGTATCGACGCCCGGTTGCTGGTCGAGCCAGCCGACGATCGCGGCGGCATCGCGCATGATCGCCTCCGCGTTCAGTTTCCCGCGCCACGGGCCGACCTTCTGGAACCCGCCGTCCGCGATGAAGGCGGCGAAATCGGCGAACTGTTCACCTGCCACGTCCCGGTAATAGGGGTTCACCACGAGCACGGCGTAGCCCTCGCCCGCGAGCTTTCGGGCAATGTTGCGCTTGGCTTCGCGGATCGAGGCGATGTCGGGCCACAGGATCACCGCGGGATGCTTGCCGCTGGCGGGCTGCACCATGAACGCATCCATTGTCCCGTCAGGCGTGGCCAAGGTGACGCCGCGCTCGCTCAGCTCCGCAGTCCCTTGCGCATGGGCAGCCGTGCTGCCCGCGGCATAGGTCGCCAGCGCCGCCGCGCCGGTCAGCGCGCCGAACTGACGGCGGCTCACGGCCTGCCTGGCCCACTCGGCCAGTTTGCTCTCATCGCACATCGAAAACTCTCCTGTCGGGCCCTCCGCCACTCTTGATAGGCACTGCGGGCAGGCATGGACAAGCCGCGAATGACGAGGCACCATGGGTCGCAAAAGAAAACAGGGCCACACGACAAGGGGGCCCGAGGGAAACTGGGAGAGCGGGATCCATGAATTTCATGCGGTGGGCGGGCAGTGCTGCCCTGTTGCTGTCGGCCGGGATGCTGGCCAATTGCAGCCAGATTTTCGGAAGCGGCGAGACTGAAGGCGGGATCACCGACGCCATGCTGGTGAGCGCGGATGGCGATTCCGCCAACTGGATCAGCCACGGGCGCACCTATTCCGAACAGCGTTTCTCGCCGCTCGATAAGATCAACAAGGATACGGTGGGCGATCTGGGCCTTGCGTGGTTTGCCGACATGGACACCGCGCGCGGACAGGAAGCGACCCCGCTGGTGCTGGACGGCAAGCTCTATCTCACCACCGCTTGGAGCAAGGTGAAGGCCTTCGACGCCGCCACCGGCAAGGCGCTGTGGGAATATGATCCCGAGGTTCCCGGCGAAACCGCGGTCAAGGCGTGCTGCGATGTGGTGAACCGTGGCCTCGCGACCTATCGCGACAAGCTGTTCTTCGGCACGCTGGATGGCCGCCTGATCGCGCTCGACCGCGAGACCGGCAAGGTGGCGTGGCAGAAGGTCACGGTCGACCAGTCCAAGAGCTACACCATCACCGGCGCGCCGCGCGTGATCGACGGCAAGGTGATCATCGGCAATGGCGGGGCCGAATTCGGCGTGCGCGGCTATGTTGCGGCCTATGATGCGGACAGCGGCGAGGAGCTGTGGCGCTTCTACACTGTGCCCGAGGGCGGGCAGGGCGAAGATGCGCCGGCCTATCTCCAGAAGGCGGCCGAAACCTGGAACATGGACGTGCTGGGCGCCAACGACGCGATCGGCGGCGGCGGCACGGTGTGGGATTCGATGGCCTATGATCCCGATCTTGGCCTGCTCTATATCGGGGTCGGCAACGGGAGCCCGTGGAACCGCGCCTATCGCAGCCCCGGCAAGGACGGGACGGGCGAGGGGGACAACCTCTATCTCTCCAGCATCGTCGCGATCCGGCCGACGACCGGCGAATATGTCTGGCACTACCAGACCACGCCGGGCGAGACCTGGGACTATACCGCAACCCAGCACATCATGCTGGCCGACATGCAGATCGACGGGAAGCCGAGGAAGGTGCTGATGCAGGCGCCCAAGAACGGCTTCTTCTACGTGATCGACCGCGAGACGGGCGAGTTCATCTCCGCCAAGCCCTATGTCAGCGTCAACTGGGCCACCGGGATCGATCCCAAGACGGGTCGCCCAATCGAGAACCCCGAGACCCGCGTCGACAAGACCGGCAAGCCCGCGCTGGTGACCCCCGGTGCGCTGGGCGGCCACAACTGGCACCCGATGGCCTATCACCCGGGCGAGAACCTCGTCTACATTCCGGCCTTCGAGGCGGGGATGATGTATGCGCCCGAAGCCGACTGGAAGCCCGACACCGCGCGCGGCTTCAATGTCGGCTTCAACCTCGGCGCGGGCGACGTTCCGGC
>CAZQOO010000133.1:0-2570 GCA_964594845.1 uncultured Porphyrobacter sp. | reverse complement strand
ACGAAGGTTTCCGCAAGCAGGTCGCCGGCACGCTGAAAGGCATGCTGGTGGCGTGGGACCCGGTGGCGCAGAAGGCGCGCTGGACGGTCGAGCATCCCGGGCCGTGGAACGGCGGGCTGCTGGCGACCGGCGGCGGGCTGGTGTTCCAGGGCACCACGGGCAGCGAGTTCAACGCCTATGATGCAGGCACCGGCAAGAAGCTGTGGAGCTTCGCCGCGCAGACCGGGGTGGTCGCGCCGCCGGTCACCTACACGGTGAACGGCGAGCAATATGTCGCCGTGCTCGCCGGCTGGGGCGGGGCCTATGCGCTGAGTGTCGATGGCGATCTGATCAAGCGCAAGGCGCCGGTGCGCAACATCAGCCGCCTGCTGGTGTTCAAGCTCGGCGGCAAGGCGGTGCTGCCGCCCGAGCCCGCGCTGGCCGAGCTGCCGCTCGATCCGCCTCCGAGCACGGCCTCGGCGGAGGTGATCGCACTGGGGCAGGCCAAGTATGGCCGCTACTGTGCGGTGTGCCATGCGCCGGGTGCGGTCGGCTCGACCGTGCTCCCTGATCTGCGCCGCGCCGGTTCGCTCGAAAGCGCGCAGGCATGGGCGGCGGTGGTGCATGGCGGGATGCTAAAAGACAACGGTATGGCGAGTTTTGCCAGCTCTTTGTCGAAAGCCGAGATCGAAGCGATCCGCGCCTATGTCATCAAGCGTGCGAACGAGGACAAGGCGCTGGAGGGAGGCAAGCGGGTCGCCCGGCGCTAGCACGCAGAAAGGGTCGCACCGCATGAATGGACGTATCGCCGCAGCGCTCGCCGCGCTGGCTTTTGCCGCACCGCTCGCCGCCGAGGAGGACGCTCCCGCTGCCACGACGGCGCAGGCGGGGCAATGGCGCACCTTCGCCACCGAGGCCTATCGCGGCAAGCGCGATTCGGTCAGCTTCGTCGACGAGGCTTACGGCTGGTACGGCACCGGCGCGGGCGACCTGTTCGCCACCAGGGATGGCGGCGCGACGTGGGAGAAGGTCGCCAGCCGCCCCGGCACCTTCGTGCGCGCGGTCGGCTTCGTCGACCGGCAGAACGGATTCATCGGCAATATCGGCACCGACTACTACCCCGGCGTGACCGACACGACCCCGCTCTACCGCACCCGCGACGGGGGGCGGACGTGGGAGGCGGTCGATACCGGCGCGGCGACCATCAAGGGCGTCTGCGCGATCGATGTCCTGCACGTCAGCCGCATCTATCAGGGCACGCTCGTCCCGCGCACGGTGATCCACGCCGCCGGGCGCGTCGGCGGGCCTGCGGGGATGCTGCGCTCGGTCGACGGGGGCGAAACATGGTCGGTGATCGACATGGCCCCGCACGCCGGCATGATCCTCGACGTCAAGTTCTTCGACGAGATGACCGGCCTCGTCTTCGCTGCCACCAACGCCGATCCCGCGCAGGCCGAGGGCCTCGTGCTGCGCACCGAGGATGGCGGCAAGACGTGGACGGAGGTCTACCGCTCGGGCCGCGCCTTCGAGTTGATCTGGAAGGCCAGCTTCCCCGAAGGCGGCGACACCGGCTACGCCACCGTCCAGTCCTACGATCCCGAACGCGCCACCCAGCTGGTGATCCGCAGCGACGACAAGGGCAAGACCTGGCGCGAGATCGAGATGGCGCAGGACAAGACCGCACGCCAGTTCGGCATCGGCTTCGTCAGCAAGGATGTCGGCTTCGTCGGCACGGCCGCGGGCGGCTTTGCCACGAGGGACGGCGGCCGGACATGGGAGCGCGCGCCCATCGCGCGGGCCGCCAACAAGTTCCAGACCGTGCCCACCGCCAGCGGCCAGCGGCTCTACGCCATCGGCACCGAGGTGCAGGCCATCGACCTTCCCCGCTAGCTGGCGAAGAAATTGAGCTCCAGCAGCACGTTGTTGGGATCGGCGGTGAAGATTTGCCTGAGGCCAATGCTGCTTAGATCATTGATCCGGTAGTCGCTCCCGCGCGCGTCGAGCCGCGCCTTCACCTCCTCGAAGTCACCGCAGCGCAGCGCGACATGGTGGATCGCGCCGGTCTCCGCCCCCGGCGCGACATCGCGGTCAAAGGCGCGCGGGCAATCGAGGGAATTGAGGTGCAGGATCGCGTTGCCCGCATGGTCATACATCCAGCGCACCTGATCGGGGCGCAGTGGCGGCGGGCCGTCGCGCTCCTCCAGATCGAGCAGCTCGGCATAGAACCGCGCGGTCTCTACGAGCCGGTCGGTGATGATGTTCACATGGTCGAGGCGCTGGACGATCATGGGCGGCAGATTGCCTCACACACGCCTGTCGCGCCACTGTGAAAAACGGTCAGCCCCTGAACACGACCGTGCGGTTGCCGTTCATGAGCACGCGCTCTTCCACGAACAGGCGCACCGCTTCGGCGAGCACGCGGCGTTCGATGTCGCGGCCCTTGCGCACGAGGTCTTCCGGGCTGTCTGCATGGGTGATGCGCTCGACATCCTGATGGATGATCGGGCCTTCGTCGAGATCGGCGGTGACGAAATGCGCGGTTGCGCCGATGATCTTCACCCCGCGCGCGTGGGCCTGGTGATAGGGACGCG
>CAZQOO010000132.1:0-6863 GCA_964594845.1 uncultured Porphyrobacter sp. | reverse complement strand
GAAGGCTATGTCGACATCTTCGACGGGGGGCCGACGATGGTGGCGCGCACCGACAATGTCACCAGCGTGAAGAACGCCGCGCTCGCCAAGGTCACCGCGCTCGCGGTGAGCGAGGGCGAGAAGGCGATCCTTGCCACCGGCAGGCTCGGCACCTTCCGCGCCTGCTTCGGCGCGCGAGTGCTCGACGGCGAGGGCGGCATCGCGATCGATTCCGCCAGCGCCGACCTCCTCGACGTGTGCGAAGGCGACATGGTGTGGAGCGTGGCGCGCTAGGATTTGCTCCCAGACCCGTTCGTGTCGAGCGAAGTCGAGACACGTTTCCCCCCCGGGTTCTCGACTTCGCTCGACACGAACGGAAGAGAAAATGCTCACCGAAATCAATTTCGACGGGATCGTCGGCCCCTCGCACAATTATGCCGGCCTCAGCCTCGGCAATATCGCCAGCGCGAGCCATGCGGGCGATCCCTCCTACCCCCGCGCGGCCGCCTTGCAGGGCGTCGCGAAGATGCGCGGCAATCTCGCGCGGCTCGGCGTGCAGGGCTTCCTGCTGCCCCTCCCCCGCCCGAACCACGCGCTGACACAGGCGCTCGCACTCGACGGCAGCGAGCCGCCGCAGCTGCGCGCCGCGCCGTGGTCGGCATCGAGCATGTGGACCGCCAATGCCGCGACGGTCTCGCCCGCGCCTGACACCGCAGATGGGCGTTGCCACCTGACGCCCGCCAACCTCGTCACCATGCTCCACCGCGCGCAGGAATGGCCTGACACCAAGCGCCAGCTGGCCATCGCTTTCGGCGACGCGGCGCATTTCGCGATCCACGACGCCGTCCCGCCGACCTTCGGGGATGAAGGCGCGGCCAATCACATGCGCCTGTGCGAGAGCCACGAGGCGCCCGGTGTCGAAGTGTTCGTCTACGGCAAGACCGGCGGGCGCTTCCCCGCGCGCCAGCACGAACAGGCCAGCCGCCTCGTCGCCCGCGCCCACGGCCTCGATCCGAAACGCACCGTGTTCATCGAGCAGAACCCCGAGGCGATCGCGGCAGGCGCTTTCCACAATGACGTGGTCGCAGTGGCGAACGGGCGGGTGCTGTTCACCCACGACATGGCCTTTGCCGACCAGCAGGGCGCCTATGACGCGATCCGCGCCGCCTTCCCGGCGCTGGAGGTGGTCGAGGTGCCGTCCTCTGCCGTCTCGCTGCATGAGGCGATCCGCACCTATCTGTTCAACGCCCAGCTGCTCACCCTGCCGGATGGCAGCATGGCGCTGATCGTCCCCGAGGAATGCCGCGAGAGCGCCGCCGTGTGGGGCTGGGCCGAGGCGATGCTCGCGACGAACGGCCCGATCCGGCAGGTGATTCCGGTGGATGTGCGCCAGTCGATGGCAAACGGCGGCGGCCCGGCCTGTCTGCGGCTGCGGGTGGTGTGCGATCCGGCCACGGTCGACCCGCGCTTCCTGCTCGACGAGGCCAAGGCCGACCTTGTCGAAAGCGTCATCGCCGCGCGTTGGCCCGAGCAGATCGACCCGTCCGATCTTGGCACAGAGACACTGGCAGACAGCGTGATTGCGGCACGGCTCGCCTTGCTCGAGGCGCTCGATCTCGCGCAGCTTGGTTAACGCGTTTGCCGACTCGGCAGCGATGGGTTTAGGGTTACGAGAGTGTTAAAGAGGGCGCCGCAAGACGGCGCCCCCCCCTGTCCCGGGAGAGCCCATGCTGCGCAAGATCGGTCGGCTGTTCGTGATCAAGACGCGCTTTGAGGCGTTTCTGATCATCTATGCCCTCGCCCTGGGGTCCACCGCGCGCGGCACCGAATATCTCCACAAGTTCCCCGGCTTCGGCGGCCAACTGCTGTTCCTCGCCACCACCGGCGCGGTGTTTCTGGCAGGGGCGAAGATGCTCGATTGCCTGAAGCTGGAAAAGGAAGTGGCCGAGTTGCGTGCGCAGGTAAGCGAACCGGCGGAGTGATCCTCGGGCCGGATGCGGCGCGCTGCTGACGGGAAAAGGTGGGGGTTTCTGTTGCTACGTACCCCCGGACGCCCGGTTTCCGATTCTGTTACCCGGTTCGGTCCGAACCGTGCTCAAAGCGTTGTAAATTCAGGCCGTTAAGCCATCACATTACGCAGCGAGAGCAAGTGCTTCGTTGTCGTTGGCACTTATGGGTTTTGAGCCTTTAACGGGTTACTCAGCCCGGGCGAAAACACTGCTTTTCAACACACGTCGATCCTGGTTCGGCCCCTCCAGCTGAGCCGCTCGGCCGGCACGCTTCATGCGTGCTGGCCGCGTGGCCCAGATGGTGGAGCCGCCGGGTACTGCCCCCGGGTCCGTTGCATCTATTGCACAGCGCAATTTATCGCCATAGCCGATCGAAACCGGCAATGGCTGATATAGCGCGGCATTCCTGAATGTGAAGTGGATGGGTTTTTGTTCGCGCGCACCCCTCCGGGCGCGCCGATCCTCGCTCGCACGGCCTGAAGGCCTCGTCGCTGCGGTCGGGCAGTCGCCCTTGCGGCCCTTCGGGCCGTTTGGCGCGGACCACACCGCCCCGCACCTTACTTCTTCAGCGCGTCCCTGATCTCGGCGAGCAGTTCCACCTCGGTCGGCCCGGCAGGTGCTGCCGGCTCCTCCGGCTTGGCGAACTGCGCGGTCACCTTGTTCACGTAGCGCACCATCAGAAAGATGATGAAGGCCAGGATCACGAAGTTGATCACCACCGAGACAAAGGCGCCCAGCCCGATCACGTTCGCCCCCGCCTCGCGCGCGGCGGCGAGCGGGGTGCCGGGGGCGACCTCGCCCGAGAGCACGATGTAGCGGTCTGAAAAGTCGATATTGCCGAAGATCGCGCCGACGAAGGGCATGATGATCTCGTCGGTCAGCGACTTGACGATCGCCCCGAAGGCCCCGCCAATGATCACCCCGACCGCGAGGTCGATGACATTGCCCCTGAGAATGAAGGTCCTGAATTCCGACAGCATGATGATCCCCTCCGGCTGATGTTCCCCATGTTCTGGCACTCCCGGCGCGCGCTGCCAAGCCATGCGTTTTCTCCCCCGCCCGCTTGAACCGGCAAGGGGGTGTGCTATATCAGCAATACAGAAGCTTGCTGCACCGGACCACGCGTGCTCCAGTGCCATCAGGAGGGATCGATTGATGACGTTCACCACCATGCTGCGCGGCGCCTTTGCCGCTCTGGCCGCGCTGAGCCTTGCCGCCTGCGGGATCAACTCGGTGCCGACCAAGGAAGAAGCCGCCAAGGCGCAGTGGGGCAATGTCGAAAGCGCGCTGCAGAACCGTTCGGACAAGATCCCCAATCTTGTCGCCGTGGTGCAGGCCGCCGCGATCTCGGAGAAGGACATCCTTCAGGGCGTGATCGACGCGCGCGCCCGCGCGACCGCGATCAACATCACCACCGATGACCTCTCGAACCCCGAGGAATTCAAGAAGTTCAGCGATGCGCAGAACCAGCTGACGCAGGCGCTCGGCCAGCTGCGCACCGTGGTGGAGAACTATCCGCAGCTCGCCAGCCAGCCGCGCTTTGCCGACCTGATGGTGGCGATCGACGAGGCCAACAACCAGATCAACACCGAGCGGGTGCGCTACAATGATCTCGCGCGCGACTACAACACCGAGATCCGCACCTTCCCCTCGAGCATCGGGGCGAACATCATCCACGGTGCCAAGCCGCTCGAATATTTTGAAGCCGACGAAGCCGCCAAGGCCAACCCCAAGGTCGACATGAGCGGCATCACCGGCACCCCCGCCCCGGCGGCCGCGAACTGAGGTGACCATAACCCCCCTCGCCCCGCTGCGCCGGGCGCTGCTGTTGCTGGCGGGATTGCTGTGGCTCGGCCTCGCCGCAACGGCACAGGCGCAGGACTACCCGCCTATCCCCGAAGGCCCGGTCTATGATGGCGCGAATATCCTCTCGCCCGAAACCGTCGCGAAGCTCGATGCCGAGCTGCGCGCCTACAACAAGGAGACCGGCCGCGCGATCATCGTCGCCACAGTGCCGAGCCTCGGCGGGGCCAGCATCGAGACCTATGCGACCACGCTGTTCACCGACAAGTGGGGCATCGGCGGCGCAAAACGCGATGCCGGCCTGCTGCTGCTGATCGCGCCCAACGAGCGCAAGCTCAGGATCGAAGTCGGCTATGGCCTCCACGGCTATTTCGGCGGGATCATGGCCGGACGGGTGATCAACGACGTCATCACGCCGCGCTTCAAGGAAGGCAATTTCGATGCTGGCGTGACCGACGGAGTCGCGGCGATCCTCGCGCACCTCGCCAAGAGCCCGGAAGACGCCATCGCGATCGAGGAAGCCACGCAGGCCGCCGCCGCGCAGGAGAGCCGCAGCGATGGCGGCTTTCCCTTCGGCGTGCTGATCTGGCTCGCCTTCGTGTTCTTCTTCTTTGTTCTGCCGATCCTTTCGGGACACAGGCGGCGGCGCAAGTATCGCGCCAGCGGCTCGGGCCCTTGGGGCGACCGCGGCCGCGATGCCGCCGATACCGCGCGCGACATCATCCTTTGGGAAGTCGGCAGCGCGATCCTGCGCGGCGCGCTCTCCGATCGCGACAATGACGGCTGGGGCGGTGGCGGCGGCGGTTTTGGCGGTGGCGGGGGCGGCTTCGGCGGCTTCGGCGGCGGCAGTTCCGGAGGCGGCGGCGCCTCGGGGGGGTGGTAGACCATGGCCTATCTCGATGATGCAGGACGCAAGCTCGTAGCCGACGCAGTCACCACTGCCGAAAGCGGCACCTCGGGCGAAATCGTCACCGTGCTGACCGACCGCTCGGATGGCTACACCGATGTCGCGCTGCTGTGGGCGGCAGGCGCGGCCTTCACCGCGATGAGCGTGTTTGCGGCTGTCCCCCTGCCCTTCCTTGACTTGTGGGATCGTCTGGTCGGCGGCTGGGGCCACCAATGGACCACCGGCGAGCTGGCCAGCATGGTGATCGCGCTCGGGCTGGTGAAGTTTCTCGCCGTGCTGCTGGTGCAACAGTGGGAGCCGCTGAAGTTTGCCCTGATCCCCGCCCCCACCAAGACGATCCGCGTCCACAATCAGGCGGTGCGCCAGTTCAAGGTCGGCGCGGAACGGCGCACCACCGGGCGCACCGGCGTGCTGATCTACCTCTCGATGCGCGAACACCGCGCGGAGATCGTCGCGGACGAGAGCATCGCAGCGCTGGTTCCGGCCGAAGTGTGGGGCGAGGCGATGGGCGACATGCTCGCCGAAATCCGCAAGGGCCGCATAGCCGAGGGGCTGGCGGCGGGCATCCGCGACGTCGGCTTCGTGCTCGCCGAGCACTTTCCGCGCGGGGAGGACGACCAGAACGAACTGCCCGACCGGCTGATCGAGGTTTAGGCACCCTTCCCTCTTGACCAGTGCCGTTGGAAGCTGTCGAAGGGCGGTCCCTGCCTGCCCGACGGAGCAAACCTTGGAACGAGACCGCGACGCCGACCTGCCCGAACAGGTCCTGTGGGAAGGCCGCTTCATCACCGCCAAGAAGCGCGGACGGTGGGAATATGTCGGGCGCGCCCGCGGTATCCGCGCCGCGGCGATCATCGCGCTCGACGCGGACCCCGACGGCACCCGCCACGTAATTCTCGTCAGCCAGTACCGCGTGCCGCTCGGGCGCTTCAGCCTCGAAATCCCGGCCGGTCTGATCGGCGACGACGAAGGCAAGGACGGCGAGGATGCGACCGTCGCCGCCGCGCGCGAGCTGGAGGAGGAAACCGGCTACCGCGCCGGCACGCTCGACGTGCTGGGCGAATTCTACTCCTCGCCGGGCATGGTCTCGGAATGCTTCACGCTGCTGAAGGCGACCGGGCTTGAACGGGTCGGCGAGGGCGGCGGCACCGAAGGCGAGAATATCACCGTCCACCGCGTCGCGCTGCGCGACCTCAAGCGCTTCGTGGCCGAGTGGCGGCGCGCAGGCCACGCGGTCGACGTGCGCATCGCGATGTTGCTAACACCGGAATACTTGGGAGAGGATTGACTTATGGCAGGACGTGTAGCGGGCAAGATGGCCCTGGTGACGGGCGGCGCGCAGGGCCTTGGCCGCGCGCATTGCATCCGCCTTGCGCAGGAAGGCGCGCGGGTCCTGGCGACCGACATCAACGGCGCAGGCGCGGCGGAAACGGCGGCGATCATCAATGCCGAGATGGGCGAAGGCACCGCTTTCAGCATCGCGCACGACGTGACCGATCCGGCGCAATGGGAAGCCGCGGTGGATGCCGCGCGCGAGCACCTCGGCGGATTGAACGTGCTGGTCAACAATGCCGGAATCGGCGTTGCCGGCAATATCGAGACCTGCAAGTTCGAGGATTGGCAGCGCTGCTTCGACATCAACGTCAATTCGATCTTCCACGGCTGCCAGAAGGCGCTGCCGCTGATGCGCGAGCACGCGCCGGGGTCGATCATCAACATTTCGAGCATCGCGGGGCTGATCGCGAGCGACACGATGCCGGCCTATAATGCCTCGAAGGCCGCAGTGTGGATGCTGTCGAAGTCGATCGCGCTGCACTGCGCCAAGAAGGGCATGAACATCCGCTGCAATTCGGTGCACCCGACCTTTGTCGACACGCCGATCCTCGACGGCACGGCCAAGGCCCATGCGCTCGACAAGGACGTGCTGATGGAGAAGCTGGCGCGGCAGATCCCTCTGAAGTTCGTGGGCGAGCCCAACGACATCGCCAATGCGGTGCTCTATCTCGCCAGCGAAGAAAGCCGCTTCATGACCGGGGCCGAGCTCAAGCTGGATGGCGGCATTTCCGCAATGTGAGTTTCAGACCTCCCGCCCCGCCTCCCCGCCCGGCCACCACTGGCACCACTATTTTATGGTGGCCGCCAAACAAAAAAGGGGCCCGCCAAGG
>CAZQOO010000131.1:0-6993 GCA_964594845.1 uncultured Porphyrobacter sp. | reverse complement strand
GTATTCGGTGATGTTGGTCACCTGGCCCGACAGCTTCATGCCGACCGGATACTTGGCCGCCACGCCATCCCACGGATCGCTTTCGAGCTGCTTCATGCCGAGGCTGATGCGCTGGGTTTCGGCGTTGATGCGTACGATCTGCACGGTCACGGTGTCACCGATGGCGATCACTTCGCTCGGGTGGTTGACGCGCTTGTAGCTCATGTCGGTGACATGCAGCAGGCCGTCGATGCCGCCGAGGTCGACGAAGGCACCGTAATCGGTGATGTTCTTGACCACGCCGTCGATGATCTGGCCTTCGACCAGATCGTTGATCAGCTCGCTGCGCTGTTCGGCGCGGGTCTCTTCGAGCACGGCACGACGCGAGACGACGATGTTGCCGCGACGACGGTCCATCTTGAGGATCTGGAAGGGCTGCGGCACGTCCATCAGCGGGGTGACGTCGCGCACCGGGCGGATGTCGACCTGCGAGCCGGGGAGGAAGGCCACGGCGCCGTCGAGGTCGACGGTGAAGCCGCCCTTGACGCGGCCGAAGATGCGGCCTTCGACGCGCTTGCCTTCGCCGAATTCGCGTTCCAGCTTGTCCCCCGCGGCTTCGCGGCGGGCGCGGTCACGCGAGAGCATGGCTGCGCCATCGGCGTTCTCGCCGCGGTCGACGAAGTCTTCGACTTCGCCGCCGACGGTCAGGCCGTGGTCGTCCTCGCCGCGGGCGAATTCCTTGAGGGGGATGCGGCCTTCGCTCTTGAGGCCGACGTCGATCACGGCATAGCCGTTCTCGATTGCAGTGACGGTGCCCTTGACGACGCGGCCTTCGAAGCCGTCTTCGCCGGCGCCGCCGAGCTGTTCATTGAGGAGCGCCTCGAAATCGGCGCGGGTGGGCATTTGACTTGCCATAGTGGAACCAGTCCTGTTTCGTTGTGCTACCGGCCACCGGTTTTTCCGGGGTCTTTCTCCGCTTCCCAGGCACCATTGCCGGGGCTGGCGGGGCAAGAGGCAGACTTCTCCGCACGGCCCCATGCCAGCGCGAAGGTTCCTTCAACCAGAAATGATTGGGCAGAACGGCCGCGCGCCTAGGGGAGAGCGGTGCAAAAGGCAAGGAAATTGCGCTGCTGCGGCGGGCGGGACGGGGATGGAGCCCCGCTAAGTCCATGGAAAGATTTGTCGTCTATGTCGGCAAACGCATTCACTGGAGGTCGCATTCATGTCTGGCAGGAAATCCCTGTTGCTCGTGTCGCTCGCCTGCCTGCCGCTGGCGGGCTGCTGGGACGATGCCAACACCTATCCCTACCCGCTTGCCGACATGAAGTACCGCCTCGCGGACGAGAAGCTGACCTACTACTACAAGGACAAGGCATTCCACCTGTCGATCAAGGGCGAGCATGGCAACTCGGTGCTGGTGACGATCGACTCACCCGAAACCTATACGCGTTCGGAGTGCATCATCAGGCTCGAGGCGGTCGATCATACCAGCACGCGGCTGGTTCCCGATTGCGGGACTTCCGATAATGAATACAGGCAGGAATCCCTCGATGCGATCGAGGAAACCATCGCCGAAAAGACGCGGGTGATCCTGCTTGGTGAAGAGGCTGCCGCGCAGGACGCGTCCTGACGCTGCGCTCAGCCGAGACGGGCCAGCACCGCCTCGATGGCCGCTTCGATCGCCGCCTCGCGGCCGAAATGGGTGGTGTCGAGCACCAGCGCGTCGTCGGCGGGCTTCAACGGCGCATCCTTGCGGCTCATGTCGCGCGCATCGCGTAGCGCGATGTCGCGCTCGATTTCGGCGAGCGGCACGGCGATCCCGCGGCCCTGCATCTCCAGCCAGCGCCGCCGCGCGCGCTCGGCCACGCTGGCGGTGACGAACAGCTTCACCGGCGCCTCGGGCGCGATCACCGTGCCGATATCGCGCCCGTCGAGCACTGCTCCGCCTTCCTGAGTGGCAAAGGCGCGCTGGCGTTCAAAGAGCGCATGGCGCACCGCCGGATGCACCGAGACCCGGCTGGCAAACCCGCCGACCTCCTCGGAGCGCAGGATGTCGTCGTCGAGCAGCGCATCGGCAAAGGCGCAGGCGGCGAGCGCCGCGTCGGCGTCGTCCGGATTGCCTCCGTTCAATTGCACCTGCCGCCCGACCGCGCGGTAAAGCAATCCGGTATCGAGATGCGGCAGGCCGAAATGCGCGGCCAGCGCCTTGGCGATGGTGCCCTTTCCGCTCGCGGTGGGGCCGTCGACCGCGATGATCATTTCCGCCCGGCCTCCCGCCCGTCGACGCGGTTCATCCAGTCGCGGAAGATCGCCTCGGCCACTTCGGGGCGCTCGCCGATGAAGGCATGGCTGCCGCCGGGCACCACCGCCAGCTCCGACCCCGGCGTGAGCGCCACGAAATCCTGCACCGTGTCGAGCCGCGCCTCGTCGTACTGGCCGACCACGAACAGGATGCGGCTGCCGTCCACACGGTGCAGCAGGTGGGTCGCGTCATAGGTCGCAAGGCTCCCCGAGGCGCGGAATTCGGTCGGCCCCCACATCGCGTTGTAGAGCCTGGCGTTGAATCCCTTGCCGCCGTAGCGGGCGCGGTAGGCGCGCATTTCGGGCGAGGGGGCAGGGCGATCGGGGCGGCCGTTATAGGCGGCGTAGAAGGCGGCGGTGGCGGGTTCGCAGACCTTCGCGGCAGGCGGGGTGGGGCCTTCGCAGGCGCGGATCGTGGCGGCGACCTCGTCGGGCAGGTCGCGGATCAAGAGGTTGGTGCCGGTGATCCAGTGCGGGGTGGAGATGAAGGTGCCGCTCAGCACCGCCGAAGCGGTGTGCTGCGGGAAGCGGGCCGCATATTCAAGCGCGATGGCTGAGCCCCAGCTATGGCCGATGACGTGCCAGCGCTCGACGCCGAGGGCCACGCGGATCGCCTCCAGCTCGGCGACGAAACGCTCCGGCCGCCAGTTCGCCGGGTCTTCGGGGTGGTCCGACATCCCGCTGTCGAGCTGGTCGTAGAGGATCACCGGGCGCTGGTCGGCAAGGCTGAGGAGGCTGCCGAAGCCCAGATGCGTGCCGCCCGGGCCACCGTGGATCATGATCACGGGCGTCGCGGCGTTATCAGTTTTTGGGCCGATGGTGCCGTTGACCCGCACCCACACCTTGCCGCCTTCGACCGCGATGCGGTGCTCCGAGGTCGCGACCGACCAGTCGGCGGCCGGATCGGCGGGGAGGGCGGCCGTCTGCGCCTGCGCGGCGAGCGGCAGCAGCGCCAGCGCCAGCGCGGCAAGCGGCTTCAAGATCATCGCGTTACTCCCGAAGTTGCCCGGCCCCGCCACGCGCGCACCAGTCCGATGATGGCGATCGAGGCCCAGAAGAATTCGAGCACGAGGCTCGCCCAGTTGGTGTGGTAGATCAGCGAGACCGTCAGCAGCGCCGCGCCCAATAGGTTCGTGCCGTGGAGCAGGAAGGGGTTGGTCGCCTTGGCGAGCGTCAGATAGGCATAGGCGCCGATGATGCAGGCCGTGCCGACAAGTCCGACGATGCTCGGCCAGTCGAGCGGGGTGTTCATGGCTCTTTCCAATCGCGCTCGGCCTTTTCGATCGTCTCGCGGACTTTGGCCGGTGCCCAGTCATTCCGGAACCAAAGCACCAAACCCATCAGGGGAAGCAGCGGAAGCGTCAGGATGATTTCCCAAGTCTCGATTGTCTGACCCTTGGTGACGTAACGATAGATCAGCACTCCGGCCATGCCGAGCGTAAACAGGACTGTGTAGGTCGCGACCTTGGCCTTCACGCCGTCGCCTCGGCCAGCAGGCCCATGAAGGTCGGGAAGCTGGTGTTGATCGGGGAAATGTCGTCGACCTCGACCCCGCCGGTGCTGACAAGACCCGCGATGCCCATGCTCATGGCGATGCGGTGATCGAGCAGCGACTTGACGCGGGCGTTGGCCGTGCCGCGCAGCGGCTCGCCGCCGGTGCCGTGGATGGTGAGCCCGTCCTCGCGCTCCTCCACCTGCGCGCCCGCGGCGGTGAGCGCGGCGGCCATCGCGGCCAAGCGGTCGCTTTCCTTGACCCGCAGTTCCTCCAGTCCCGTGGTTCGGGTGGTGCCCGAGGCGAGCGCGGCGGCGACGAACAGCACCGGAAACTCGTCGATCATCGACGGGGCGATGGCTGGATCGACATCGACGCCGGTGAGAGCCGCATGGCGCACCCGAAGGTCGGCGACCGGCTCGCCGCCCACTTCGCGCGGGTTCACTTCCTCGATATCGGCGCCCATCTGGCGCAGCACTTCGAGCAGCCCCGCGCGGGTTGGGTTGAGGCCGACATTCATGATCGTGAGGTCGCTGCCCGGCACGATGGTGGCGGCGACCATGAAGAAGGCGGCCGAGGAGGGATCGCCGGGGACGATCACGTCGCAGGGCTTCAATTCCGCCTCGCCGTGGATCGCGATGACGGTCTCGCCGTTCTCCTCGCCCACTTCGAGCCGCGCGCCGAAGCCGGTCAGCATCCGCTCGGTGTGGTCGCGGGTTGGGACGGGTTCGATCACGCGGGTGATGCCGGGGGTGTTGAGGCCGCCGAGCAGCACCGCGCTTTTGACCTGCGCGCTCGCCACCGGAAGCCGGTAGGTGATCGGCACGGCCGGCGCCGCGCCGCGCAGCATCAGGGGGAGAGTGCCGCCCGCGCTCGCCTCGAAGCTTGCGCCCATCAGGCTCAGCGGATCGATCACGCGCTTCATCGGGCGGCCCGACAGGCTGGCATCGCCCGTGAAGGTCGCGGTGATCGCATGGCTCGCCACAAGGCCCATCAGCAGCCGCGTCGAGGTGCCCGAATTGCCCATGTCGAGCGCGGTCTTGGGCTCGAGCAGGCTGCCCACGCCCGCGCCGTGGACGGTCCACACGCCGTCTTCCCCGCGCGCGATCTGCGCGCCAAAGGCCCGCATGGCGGCGGCGGTCGCCAGCACGTCCTCGCCTTCGAGCAGGCCGGTGATGCGGCTCTCGCCCACGGCAAGGCCGGCGAACATCAGCGCGCGGTGGCTGATCGACTTGTCGCCCGGCACGCGGATTGTCCCGCGCAAGGGGCCGAGAGGCGCGAAGGTGTGGCTGGTCATCAGGCGGCGGTCTTTGACAGCGCCCCGCGCTTCTGGCAAGGCGCGCCGCGCGCGGGCCAGCATGCTCTTGATAAAGGGCTTGCCGGAACCCACAATCCCGATCACAGCACCCGTGAATATCGCAAGTTTCCGCCCGCCCCTTGGCAAGGGGGCAGGCCTGTTTTGAGGAATAATGATGGCAAAGCCCGAATGGGGTACCAAGCGTACCTGCCCCAAGTGCGGGGAGCGGTTCTACGATCTCGGCAAGGAAGATCCCGTCACCTGCATCGAATGCGGCGAGACCTGGACGCCCGAGCCGGTGCTCAAGTCCAAGCAGCCGATTCCCTTCGAGGAAGAGAAGAAGGTCGATGCCGAGGCCGATGCCGATCTGGGCGGCGATGATGATCTGGGCGATCTGGAAGACATCGAGGACATCGACGAGGACGGCGATTCGCCCGACAACGATGTTGACCTCGGCGGCGACGACGATCTCGGCGTGTCGACCGGCACCGGCGACGACGACGACGACGAAAGCTGATTTTTTCTCTTGCAAGCGGGATGCGGCCCTTCTAATGGCCGCCTCCCGCAGGCAGGGCTTACCGCTCTGCTTCGCATGATGACTGGCTCGGGGCCTTAGCTCAGCTGGGAGAGCGCAACACTGGCAGTGTTGAGGTCAGCGGTTCGATCCCGCTAGGCTCCACCAGTCACCAACTGATCAAAGTCGGGAAGGGACAGCCCCCGAGGGGCGCTTTTTCGCAACGCTGGCCGACGAGGTTTCGTCCGCCGGCGTTTTTCGCATTTTCCGGGCGTTTCGGCTCCCGGCAGGAGACGTTGGCGATGTTCGATACGCTGTCCGACCGCCTTGGCGGGGTGTTCGACAAGCTGAAAGGCCGCGGCGCGCTGCGCGAGCAGGACGTGCGCGATGCCATGCGCGAGGTCCGCATCGCGCTGCTCGAAGCCGACGTCGCGCTCCCCGTCGCCCGCCGCTTCATCGATGCCGTCACCGAAAAGGCTGTCGGCCAGGACGTGCTGCGCTCGGTCACGCCGGGCCAGATGGTCATCAAGATCGTCCACGACGAGCTGGTCGAAACGCTGGGCGGGGCCGAGACCGAGGGGCTGAACCTCGATGCGCGCCCGCCGGTGGTGATCATGATGGTCGGCCTCCAGGGCTCCGGCAAGACGACCACCACCGCCAAGCTCGCCAAGCTGATCCGCGAGCGCCACGGCAAGAAGGCGCTGATGGCCTCGCTCGACGTCAACCGTCCGGCGGCGCAGGAACAGCTCGCGGTGCTCGGCACCCAGGTCGATGTGGCGACCCTGCCGATCATCAAGGGCCAGCAGCCGGTCGATATCGCGCGCCGGGCGATGGAAGCGGCGCGCTTGCAGAACTTCGACGTGCTGCTGCTCGACACCGCGGGCCGCCTCCATGTCGATGACGCGCTGATGGCCGAAATGAAGGTCGTGGCGAGCGTCTCGGCTCCCAACGAAGTGCTGCTGGTGGTCGATTCGCTCACCGGTCAGGACGCGGTCAATGTCGCCCAGAGCTTCTCGGGCGAGGTGCCGCTGACCGGCGTGGTGCTGACCCGGATGGACGGCGATGCCCGCGGCGGCGCGGCGCTGTCGATGCGGGCGGTTACTGGCAAGCCGATCAAGTTTGCGGGCACCGGCGAAAAGCTCGACGCGCTCGAGGTGTTCCGCCCCGGCAGCGTCGCCGATCGCATCCTCGGCATGGGCGACGTCGTCAGCCTCGTCGAGAAGGCGGCGGCGACGATCAAGGAAGAGGACGCCGAAAAGCTCGCCCGCAATATCGAGAAGGGCAAGTTCGACCTCAACGATCTCGCCATGCAGCTGCGCCAGATGCGCAACATGGGCGGGCTCGGGATGCTGGCAGGCATGATGCCGGGCATGAAGAAGGCCAAGGCCGCGATGCAGGCCAGCGGCATGG
>CAZQOO010000130.1:0-7177 GCA_964594845.1 uncultured Porphyrobacter sp. | reverse complement strand
GCCGCCGCGCACGGTGGCGACGACGTCGTACTGGCCGGTGCGATCGGTGATGCCGAACGGCTGGTTGATGATCAGGCGCAGGGTCGGACGTGCGAAGTACACTTCCTGATCGCGGCCGTTGATGGTGATCTTGCCGGTGCCGGGCTTGACCCACACGCGGGCAACCGCATCCTTGCGGCGGCCGGTGGCGTAGGCACGGCCCTGCTTGTCGAGCTCCTGCTGGCGCAGCGGCGCCGAGACACGGGCGATTTCGGCGGCATCACCCTGCGGTGCGTTGCCGGCGATGTCCTTGAGATCGGCGAGATCGGTCACGGTGGTTTCTTCGGTCATTATGCGGTGACCTTGTTCTTGCGGTTCAGGGAAGCGACGTCGAGCACCTGCGGCTTCTGGCCGTCATGCGGATGCTCGGTGCCGGCGTAGAGGTGCAGCGCCTTCATCTGCGCACGGCCCAGCGGCCCGCGCGGAATCATGCGTTCCACGGCCTTTTCGAGCACACGCTCGGGGAAACGGCCGCCGAGCACCTTGGCCGGGGTGGTTTCCTTGATGCCGCCGGGGTGACCGGTGTGCTTGTAATAGACCTTGTCACCCATCTTGTTGCCGGTGAACCTCACCTTCTCGACGTTGATGATGATCACGTGATCACCGCAATCGACGTGCGGGGTGTAGCTCGGCTTGTGCTTGCCGCGCAGGATGTTGGCGACGATCGCGGCGAGACGGCCGACGACGAGGCCATCGGCATCGATGATGTGCCAGTTCTTTTCGACCTCGGCCGGTTTGATCGACCGGGTCTGCTTGCTGAGCGCCTTCATGGCTTGTGTCCTTGGTTCGAAACTGTCCTTGCCGGCGTTGTCCGGCAAAAGAATCACCCCCCGAGCTGCTGCCCGGACGGAGAAGTGGCGCGCAGATGTCGTTCAGGGGGGCGAAAGTCAAGCAAAAGCGCCGTTTCGCGATGCGGTAAAATAATACCGCAAGGCAATTTGCGGTCAGACCGGGGCGAGCGTCCAGCTCTCGCGCGAGCGCCGCTCCAGCCCCTCGATGCGGGTGATGACGAGCCGCTCGCCGGTGGCCAGCCAGCCTTCGCCGGGAACGGGGCGCGCATCCCAGACCAGCTCGAATTCGCCTGCCAACCCGCCCGGCAGAGCCACGGCCTCGATCCGGCGCAGCGGAGTGCCTGCGGGATAGAACAGATCCGCCGGCAGGCTGTCGAACTGCCCCGATCCGGCGCGGTGGATCTCCGCGAGATAGCGCCGCAGGTTTTCGCGCCTTGCCTCGCTTTGCGGTCGCCTCGCGATCATCTGTTCGGCCGCGCGCAGGGCCGGAGCCATGTCGCCCGATGCGCCCCCGCCGCTGCCTGCGGCCAGCACCAGTCCTGCATCCGAGAGCATGATCGGGAACATCGCCTGTGTCTCGCGCCGCTCCTCGATCCGCGCGAGCTCGCCCAGCGAGGGCGGGGCATCGACGCTGACGCTCACCTGCGTGCCCGAGACAATGATGCCGCGGGCCTGCCGCTCGAAGCGCACGTCCCATCCGCGCCGCACGGCAATTGCCCCGCCGTCGCCAAGCTCGCGCACCAGCACCCGGTCAAGCCGCATCGGCCCCTTAGGCAAGCGCAGCGGCGCGCCCGCCGCGCGCAGCATCGCCGGCAGCGCCAGGGTGCCCGCAGTGCCTGCTCCCAGCAGTCCGGCCAGCAATGTGCGGCGAGTGCTCCCGGCCATGCGTTTCTTCCCCCCTTTTGCGGCTGCCTTGCCGCCCTAGGTCTCCGGCTGCGTTGCCGAACCCAGCCAGCGAAGCGTCGCCGGCAAGGCCGCATCGGCACGCCAACCGAGGATGGCGGGTGTATCATAGGGGTGCAGCTTGCCCAACCGTTCGACTGCCGCATCGAGCCGGTCCGCACTGGTCTTGAACAGCACGCCGGTTTCCACGGCGCTGTCGCGCTCGCCCTGCCAGACAAACAGCGATTCGATCGTGCCGATGATGTTGGCGCAGCCGATCAGGCCCTCGCCCAGCAACTGACCCGCAATCGCCCGCGCTGTCTCGCGGTCAGGGAAGGGGCACCAGATCAGCGCCGCGCCGTCCCGACCGCTATCCATCAGTCCGCTTTCCCTGCGCTATGCATCGCGCGGGCGGTGGCCGCGACCGTCAGCGCGCCGACCAGCTGGTGCGCTGCGGCGATCCACAGCGAGACCTCGCTCATCACCGTGGCAATGCCGAGCAGCACCATTGTCCCGAAGGCCGAATGCACCGCCACACTCGCGAAACGATCGCTCTTGCGCACGGCCCGCGCCAGCCACACCAGCGCCGCAACCGCCACCCACGCCCACCAGCGGTGCAGGAACTGGAGCAGGAAGGGATCATGGGTGAAGGCCCAAAGGGCCCCCCTCGACCAATCCGCCTCGGGGAAGAACCGACCGTTCATCAGAGGCCAGTCATAGGCGGCATGGCCTGCGTTGAGCCCCGCCACCCATGCGCCGAGCAGCAGCTGGACGAACAGCACCCCGCCCGCCAGGGCCGCGCCTGCCGTCAGCCGGGCAGGACGCGCCGCGGGATCGCGCGCCAGCTGGCGCAGGTCGCGCGCAGTCCAGACCAGTCCCGCGAGAAGGAACAGCGCCGTCAGCAGGTGCGCCGACAGACGGAAATGGCTGACATCGGTAAGATCGGTGTTCCCCACGCCCGAGGACACCATGTACCAGCCCAGCGCCCCTTGGCCGCAGATGAGGCCGAACATCGCCCCCAGCCGCCAGCCATAGCCCGCCGGAACTGCGCGCCGCAGCGCGAACACCACCAGCGGCAGCAGGAAGGCCAGCCCGATCACCCGCCCGAGGATGCGGTGGAACCATTCCCAGAAGAAGATGAATTTGAACGCGGCGAGGTCCATTCCCGCCGGGCCGCTTTCGTAGCGGAACTCGGCGGTGCCCTGATACTTGGCGAATTCCGCCTGCCATGCGGCATCGGTCAGCGGCGGGAGGATGCCGGAGACGACATTCCATTCGGTGATCGACAGCCCGCTTTCGGTGAGGCGGGTGATGCCGCCAACCACGACGATCATCACCACCAGCACCGCCACCAGCTCCAGCCAGCGGGCAATCGCCAGCGGGCGCGCGCGGCTGTGCGGTGCGCTCTGGAACAGGTTCGATACGGAGGCGAACGTGGCCATGATGGCGCGCTCTTTGTGCCGGTGCGAACCCTTGCGCAAGCCTGTTTGGTGCAATCGCGGGTGCGGAGGGCGCAAGCGGCCCCCCGAAAGCGTGGACGCATCGCTGCTTGCACAATGTAACAACATTACATATGGGGGAGCGCGACGATGGATTTTCTCCCTGCCTCTTCCGCGAGTCGACCCTCGCTGCGCCGTCGGCTCGATCAGCTCGGAATCGGGCTGGCCGGCCTGTGTGCGCTGCATTGCATGGCGACACTGGTGGTGGTCTCGGCGCTGGGTCTTGGCGGGCATTTCCTGTTCGAAGAAAACATCCACCGCATCGGCCTCCTGCTGGCGGTGGGCGTGGCAGCGGTCGCAATCGGCTGGGGCGTGCTGCGCCACCGGCGGATGCTGCCTTTCCTTGTGGCGATGACCGGGCTGGTGCTGATGGCGGCCGCGCTGGTGGTGCGGCACGGGGCAGACGAACTGTTGCTGACCCTTGCAGGCGTGAGCATCGTCTCGCTCGGCCACGTCCTGAACCTGCGCGCCGCACGCTGATCGGCCCCTCGCAAAACGCGAACTTGCAGCCTTGGCGCAAGGCCCTATGTCACGCGCCATGACCAAGAGCATCACCCTGAACGGTGCCCCTCACCGCACCGGAGCCGAAACCATCGCCGATCTGGTGCGCGAGCTTGAGCTGGTCCCCGAGAAGGTCGCGGTCGAGCGCAACGGCGCGATCGTCCCGCGCTCGACGCTGGGCGAAGCGGCGCTGGCCGAGGGGGACACGCTGGAAATCGTGCACTTCGTTGGCGGGGGCGATCATGCCGAGGATACCTGGACAGTCGCGGGCCGCACCTTCCGCAGCCGGCTGATCGTCGGCACCGGCAAGTACAAGAGCTTCGAGCAGAACGCGGCCGCCGTGGAAGCGAGCGGCGCGGAGATCGTCACCGTCGCGGTGCGCCGGGTCAATGTCTCGGACCCCAAGGCGCCGATGCTGACCGACTATATCGACCCCAAAAAGATCACCTACCTGCCCAACACCGCCGGGTGCTTCACCGCCGAGGACGCGATCCGCACCCTGCGGCTGGCGCGCGAGGCGGGGGGCTGGGATCTCGTCAAGCTGGAAGTGCTGGGCGAGGCGCGCACGCTCTATCCCGACATGCGCGAGACGCTGAAGGCGACCGAGGTGCTGGCGAAGGAAGGCTTCCTTCCCATGGTCTATTGCGCCGACGATCCGATTGCCGCGAAGCAGCTGGAAGATGCGGGCGCCGTCGCGATCATGCCGCTGGGCGCGCCGATCGGCTCGGGCCTCGGCATCCAGAACCGCGTGACGATCCGCCTCATCGTCGAGGGCGCGAAGGTGCCGGTGCTGGTCGATGCAGGCGTCGGCACGGCGTCCGATGCGGCGGTCGGCATGGAGCTGGGCTGCGACGGCATTCTGATGAACACCGCGATTGCCGAGGCGAAAGACCCGATCCGCATGGCCCGCGCGATGAAACTCGCCGTGGAGGCCGGGCGCGAAGCCTATCTCGCCGGACGCATGGCGCGCCGGATGTATGCCGATCCCTCGTCGCCGCTCGCCGGGTTGATCTAAAGAGACCTGGCGTCTGGCGGTGTAACGGCTGCGCAGCAGCCGCAAGGGCGCCAAAAGATTTGGGCGTCCGCCCGCAGCGACGCGACCTTCAGGTCGCATGAGCGAGGATTTCGCAGCCCGGATGGGCTGCCGACACAAAGACTCATACCTAACCCTAAATTAACCATGTGCTGCGACGTTCTTCCTGTCTGAAGGAGACGAGCGCCATGATGATGCCGATTGCCGAGATGCGCGAGTTTGCCGGGTTCGCCGCTGCTGAGCAGCGTTACATCAAGCGCAGCCTCGACATCGGTCTCGCCCGCACCGACGCTTTCCGCCGCTGGGGGCGCAGCGAGGCGGAGAACACCGCGATCCGCCGCCAGTATGTCGCCTATCAGGATTTGAAAGCCCTGCGCGCGCTGATCCCGGTGGAGGGCAACCCCAACGAGATCGAGCGCTTCCTCGGCAAGCTGGTGCGCATCGCCGCCTTCGATCTGGAGCAGGAGCGCCTCGCGAGCTTCTCGGCCTTCCGCTTCCTCTACGAACGCCTGCTGGGCGCGAAAGTGCGCGCCTATCTCCCCGCCGCCTTCTGCGCCGCCAGCGCCCTGCCGGCGATCCGCCCGGAGCGCCGCAAGCTGCTGTTGCAAAGCCTCTCGGAAGCCGCTGCCACCGCTGCGGGCTGGTCCGAAAGGGAGCCGGGCTTCTATCCCGAATATGTCGACGATTTCGAGGCGGCGTGAGCGTCCCTGAGCCTGCGGGTCTGAAGCCGCATGATCGAGCCAAGGCAGAGATCGACGCATGGCGAGGACGCTGTCTGAACTACTTCTCGCGCGGAGAGAAGGCAGTGACTGACAGCCTCAACGGTGCGCGAGCGAAGCTTCCCGACCTGCGGTTGGAGCCACTTGCAGGCCAACGGCTGAACAGTCTGGAAAAACTGGCCCAAACCGACAACGCCACCGATGCCCAGAGGGCGGCGCTGGTTAAAGCAATCGCATTGTGGCGCCGGCATGACGAAAAGCGACCGTTCTTTTCGCACGGGGTTTTTGCCGAATTGCTTGATCGCAACGAACAATGGCACGTTCAAATCGATTTCGTCACGGTTCAAAAGGGTGTCTGCAAACCGCGCCGGATGAACTTGAGCAAGGCAGAGGCTGAAGAATTCGAAAAAGGCCTCCAGGAAGCATTCAAGGCGCTTTCGGGTCAACTGGGCCAGCTTCGAAAACGCCTCGCATCCTAACCGCCACCCGGCCGCTCACCCTCGATACAACCCGTCGATCCGCTCCTGATACCGCTCGCGGATCTTGTGGCGGCGGATCTTCATCGAGGGCGTCATTTCCTCGTTCTCGATGGTGAAGGCCTCGTCCGCGAAGGCGAACTGGCGGACTTTCTCGATAACCGAGAGATCGGCATTGGTGCGATCGACCGCCGCGCGCACCGCGTTCTTGAAAGCGGGCAGTTCCTGCAGCGCCTTCAGGTCGAACTTCTCGCCATTCGCCCGCGCCCATTCCAATGCCCATTCGGCGTCGGGCACGATCAGGCCGACCACATAGGGCCGCTTGTCCCCGCTCACCATCGCCTGCGCGATCTCGGGCTGGAGCGTCAGCATGCCTTCAACCTTCTGGGGCGCGATATTGTCGCCCTTGTCGTTGACGATCATGTCCTTCTTGCGGTCGGTGATGACGATCCGGCCCTTGTGATCCAAGTGCCCGATGTCGCCTGTGTGCAGCCAGCCATCCTTCAGCGTACGCGCGGTTTCCGCCTCGTTGCGCCAGTAGCCGTGCATCACCAGTTCGCCGCGCACCAGGATTTCGCCATCCTCGGCGATTCTGACCTCGACCCCGCGCAGCGGCGGGCCGACCGTGTCCATCCTCAGGCCCACTTTGGGGCGGTTGCAGCTGATCACCGGCCCGGCCTCGGTCTGGCCATAGCCCTGCAGCATGGTGAGGCCCATCGCGTCGAAGAAATTGCCGACTTCAGGGTTCAATGGCGCGCCGCCCGACACCATCGCCTTGATCCGCCCGCCGAACTTCTGGCGGATCTTCGGGCGCAGGGTCTTTTCGACGAGGAAATCCAGCGGCCTGTCGCGCAGGCGCTTCTTGCCGTCCTTGGAGTGCTCGGAAATCCTGAGCGCGGCATCCATCATGAAATTGGCGACTTTGCCCTGCTTTTCGATCTGCTTCATGATGCGCGTGCGCAGCACCTCGAACAGCCGCGGCACGACGACCATGATGGTGGGGCGCGTCTCCTCGATGTTGCTGGCGAGCTTTTCGAGGCCTTCCGAATAGAAGATCTCTGCGCCCACCCCGATGGGGAGATATTGTCCGCCCGAATGCTCATAGGCGTGGGAGAGCGGCAGGAACGACAGGAAGCGTTCGTCCTGGATGCCGAAATCCTCGATCAGGACTTCAGCCGCGCCTGCGACATTGCACAGGATCGCGCCGTGGTGCTGCATCACGCCCCGGGGGGCGCCG
>CAZQOO010000129.1:1284-7196 GCA_964594845.1 uncultured Porphyrobacter sp. | reverse complement strand
CCATGTCACCAAGGACGGCACCATCGCCGGCCCGCGCGTGCTCGAACATATGGTCGATGTGGTGATGAGCTTCGAGGGCGAGCGCTCGCACCAGTATCGCATCCTGCGCGCCTTGAAGAACCGCTTCGGCGCGGTCGACGAGATCGGGGTCTTCGCCATGGCGGCAGAAGGGCTGGAGGAAGTCGCCAATCCCTCGCTGCTGTTCCTTTCGGGCCGGGATCAACCGCTGGCGGGCAGTTCGGTGTTCCCGGCGCTGGAGGGCACGCGGCCGGTGCTGGTCGAGATCCAGGCGCTGATCGTGCGGCTGCAATCGGGCGCGACCCCGCGGCGGGCGGTGGTGGGCTGGGATTCGGGCAGGCTGGCGATGCTGCTGGCGGTGCTCGAATCGCGCTGCGGGCTCAATTTCTCCTCCGCCGAGGTCTATCTCAACATAGCCGGGGGCTACCGCCTGACCGATCCGGCGGCCGATCTTGCCGTCGCCGCCGCGCTGGTCTCGGCGCTGGCCGACAAGCCCTTGCCCGACAAGGCCGCGTGGTTCGGCGAGGTCAGCCTTGCGGGCGAGATCCGCCCGGTCGCCCATGCCCCCTTGCGGCTGCGCGAGGCGGCCAAGCTCGGCTTCACCCGCTCCTACGGCCCCGCAGCGGTTGCCGGGATCGAGGATGCGCGCGGCTATCGCGGTCTTGCTGCACTTGCGAACCTCGTTGACCAGGTGATGGGCAGCGCATAGAGATTCGGGCCTATGGCAGGGCTCGACATCATCATTCTCGTCATTGTCGCGGTCGCCGCGATTGGCGGATTCATGCGCGGCCTGGTGCAGGAAGTGCTCTCGCTTGCCTCGTGGGTGTTCGCCGCGCTGGCCGTGCATTTCATGCACCCGGTGCTGAGCCCGGCCTTGAGCGACTTCATCGGTTCGGGGCGGCTCACGCCGGTGTTCGCCTTTGTCCTGCTGCTGCTGATCCCCTATGCCGCGATGAAGCTGATCGCCTCGAACATTTCCGAGGCCTCGGACGGGGCAATCCTCGGGCCGATCGACCGGGTGCTGGGCTTCGGCTTCGGTGCGGTCAAGGGCGCGCTGATCGCGGTGTTCGCCTTTTCGGTGCTGGTGCTCGGCTTCGATGAGGGCTGGGGCTACAAGGGCCGCCCGAACTGGATCACCGCCGCGCGCACCTATTCGGCGGCCGATGCCTTCTCGCGCGATCTGGTGCCGATGATCGCGATCCGCCGCGACCAGCTGCGCCGCGAATCCGAAGCGCAGGAAGCCGCCGCCGCCCGGGCCGTCAAGTAATCCGGTGAGCGCGCGCGTTTCGTCCAGGCTCTATTCTCCCGAACTGCTCGGCCTTGCGACCGGGCTGGCGGCGTTTCCGTTGACCGATGATCTGCCGCTGCGGGCCGAGGAACGCTCGCGCACCTGCGGGAGCGTGATTGCGCTCGGGCTGGCGCTCGATGACGACGGCCTTGTTTCGGGGGTGGGGATGAAGGTCAGCGCCTGTGCCATCGGGCAGGCCTCCGCGGCGCTGATGGCGCAGTCGATCAGAGGCGATATTCCGGGCCATGTCCGTCTGACGGCCGAGGCGCTCGAACGCTGGCTCGCAGGCGAGGGAGACCTTCCGGCATGGCCCGGAATTGCGGCGCTGGCCCCGGCCCGTGATCATCCGGGGCGCCACTCCGCGCTGCTCTTGCCGTGGACGGCGGCATGCAAGGCGCTTTCACACAGCGAGGCTGCGGGCTAGGGGTGCATCCGAGAGACACCGCCGCCTGCAAGGTGCGATGCATGGGGATTGAGCGAAATGGCAGAGGCACAGGCGCTCGCGGACCGCGAGCCGTCCGAGAAGGAAATCCGTCTGGTGATCGGCGCATCGAGCGCGGGCACCATCTTCGAATGGTACGATTTCTTCATCTACGGCACGCTCGCCTACATCCTGAAGGACGCCTTCTACGCGACCGACAACGAGACGCTCGGCCTCTTGCTGGTGTGGTCGACCTTCGCGGTGGGCTTTGCCTTCCGTCCGCTTGGCGCGATCCTGTTCGGCTTCCTCGGTGACAGGCTGGGGCGCAAATACACTTTTCTTGTGACTGTCACGCTAATGGGCATCGCCACCGCAGGCGTGGGCCTGATCCCGACAGTCGACACGATCGGCATGGCCGCGCCGATCATCGTCATTCTGCTGCGCGTCATCCAGGGCCTTGCGCTGGGCGGCGAATATGGCGGGGCCGCGATCTACGTCGCCGAGCATGCCCCGCCCGAAAAGCGCGGCTTCTACACCAGCTTCATCCAGGCCAGCGTGGCCGGCGGTTTCGTGCTGTCGATCATCGTCGTGCTGGCCTGCCGCGCGCTGATCCCGGCCGAGGCCTTTGCGGCATGGGGCTGGCGCGTGCCTTTCCTGCTGTCGATCGCGCTGCTGGCGATATCGCTGTGGATGCGCCTGAAGCTGTCGGAAAGCCCGGTGTTCCAGGCGATGAAGGCGGCGGGAGAAACGAGCGGCAACCCCTTTATCGAGAGCATGACCTATCCCGGCAATCCCAAGCGGCTGTTCGTCGCCCTGTTCGGCATCACCGGCATCCTGACGACCGTGTGGTACACCGGCTTCTTCTCGGCGATGAGCTTCCTGCGCGGGCCGATGCATGTCGATGATCTGACGGTGGAACTGGTGCTGCTGGTCTCGGGCCTGATCGTCATGAGTTTCTACGTCATCATCGGAAAGTGGTCTGACACGGTCGGGCGCAAGAAGCCGATCATCATCGGTTCGGTGCTGACGCTGGCGCTGCTGTTCCCGCTGTTCTGGCTGATGGGCAGCTTCGCCAACCCCGGGATTGCCGCCGCGGCCGAGAAGGCGCCGGTGGTAGTGAGCGGCCCGGCCTGCCAGACCGATCCCTTCGCCGAGCTGTTCCAGCGCGACCAGACCGATTGCGGCAAGGTGCTCGAGACGCTGACCGCTTCCGGTGTGCCCTATACCCTGACCGCCGGCGATAGCGTGAGCCTGACGGTCGGCGGTGAACCGGTGCTGGTCGATCCGGCGTGGTTTGCCGATGGCGCGGCGCGCAAGGCAGGACTGCATGCAGCGCTCGGCCATTACGGGTTCGACTTCACCAAGCAGCAGCCGCCGCTGGCCAATGTCATCGGCATTGTCGCGGTGCTGCTGGGGCTCGGGATGCTTTCGGCGCTGACCTATGGCTCGGTCGCGGCGCTGCTGTCGGAGATGTTCCCGCCGCGGATCCGCTATTCCTCGATGTCGATCCCCTATCATATCGGCGCGGGCTATCTCGGCGGGTTCCTGCCGCTGATTGCGGGGGTGATCGTGGCGCGCACCGGGGATATCTATGCGGGTCTGTGGTACACGTGGGGCGTGGTCGCCTTCGGCCTGCTTGTCGCCTGGTGGGGCATCCCGGGCGGCCCGCCGCGAGACTTTGCCGATGAGTGAGGGCGCACCGCCGCCACCGCTGCGTCTGACGGTCGATACCGCAGCTCTGGCAGGCAACTGGCGCGCGCTCGATGCGCTGTCGGGCGCGGCGCAGGCGGGTGCGGCGGTCAAGGCGGATTGCTATGGCCTCGGGGTCGAGACCTGCGTGCCGGCGCTGCGCGATGCCGGGTGCGAGACCTTCTTCGTCGCGCACTGGAGCGAGGTGGCCGCCGTCGCCCGCCATGTCCCTGCAAGGCGGATCGCGGTGCTGCACGGACCGGTTACTGCCGCCGACTGCGCCTATGCGCGCCAGACCGGCGCGGTGCCGGTGATCAATTCGCGCGAACAGGCGGCGCGCTGGATGGCGAGCGGGGGCGGGACTTGCCACCTGATGGTCGACACCGGGATCAACCGGCTCGGGATTGCGCCGGAGGAAGCGGGCGCGGCGGAAATCGCGGCGCTCGATGTCGATATCCTGATGAGCCACCTTGCCAGCGCCGACGAGGACAGCGCGATGAATGCGCGCCAGCTGGCAGCGTTTCGCGCTGCCGCCGCGCGGATACCGCACCGCCGCGCCAGCCTAGCCAACAGCGCCGGGATCGCGCTCGGGGCGGATTATGCCTTCGCGCTCACCCGCCCGGGCCTTGCGCTTTATGGCGGGGTTCCGCGCGGAGAACTTGCCGATGCCATCCGGCCGGTCGCAAAGGTCGAGGCGGCGATCCTGCAATGCCGCACCCTCGCAGCCGGAGAGAGCGTCGGCTACAATGCCACCTTCACCGCCGCCGCCCCGATGCGCGTCGGCACGGTGTCGATCGGCTATGCCGACGGGTTCCTGCGCCTGCGCGGTCCCGGCAATGCCTTGCACCATGGCGAGCGCCGGTTGCCGATCCTCGGCAAGGTGTCGATGGACATGGTGGTGGTCGATCTCGCTGCCGCGCCCGATCTGGTTGCCGGCGACTGGCTGACGGTGCCGTGGGACATCAACGATGCGACGCAGCAAAACACTCTGTCAGCCTACGAATTGCTGACTGTGATCGGCGGGCGGCTGCGTGGCTGTTGACCTGTCGATCGGCCTATATTGCGCTGCAGCTTGTGCAGGTGCTAATATGCCGCAGGGTCAACTAACGGGATAAGATAATGGTCGGCAGGTCGAAGGCTGCATCGCGCGGAGCGGACGAAGCGGTAATCATCAAGAAATACGCCAACCGCCGCCTCTACAACACCGCCTCCTCCAGTTACATCACGCTGGAAGATCTGGCGAAAATGGTGCGCGAGAATGTCGAATTCCAGGTGCTCGACGCCAAGACCGGGGACGACATCACCCATTCGATCCTGACCCAGATCATCATGGACGAGGAAGCCAGCGGCGGGCAGCAGATGCTTCCGGTCAGCTTCCTGCGCCAACTGATCGGCATGTACGGCAATTCGATGCAGGCATTGATGCCGTCCTATCTCGAAGCCAGCATGGCCAACTTCCGCGACAACCAGTCGAAGATCCGCGAGGCGTTCGAGAAGGGCATCAGTGCAACACCCTTTGCCGCGCTGCACGAAACCAACATGGCGATGATGCGCGCGGCAGCTGATGTGTTCCTTCCCGGGATGGGCAAGGCCAAGGACAAGCCCGCCGCGCCCGCCGCCGACACCAAGGATGAACTCGCCGCGCTGCGGGAACAGATGGCGGCGATGCAAAAGAAGCTGGACGAACTGGGCAAATAGCGCCGATAGCGCGCGCCGCTGTCACTCATTCAGGAATCTACGTCCGTGTCCCAGATCCGCCACGCGCTCACCGTCAAGCGCGAAGACGACTTTGCCAAGTGGTATCAAGAAGTCATCGGCGCCGCCGACCTCGCCGAGGAATCCGGCGTGCGCGGCTGCATGGTGATCAAGCCGTGGGGCTACGGCATCTGGGAGCGCATCCAGCGCCTGATGGATGACCGGATCAAGGCCGCAGGCGTACAGAACTGCTACTTCCCGCTGTTCATCCCGCTCGCCAACTTCACCCGCGAGGCCGAGCACGTCGAAGGCTTTGCCAAGGAGATGGCGGTCGTCACCCACCACCGTCTGATTGCGGATGGCAAGGGCGGGCTGATTCCGGATCCCGCCGCCAGGCTCGAAGAGCCGCTGGTCGTGCGCCCCACGTCCGAGACGATCATCGGCGATGCCATGGCGCGCTGGGTGCAGAGCTGGCGCGATCTGCCGCTGCTCACCAACCAGTGGGCCAATGTGGTGCGCTGGGAGATGCGCACGCGGATGTTCCTGCGCACCAGCGAATTCCTCTGGCAGGAAGGCCACACCGCGCACGAGAGCCGGGAGGATGCGCTCGCGGAAACCCACCGCGCGCTCGAAATGTATCGCGCCTGCGCCGAGGAAGATCTCGCGCTCCCGGTGATCGCGGGCGAGAAGCCCGAGAACGAACGTTTCCCCGGCGCGGTCGAAACCTGGTCGATCGAGGCAATGATGCAGGACGGCAAGGCGCTGCAGGCCGGCACCAGCCATTATCTCGGCACCAACTTC
>CAZQOO010000129.1:0-1274 GCA_964594845.1 uncultured Porphyrobacter sp. | reverse complement strand
GGCATCCAGTATCAGGACCGCGAGGGCAGCCAGCAATATTGCCACACCACCAGCTGGGGCGTCTCGACGCGCCTGATCGGCGGGGTGATCATGACCCATGGCGACGACGACGGGCTGCGCGTGCCGCCTGCCATCGCGCCGCAGCAGATCATCATCATTCCGATGCTGCGCGAGGCTCCGGAAGACGCGGAGCTGATCGCCTATTGCGAGGACGTCCGCGCCATGCTCGCCGGGCAGACCGCGCTGGGCGAGAAGCTGCGGGTGCTGCTCGACAAGTCGCCCGGCAAGGCCGCGGCCAAGCGCTGGGACTGGGTGCGCAAGGGCGCGCCCGTCATCATCGAGTTTGGCCCGCGCGACATGGCTGAAGGCAAGCTCGCGGTGCTGCGCCGCGACCAGTTGTGGAACCTCGCCAACGGCAAGCCTGCGATGCAGTTCGTCCCGCGCGAGGAATTCGCCGCTTCAGCTGGCGCGTTGCTCGAAGAGATCCAGCACGCCCTGTTCGAGGAGGCCCGCGTGCGCCGCGATGCCAATATCACGCGCGGCATTACCGCGTGGCAGGCAGTCGTCGATCACTTCGAACAGGGCGGCAAATATCCGGGTTGGGTCGAAGTCGAATGGGCCAAGCCCACCGGCGCGGCGCTCGATGCGGTGGTCGAGAAGCTGAAGGCGGTGAAGCTCACCATCCGCAACGTGCCGCGCGGCGGCGCGGCGGCGACCGGCACCTGCATCTTCACCGGCGCGCCGGCGGTGGAGCGCATTCTGGTGGCGCGCTCCTACTAGGCCGGGGTTGCGCGACAGCAGCGGTAAGGGCAGACAGGGCGCATGATGAAACGCGCTCTCCTGCTCGCCGCCTGGCTTGCCGCCGCTCCGCTCGCCGCTCAAACGCACCCCGCCGACGAGGTTTCGCAACAGCGCCTAAAGGCCGACGTCGAAAAGCTCGTCAGTTTCGGCACGCGCCACACCCTGTCCTCGCAGACCGATCCCAAGCGCGGGATCGGCGCGGCGGTGGACTGGGGGCTGGAGGAGTTCCGCCGGATCGGCGCGAAGTGTGGCGGCTGCCTTGAGGTGCTTCCCGTGGGCGAGGTGATCCAGCCCGATGGCCGCCGCATCCCCACCGCGACGCTGGTGCGCAACGCGGTCGCGATCCAGCGCGGCACCGAGCGCCCGAACGAGGTCGTGATCGTGCAGGGCCATATCGACAGCCGCGTCAGCGATGCGATGGATGCGACCTCGGACGCACCGGGCGCGAATGACGACGGCAGCGGCACCGCGCT
>CAZQOO010000128.1:0-7216 GCA_964594845.1 uncultured Porphyrobacter sp. | reverse complement strand
CAAGCCGTTCGAGCACATCTACCGCCACCACCGCCGCTACCGGATCACCGAGGGCTCGGAGGAGATCCAGATGCGGAAAGTGGGGGCGTATCTGTTCGGCTATCTCGGGCCGAAGCGGGGGCAGTTCTCCTGACCCCCGTCATCCCCGCGCAGGCGGGGATCCAGCTGAGCATTGAAGGGAGCTGGACCCCCGCCTGCGCGGGGGTGACGATGGTGGGTCAGCTTCTCCGCCGCCACCACCCCGCCAGCAAGCTGCCGATCACCACGTGCCACAGGCCCGAAATCACCGCCGGCACCGGGGCAAGCGCGGCCTGCGTCGCATCGGCGAACTGCGCGGCGAAGGCGGGGGTCTTGGCCAGCCCTGAGCCGAGGCCGGAATTCTGCATCCCCACCTCGATGCTGATGGTCCGCGCCGCCACCTCGCCAAGGCCAAGCACCTTCGCGAGCATATAGCCGAGGCCGAACCCCAGAGCGTGAAGCAGGAAGGTCGCCAGCACCAGCACGCCTGCGTGCGCGGCGATCTGGTCCTTGGCCCCGGCCAGAACCCCGCCGAGGATCAGCAGGATCAGGAGGATCGCCACCACAGGCAGCAGCGCGTTCACCCGCGCGACCGCGCCCGGCATCCAGCGGTTGAGCAGCGTCCCCAGCACCACCGGCAGCAGCACGATGGCGATCATGTTGACCAGCAGGTTCACCCGGTCGACCTCGACATAGGCCCCCGCCAGCCACCCCGTCAGCAGTGGGGTCAGCACAACGGCGGCCAGCGTCGAGGTCATGGTCATCGCCACCGACAATGCCACATGCCCGCGCGCGATGAAGGTGACGATGTTCGAGGCCGTTCCGCCCGGGCAGCAGGCCACGAGGATCAGGCCCACCGCCAATCCCGGCTCCAGCCCCAGCGCGCGGGCGATGGCGTAGCCCGCGAGCGGCATGATGGTGAATTGCAGAACCACGCCCACCAGCAGCGCCTTGGGCATGGCAGCGAGGCTGCGGTAATCATCGAAGGTCAGGGTCAGGCCCATCGCCAGCATCACCAGACCGAGCGCGATGTTGACCGGCGATTGGCCCGCAACAGCGAACCGTCCGTCGGTCATCCAGCTGAAGGCTTCGGGGACAAACCACGCCAGAACTGCCCCGATCACCGTCAACGCGGCGAAGTTGTTGGTGATCCTCTGCAGCATCGCGCGCCCCCTCTAGCCGCCGTCCGTAATCGACCAACGACATTCCCGCCCCTAGCATTATCCCCCTGTCCCGCTAGTCTCCCGCGCCGACAGAGGGAGACTTTCCATGCGCTATCTCGCCGCCGCCCTGCTTGCCGGGGCCGCCGTTATTGCTTCACCGCTGGCCGCCCAGTCCAAGGGCAAGGCCGCCAAGGCTGACGAAAGCTGGAACATCGAGGCACCCAAGGGCGCAGTGCTCAAGCAGGTGCCGATCAAGACCGACGAGGGCACGTGGATGGATGTCGACGTCTCGCCCGACGGGCAGACGCTCGCCTTCACCCTGCTCGGCGACATCTACACGATGCCGATCACTGGCGGCACGCCCAAGCGCATCGCAGAAGGGCTCGCCTGGGAAGTCCACCCGCGCTTTTCGCCCGACGGCAGGCGCATCGCCTTCACTTCCGACCGCGGCGGCGGAGACAATATCTGGGTGATGAACGCCGACGGCAGCGACAAGCGGCAGGTTACCAAGGAGGATTTCCGCCTCCTCAACCAGCCCAGCTGGTCGCCCGACGGGCGCTTCATCGCCGCCAAGAAGCACTACACCACCGAACGTTCGCTCGGCACCGGGGAAGTGTGGATCTACCATGTCGCCGGCGGCGGCGGGGTACAGGTGGTCGAGCGCGCCAATGAACGCCTCCAGAAGGAACTGGGCGAGCCGGTGTACGCCCCCGATGGCAGTGCGATCTACTACACCCGCAACACGACGCCGGGGCCGATCTTCGAATATGCCCAGGATTCCAATGCCGGCATCTTCGCGATCGAGCGGCATGATCTGGCGACCGGCGAAGTCACCACCGCAGTCAGCGGCTATGGCGGCGCGGTGCGCCCCGCGCCCTCGCCCGACGGCAAGGAACTGGCCTTCGTCCGCCGCGACAAGGACCAGACCCAGCTGTGGGTGAAAGACCTTGCCAGCGGCCGCGAGCGGATGATCTACGGCAAGCTCGATCTCGACGTGCAGGAGACCTGGGCCGTCACCGGGGTCTATCCCAACATGGACTGGCTGCCGGATTCGAGCGGCATCGTGTTCTGGGCGGGCGGCAAACTGAACCGCGTGAACCGCGACGGCACAGGTCATGCGGTGATCCCCTTCACCATCAACGACACCCGCGCCGTGGCAAGCGCGCCGCATCCGGTGATCGATGTCGCCCCCGACAGCTTCATGACCACCATGCCGCGCTTTGCCACGCTCTCGCCCGATGGCAGCCGCGTGGTGTTCGAAAGTCTCGGGCGGCTCCATGTGAAGTCAGCGAGGGGCAAGGACCTGCCTCGCCCGCTGACCGGCGATAGCGCCGATGTGCTCGAAGCCTTCCCTGCCTTCAGCCGCGACGGGCAGAGCCTCGCCTATGTCCGCTGGAGCGACGCGACGCTGGGCGAGATCGTCGTCGCCGATGCCGATGGCCAGAACCGCCGCGTGCTGACCGGCCCGGGCCATTTCGGCAACCTCGCCTTCTCGCCCGATGGCAGCATGATCGCCTTCGAAAAGCGCGAGGGCGGCTACCTGACCTCGCCCGACTATTCCGAAAGCCCGGGCATCTACGTTATGTCGCTGGGCGGGGGCGAGCCGCGGCTGGTCACCCGCGACGGAGCAAACCCGCAATGGGGCGCCGCGACCGACCGGCTGTTCATGCTTGGCCGCGAGGGCGGCGGGCTGGCGCTCGTCTCGACCGATCTTTCGGGCGAGGCGCGCCGCGTCCATGCCAAGGGCGATCTGGCCAACGACTTGCGCATCGCGCCCGATGGCCGCACCATCGCCTTCCGCCAGAACTACGAGGTCTTCGCCATGCCGCTGGTGCCCGGCGGCAAGCCGGTCGACGTCAGCGAGAAGGGCGGTCCGCTGCCTGTCACCAGAGTCAGCACCGGTGGTGCTGACTACCTCGGCTGGGCGAACGGGGGCGAGACGCTGTTCTGGTCGATCGGCCCCTCGCTCCAGAGCGCGAGCGTCAGTGCCCTGTTCGCTGCCGCGCCCAAGTCGGAGGCCGACAAGACCGCAGGCTTCACGCCGCCCACCACCGGCATTCCGCTCGGAGTGCCGGTGCAGAAGGCCCGGCCCTCCGGCACAACCGTCATCACCGGCGCCCGGGTGCTGACGATGCGCGCCGGCCTTGCGGCGGACGATGCCGGCGTCATCGAGAACGGCATGATCGTGATCGAGGGCGACCGCATCACCGGGGTCCACGACGCGACCACGGTGAAGATCGCCTTCCCCGAAGGCACGCGCTTCATTGACGCCAGCGGCAAGGTGATCATGCCTGGCCTCGTCGATGCCCATGCCCATGGCGCCTATGGCGTGGGCGATCTGATCCCGCAGCAGAACTGGTCGCTGCTGCAGGATCTCGCGCTCGGGGTCACCACGGTCCACAATCCTTCATCGCAGGCCAGCACCGTCTTTGCCGCTGCCGAGCGCCAGCGCGCCGGCCTCACCCTCGGCCCCCGCATCTTCTCGACCGGCGAGATCATCTACGGCGCCAAGGCGCCCGATGTGTATGCCCGCATCGACAGCTACGACGACGCGCTCGCCCATGTGCGCCGGATCAAGGCGCAGGGCGGGATTTCGGTCAAGAACTACAACCAGCCGCGCCGCGAACAGCGCCAGATGGTGGTGCGTGCCGCAGCTGCCGAAAACATTCTGGTGGTGGCCGAGGGCGGATCGCTGTTCGGCATGGACATGAACATCGTCGCCGACGGCAATTCGACGCTCGAACATAACGTGCCGGTCGATGTGTTCTACGAGGACGTGCTCCAGCTGTTCGGCCAGTCGGAGACCAATTACACTCCGACCCTGGTGGTGACCTACGGGGGCTTGGCGGGCGATCCCTATTGGCGGCAGGCGACCAATGTCTGGGAAAACCCGCTGATGGTGCACACCCCGCCCAAGATGCTGCTGGCCGACACCAGTCGCCGCACCACCGCCCCCGACTGGGCCTTCGTCGACGACAACAGCGCCCGCGAGGCGCGCAAGCTGGCGCAGCGCGGCGTCAAGGTCAGCATCGGCGCGCATGGCCAGCAGGCCGGGATCGGCGCACATTGGGAACTGTGGAGCTTCGCGCGCGGCGGGATGAGCCCGGTCGAGGCGCTCAAGGCGGGCACCATCATGCCCGCCCAATCGCTCGGCATGGCGAAGGACATCGGCAGTATCGAGGTGGGCAAGCTCGCCGATCTGGTGATCCTGTCGGCCGATCCGAGCGTCGACATCGGCAATTCCGACGACATCGAACAGGTGATGCTCGGCGGACGGCTGTATGATGCGAAGACGATGAACGAGGTCGGCACCGGCACGGCCACGCGCCGGCCCTACTGGTGGGAAGGCGAAGGCGCACGCGGCGCCGGCGGATCGCAGCGCACCACCAGCGAAGGCCGCGGGCACGCGGACGGGGATGCGGGCTAGGTTCTAGTCCGCTTCCTCCGACATCATCAGCGCCTTGAGGTCCTTGAGCGCCTTGGCGCGCAGCTGGTGGACGCGCGGCACGCTGACATCGAGCACGGCGGCGATTTCGGTGAGGTTGAGCTCCTCGACGAAGAACAGCTGGAGCACCAGCTTCAGCCGGTCGGGGAGCGCAATCATCGCCTGCACCAGCCGCTCGCGGTCCTCGGCGGCGCACAGCGCTTCGAAGGGATCAGGGTCGTCGCTGGCGAAAGCGGTCGAAGTCTCGTCATATTCCTCCGAAATCGGCGTGATCGTCACCAGCGCGCTCTCGATCGCGAGCAGTTCGGCATCGTCCACTTCCAGCAGGCGCGCCAGTTCCGCCCGGCTGGGTTCGCGCCCCAGCTGGCCGCGCAGGCTCTCGCAGGCGCGCTCATAGGCGGCGCGTTTGCGACGCGCGGTGCGGGTGTCATGGGCGGCGCGGCGCACTTCGTCGAGCATCGCGCCGCGCACCCTGATCTTGGCGTAGGCGGCAAAGCCGTCCTCGGTCGGGCCGGTGTGGCGCTGGGCGCATTCGGTGAGAGCGACGATCCCGGCCTGCACGAGATCCTCGATCTCCAGCCCGCTCCGCCCCTCGGCCCGGCCACTGCCGTGGATATGCCACGCGGCGCGGCGCACCAGCGGGAGGAAGCGGCGCACGCGGTCTTCCACCGCTGCACGGTCGGGTGAATAGGGCGCCGCAAAGGCGCTGTGATCATGCTTCATCGGGACGGTTCCATCGCTTCGGGCGCGGCGAGGGCAGGCGCCTCGGGCCGGCCTGCGTCACCGATCACCCCGACCACGGCAATCGGCTGGGTCGGGGGCAGTTCGGCAATCGACAGGACAAGACAGCGGGGCGCGCGCTGGCGCAGCAGGACAGCCAGCGCACGGCGTGCGGGCGGCTGGACGATAAGGGCAATCGCGCTTTTCTCGGCATCGGCGATGGCGTTGATCTCGCGCGCGATCATGGCGCCGCAGTCAGGCTCGATCAGTGGCTGCCCTGTGGCCGGATCCACCATCCCGCCCAGGATCGCGCTTTCCAGGCCGGAATCGAGCGTCGCCACCTTGAGCGGCTCGCCCGGCGCGGCGATGCGGGCGATCAGCCGCGCGCCGAGGTCCGCACGCACAGCGTCGATCACCGCGTCGAAATCATGGGTCTTCTGGAGCGCGAGCGCCAGCGCGGTGAACAACGGCTGCGGATGGGCGAGGCCAATTCCGTCGGCGAGCAGCGCGCGCAGAGTGCGGGTGAGCGCGGGCAGCGCGAGCGGATCGGGGGTCACCGCCTCGACCAGCGCGGGCGCGCGGGCCTTGAGGCCATCGACCCACTCGCGCACCTCGTCGGGCCCCAGCAGCTGGTGCGCCTCGGCCAGCAGTGCCTGATTTGCGTGGGTGGCGATGACGGTGGCCGGATCGACCACCAGAAAGCCCTCGGCAATGGCGTGATCGCGCGCGGCCGGCGCGATCCACAGGGCCGGGCAATCGAAGGAGGGATCGCGGGTTGCCTCGCCGGTCAGGCCATGGCCGGCACGCACCTCGCCCGCGTCGATGGCGAGCAGCTTGCCCGGGCGCACCTGTCCCCGCGCGATGCTCACCCCGCCAAGCAGGACGACATAGTCCTGCGCCCCGAGATCGAGCGAATCGCGGATGCGGAACTGCGGCAGGACAAAGCCGAGATCGCGCGACAGCTGCTTGCGGATGCCGGTGATGCGGGCGATCAGCGGGGCAGACTGTGCCTCGTCGACCAGGCCGACGAGGCCGAAGCCCAGTTCGATGGTGACCAGCGTCTGGTCCGACACGTCGGCGAGCGCGATGGCATCGGGGGCTGGCTCGGCGGCCGGCTCGGGCGGCGGCGCGGGCCTATCGGCACGGCGTTTCAGCTGCCACCAGATCGCGGCAGCCATCGCCGCGCCGGGCAGGAAGATCGCTTGCGGCATGGCCGGGACGAGGCCCACCGCACCCAGGATCAGCGCCACCGGCAGCCACCCGCGCGGATCGGCGAACTGGCCACCGATCTGCCCGGCCAGATCGCGGCTGTCCGCGACGCGGGTGACGATAGCGGCGGCGGCAATCGACAGCAGCAGCGCCGGCACCTGCGCCACCAGCGCATCGCCCACCGCCAGCGTGACATAGGCCTCGCCCGCCTCTGCGGCGCTGAGGCCGTGGCTGATCATCCCCAGCGCGAAACCGGCGATGATGTTGACCCCGAGGATCAGCAGCGCGGCAATCGCGTCGCCCTTCACGAACTTGCTGGCACCGTCCATCGAGCCGTAGAAATCGGCCTCGATGGTCACCTCGCGGCGGCGTTCGCGGGCCTCGTCCGCGGTGATGAGGCCAGCGGCGATGTCGGCGTCTATCGCCATCTGCTTGCCCGGCAGGGCGTCGAGCACGAAGCGCGCCGAAACCTCGGACACGCGCCCTGCGCCCTTGGTGATGACGATCATGTTGATGATCATCAGGATCGCGAAGACGAACAGCCCGACGGCGAAATTGCCCCCGACAAGGAAGGCGGCGAAGCTCTCGATCACATGGCCAGCCGCCGCCCCGCCCTCGTGCCCGTGGACCAGCACCACGCGGGTCGAGGCGACATTGAGCG
>CAZQOO010000127.1:0-7739 GCA_964594845.1 uncultured Porphyrobacter sp. | reverse complement strand
TATTCGCGGATCGCCTCGGAGATCGAGAGGAAGATCACGCCCGCGCGCTTCAGCTCCTCGCGGAAGGTAGTGGCGACGCTGACGGAATCGAACACCGCATCCACCGCGACCTTGCGCGCGCCCTCGACCCCGGCGAGCACTTCCTGCTCCGCCACGGGGATGCCGAGCTTGTCGTAGACCGCCTTGATCTCGGGATCGAGCTCGTCGAGCGACGCGATGGTCGCCTTCTTCTTGGGCGCGGCGTAGTAATAGGCGTCCTGATAGTCGATCGGCGGATAGCCGACCTTGGCCCAGTCCGGCTCCTCCATGGTCTGCCACAGGCGGAAGGCCTTGAGGCGCCATTCGAGCATCCATTCGGGCTCGTTCTTCTTGGCGCTGATGAAGCGGACGGTGTCCTCGGAGAGGCCCTTGGGCGCGAATTCGGTGTCGATATCGGCCGACCAGCCATGCTCGTAATCGGCGACCTTGGCGGCGGCCTCGCGCGCTTCGCGGTCCTGGATTTCGATGTCTTCGCTCATGCCGGTTGTTCCTCGACAGGTTGGTGACGCGGGGCGGGGCTGCGCAGCTGGGCGAGGGTGATCCCCGCCAGCGCGCCGCGCAGGGCGTCATTGATGATCGGCCAGTGCGGCTTCATGCTGCACCCGGCCTCGAAATCGCAGGGGCTGTGATCCACGCAGGCGGTGAGCGCGATCCGGCCTTCGACCGCCTCGACGATATCCGCCACGGTGATCGCCGCCGCAGGGCGTCCGAGCTGCAACCCGCCATGCGCCCCGCGCACCGAACGCAGCAGGCCCGCCGCAGTGAGGCGCGAGACGAGCTTCTGCACGGTCGGCACCGGCAGGCCCGATTCTGCCGCAAGCTCGGCCGCGCTCACGCGTCCGCTGCCGCAGTGAAGTGCGGCCTGACACATTGTAATCACCGCATAATCGGCAAGGTTGGACAGGCGCATTGCGAACGGTTCTCAAATCGGACAAAATCGTTCCGATTTGCAATTACGAGCGATCTGCTCGGATTTCAACCGTTAAGGTTGCGAAGCCTCCTCGCCGCGCAGCAGCCCTGCGGCATCGCCGTGGCCGCTGGGATCGAGCAGCCCGGAGGACAGCGACTTGCCGCGCAACTGGGTCGGCGTGCGGCCGGTATAGCGGCGGATATCGTGGATGAGGTGCGCCTGATCGAAGAAGCTCGCCAGCATCTCGTCGCGCAGGGCGTCGGGCAGGGCCGGGTTGGCGAGCACCATCGCCGCGCGGATCGCCCGGAAGCGCTTGAGCACCTGAGCGGGCGGCACCCCGAAGAACCGCCGGCACAGCCGCTGGAGCTGGCGCGGCGAGATACCGACCGAGCTGTAGAGCGCGTCGAGCGCGGGATCGAACCCGCTGCCGAGCCAGCGCATGATCGCCTCGACCACCGCGACATGATCGGGCCGCAGGGTGTGGCGGGGCACTGCCAGCATGGTGCCAAGCGCGGCGCACAGATCGCGCACCGCCGTGCGGCCCGCCGCGCAATCGGCCGCCATGGCTTCAAGCTTCCTGACCTCGGCAGCGGAAAGGATGGTGTCGGCCGGCAGCAGCCGGTCGTGCACGGTGTCGGCAGGCAGATTCGCCATCGCCTGCCAGCCGATCTGGGTCAGCGAGGCGCCGATCAGCAACGCCGGCCCCTCCAGAACACAAGGCGCAGCGCCGAGCTGCGGGGCATTGATCGCCACACAGCCAGCCTCCACCGGTGCATCATGGGGCCGGTCGACAACCAGCCGCCCGCGGATCATCATCACCAGCTGCGCCGAATAGGCCGGAACGATCTCCTCGATCCGGGCATCCTGCGTCTCGATCACGTAGAATGTGTTGACCAGCGCGGCGACTTCTGCCGGCGGGGCAACGATATCAAGCTTGAACTGCAATTGTGCCCTGTCCGCTTGCGCGGCCCCCTTGCAATAGCGGCGCGACCCTTACTGCTGGCGGCGGGCAGCGATCCACTGCCCGACATTCTCCTCCATGATCGACAGCGGCACAGGGCCGCTGGTCAGGATCACATCGTGGAATTCGCGGATATCGAACTTGGTTCCCAATTCCGTCCGCGCCTTCTCACGCAGCTCCATGATCTTGAGCTTGCCGATCATATAGGCCGTCGCCTGCCCGGGATAGACGATATAGCGCTCGATAGCCTTTTCGATATCGCCCGGCGGGTTGGGCGTGTTCTCGGTCAGCCACGCCATTGCCTGCTCGCGGCTCCAGCGCTTGTGGTGGATGCCGGTATCGACCACCAGCCGTCCGGCGCGCCACAGCTCCATGCCGAGCCGCCCGAAATCGGAATAGGGATCGGTGTAGAAGCCCATGTCCTTGCCCAGTTCCTCGGTATAGAGGCCCCAGCCTTCCGAATAGGCCGTCACCCCGCCGAACCGGCGGAACGCGGGCAGATCGCCAAGCGCGCCCTGGATCGAGCGTTGCAGGTGGTGCCCGGGCAGGCCTTCGTGATAGGCCAGCGCCTCGAGCTCGTTCTTGCTCATGTCATTGAGATTGTAGAGATTGACGTAGTAGGTGCCGGGCCGCGATCCGTCGGGCGCGGGGCTCTGGTAGAAGGCTTTCCCTGCGCTCTTCTCGCGGAAGGCTTCGACCGGCTTGATCACCAGCGGGTCCTTGGGAAGCGTGTTGAAGAATTCGGGCAGCTTCGCCGTCATCCGCGCCAGATGGCCTTCCGCCTCGGCGAGATAGGCCTCGCGGCTGGTGTGGAAGAAGCGCGGATCGGTGCGGGTATATTCGAAGAATTCCTGCAAGGTCCCGGTGAAGCCGACCTTGGCCATGATCGCGCGCATCTCGTCATGGATGCGGGCGGTTTCCCTCAGGCCGAGCGCGTGGATCTCGTCCGCCGTCAGATCGGTGGTGGTGTAGCTCTTGAGCAGCGCGGCGTAATACTTGTCGCCCTCGGCAAAGCGCCAGACGCCGTCGGCCGTCGGCGCGATCGCCTGCTGGCGCTGCATTTCGGCGAGCAGGCGCTGGTAGGCGGGGGCGGCGCTGTCCCACCACGCATCCTTGGCGCTGCCGGTGATGCCGGCCTTGGTGTCGGGATCGAGATCGAGCTTTTCGACCTTTCCGGCAAGGTCGGTCAGAATCGCATTGCCGTCGCCCGCGCCGAGCAGGTTCTCGATGTCCGAGATGACATAGGGATAGACCCATTTGGGCGGCATCACCCCTTTGTCCGCCCGTGCGCGCGACTGCGCGGTGAGCGCGTCGATCAGCGGGCCGAGCCCGGCGATGCGCGACACATAGGCCTCGGCCTCGGCCTGGTTGGCGACGCGGTGGGTGTTGATCAGGAAGGCCGGCAGATCGCTTTGCGCGCCGTTCATCTGATCGAAGATATAGCCATAGTCGCGATAGGGCCGCAGGCTCGCGCGGCGCGCGGCCAGCTGTTCGAACAGGCGGTAGGACAGCGCCTGCTGCGGCGCCAGCGTGGCCGGATCGTAGCGTTCCCGCATGGTGGCGAGGGTCCGGTCAAGCAGCGCGTCGGCGCGCAGCTCGGCCTCCTCGGAGGGATCGTTCCACTTGCCGTAATCCTCGTCGCGGATGCCGCGATAGGCCTTGCCCTCGGGCGACTGGCTGAGGCTGGCGGCATCATAGGCTGCGAACAGCGCGTCGATGCCCGCTTCGGCCGGAAGTTCGGGCTGCGCGGCGGCGGCTGGGGCGGCGGCATCCTGCGCAGCGAGCGGCGCGGCGAACGCCAAGGCCAGCGCCGAGACCGGAGCGGCAAGCAGGCGGACGGATTTCATGGCATTTCCCTGTTTTCTTGTGCGTCGGCGACCACAGTGGTGACAGGTCTAGCCGCGCCCGGGACGGTCTGACAACCGGGGATCAGCGCATCGGGAAAGTGGAGCCAAAAAAAGGGGCGGCACTCCGAAACCGGAGCACCGCCCATCTGAGTTGAGGAACTCTTAGCATTGCTGCTCCGAGCCCTTCGGGTCGCGAGGAAGCGTATAAACAGCGAATCGCTCGATTGATTGTATGCAAGCGACAAGCACAAACCCCTAATGCGCTGAGCATTCACATATCTGATAAATAGGGTTTTTTGGTCATCCGCAAAGGTTTGCGGAAGCTGGGCGCTCGACAGCGCTGCCAGCCTGCCATAGGCGCACGCCATCATGATCTTCCGCCTGCTCAAGCCCGCCCTGTTCGCGCTCGATTCGGAGACCGGACACCGTCTTGCCATCAACGGCCTCAAGGCTCTGCCCCTGCGCGGACCGATGCCCATGCCGGGTGCGCTGAGAATCCGCGTCGCCGGCATCGATTTTCCCAATCCGGTGGGCGTGGCGGCGGGCTTCGACAAGGATGCCGAGGTGCCCGACGCGCTGCTCGGCCTCGGCTTCGGCTTCACCGAGGTCGGCTCGATCACTCCGCTGCCGCAGACGGGCAATCCCAGGCCCCGGCTGTTCCGGCTGGTGGAGGACGAGGCGGTGATCAACCGCATGGGGTTCAACAATGGCGGGGCCGAAGCGGCGCTGGCGCGGCTGAAGGCGCGCGCCGGGCGGCCGGGCATTGTCGGCGTGAACATCGGCGCCAACAAGGATTCGGCCGATCGCATCGCCGATTACGCGGTGATGGCGCGGATGATGGCGCGGCACGCGAGCTACCTGTGCGTCAATATCTCCAGCCCCAACACCCCGGGCCTGCGCGCGCTTCAGGACGAGAGCGCACTGACCAGCCTGCTCGACGCGGTGATCGCCGCGCGGGGTGAAGCGGGCAGCATGGTGCCGATCTTCCTCAAGGTCGCCCCCGATCTCGAACCCGCCGATATCGACGCCATCGCCCGCATCGCCATCGACAAGGCTCTGGGCGCCCGGCGCTGCGCTCGCACCATGCGGGCGAGACCGGCGGTCTGTCGGGCGCGCCTCTGCGTGCGCTTGCCACCCAGCGCCTGCGCGATTTCCGCAAGGCGACCGGCGGCGCGATCCCGCTCGTCGGCGTCGGCGGCATCGCCAGCGCCGAACACGCGTGGGAGCGCATCCGAGCGGGCGCGAGCCTTGTCCAGCTCTATTCGGCGATGGTCTATGAAGGCCCCGGTCTCGGCGCGAAGATCGTCCGCGGGCTGGAGACGCTGATGAAGCGCGACGGGTTCGCCAGCATTGCCGAAGCGGTGGGAAGCGAATAGCACTCCCCCGATGCGCGTGTTTCCTGCCCTCCTCGCCCCGCTGGCGCTCGCCCTTTCGGGTTGCGCCACCAGCCAGACCCTTTCGACCGTCGATCGGGCACCGGTCAACGCTGGTGTCGTCAGCAGCGCCGATCCGCGCGCGACGGCGGCGGGCGAGACGATCCTCGCGGCGGGCGGTTCGGCCACCGATGCCGCGATTGCGGTGATGCTGGCGCTGACCGTAGTCGAACCGCAGAGCTCCGGCATCGGGGGCGGCGGCTTTCTGGTGCGGGCTGACGGCGCAAGCGGCGCGCTTTCCACCATCGACGGACGCGAGACCGCTCCTGCCGCCGCCACGCCGACACGGTTCCTCGGGCCGGACGGCAAGCTGCTCGGGCGCGAGGCGCGGGTGTTTTCCGGCCTCAGCGTCGGAGTGCCGGGCAATGTCGCCCTCGCCGCCAAGGCCCATGCCGAGCACGGCACGCTGCCCTGGGCCAGGCTGTTCGAACCGGCCATCGCGCTCGCCGAAGAAGGTTTCGTGATGAACCGGCGGCTCCACGAATCGCTCGCGGGCAACAAGGGCCGCGCCGACAGGTCGGACACGGCGCGCGCGATCTTCTTCGGCGCCGATGGCGAGCCGCTGCCGGTGGGAACGACGGTCAGGAATCCGCAACTTGCCGCAACCTTCCGGGCGCTCGCCGCCGAAGGACCGCGGGCGCTCTATGGCGAGAAGGCGGCGACGGCACTGGCTGCCCATGTCGCTGAAGCCACGCCGCAGGACGGGCGCATGACGGCCGCCGACATCACCGCCTACCAGCCCCGGGAGCGCGATCCGGTCTGCATCCGCTACCGCGTCTACCGCGTCTGCGGCATGGGGCCGCCATCCTCGGGCGGGATCGCGGTGGCGCAGATGCTCGGCCAGCTCGAACGCTTCGATCTTGCCGCATTGGGGCCGGACAGCCCCGTCTTCTGGCACCTGTTCATCGAGAGCCAGCGCCTCGCCTATGCCGACCGCGAGCTCTATTCGGGCGATGCCGATTTCGTCAGCGTGCCGGTGGCAGGCATGGTGGACAAGGGCTACCTCGCCGCCCGCTCGGGCCTGATTTCGCCCGATACGACGCTCGCCAAGGCCGAGGCCGGGGTCCCGCCGGGCGCGCCGCGCGCCCGCGGCGACGGGCCGGAGGAGCCGGAGAACGGCACCACGCATTTCTCGGTGGTGGATGCGGCGGGCAATGCCGTCAGCTACACCTCGACCATCGAGGGTGCCTTCGGATCGGGGCTCGTCTGGGGCGGGTTCTACCTCAACAACGAGCTGACCGACTTCACTCTCACCCCCGAGGCCGACGGCAAGCCGGTCGCCAACCGCGTGGAAGGCGGCAAGCGCCCACGCTCCTCGATGGCACCGACCATCGTTTATGATGCCGAGGGCAAGGTGGTGCTGGTGATCGGCGCCGCGGGCGGGCCGACGATCCCGGTCACCGTGACCCGCGCGATCATCGGCGTGCTCGATTTCGGTCTCGGTGCGCAGGATGCGCTCGCCCTGCCTTTTGCCATGGCTTTCGGTGACACCCTGCTGATCGAGGAAAGCTCCGCGCTGGTCGCGCTGAAGGCCGATCTGGAGGCGCTCGGCCACAAGGGCATCCGCGTCGGCCCCGCGCCGATCAAGGCCAATGCGCTGGGTCGGCGGGCGGATGGCAGCTGGGAAGTGGCCACCGAACCGCGGCTTGCCAGCGTCGTCACGCCCTGAGCGGCAAGCGGGGAACCGCATGCTCCCCGCTTGCCGCTACGGCCCTGAGCCTCTAATCAGGCCCCACACGGGGTCGCACCTGAACCCCGAACGATAAGCTCGAAGGGATCAGGAGCCTTTGCCAGTGCATTCCCCCACCGTGACGCACGCTCCCCGCGCTGTGGTCAACCCGGCTGATGACCAGCTGCTGCAGGACATCGACGGCGCACAGAACCTCGTCGAACTGTTTCTCAAGCGCGCCGATGCCAAGGGCGACGCGCCCTTCCTCGGTCACAAGGCCGGCGGGCAATGGGTGACGCAATCGTGGCGCTCGGCGGCGGAACAGGTCTGCCTGCTGGCCGAGGCGCTGCGCCGCATGGGGCTGGAGGATGGCGACCGGGTCGCGCTGGTCAGCGAAAACCGCCCCGAATGGTGCATCGCCGACTTGGCGATCATGGCCGCGGGCTGCATCACCGTGCCCACCTACACTACCAACACCCGCCGCGATCACGCGCATATCCTCGACAATTCGGGTGCGCGCGCGGTGTTCGTCTCGACCGAGAAGTTGCTGGTGCCGGTGGTCGGCGCGATCGGCCAGACCGGGATGGTCGAGCACGTCATCGGGATCGACGATCTGAAGCGCCAGCAATCGGGCAGCTTCGAATATCGCGAGTGGAACAGCCTCGTCACCGGCGATGCCGCCGCCGCGCGCGCCGCAGTTGACGCGCGGATTGCGCGGATCGAGCGCTCGGATACCGCCTGCCTGATCTACACCAGCGGCACCGGCGGCGCCCCCCGGGGCGTGATGCAGCACCACGGCGCGATCCTGTGCAATGTCGCGGGCGCAGCCGAAGTGCTGATCGAGGATTTCGGCATCCAGGACGAACGCTTCCTGTCGTTC
>CAZQOO010000126.1:2384-7802 GCA_964594845.1 uncultured Porphyrobacter sp. | reverse complement strand
CGCGACTTCGAGTACCTCGCCCGGGTGGGGGCCGAGATCCGCGAGAAGACGCTCGCCTCGGTCGCGCCCGCGCTGATCCATTCGGCCAGCGCTCTGATCAAGCGCGCGATCCGCGACATCTACAACAAGGAAATCGAGGAAGTCGTCGTCGAGGGCGAGGACGGCTACAAGTCGGCCAAGGCCTTCATGAAGCTGCTGATGCCCAGCCACGCCCGGCGGGTGAAGGCCTATTCCGATCCGGTGCCGCTGTTCCAGCGCTACGGCGCGGAAGACCAGCTGCGCGCGATGTATGATCCGATGGTGCAGCTGAAGTCCGGCGGCTACCTGATCATCAACCCGACCGAGGCGCTGGTCTCGATCGACATCAACTCCGGCCGCTCGACCAAGGAACACAATATCGAGCAGACGGCGCTCCACACCAACCTCGAGGCGGCGCGCGAAATCGCCCGCCAGCTGCGCCTGCGCGACATGGCCGGCCTGGTCGTCATCGACTTCATCGACATGGAGTATTCCTCCAATGTCCGTAAGGTCGAAAAGGCGATGAAGGACGCGCTGAGGAACGATCGCGCGCGCATCCAGATCGGCCGCATCAGCTCGTTCGGGCTGATGGAAATGAGCCGCCAGCGCCTGCGCACCGGCGTGCTTGAAGCGACCACCCGTCCCTGCCCGCATTGCGACGGCACCGGCCTGGTCCGCACCGCCTCCTCGGCGGGCCTTTCCGCACTGCGTCTGATCGAGGACGAAGCGGCCAAGGGCAAGGGCACCCAGATCCGTCTGGCGGCCAGCACCGAAGCGGCGATCTACCTCCTCAACGAAAAGCGCGCCGACCTTGTCGAGATCGAACAGCGCTACGGCGTGAGCGTCGAAGTCGTGCCCGAAGGCGAGGACGAAGGCGCGAAGATGCACGTTTCGAGCAGCGGCCCGCGCCCGGCGCAGGCGCCGCGCTTCGATCCGATCATCGACGAGGACGAGGAATCCTACGAGGAAGAAGAGGCCTTCGAGGAAGAGGAAGCCGAGCGCGAACCGCGCCAGCGCCGCGAACGCCGCGACACTGGCGAGAGCGACGAGGATGGCGCCCGCCGCAAGAAGCGTCGTCGCCGCCGGGGAGGTCGCGGTCGCAACCGTGATCGCGAGGAAGGCGAGGAGGGCGAAGCCCGCGACGACAACGGCGAAGCCGAAGGCGACAGCGAAGGCGAGGACAGTGGCGAGGCTACCGCTCCCGAAGCGTCGGACGATGGCGAAGCCCGCCCGAAGAAGCGCCGCCGTCGCGGTGGTCGCGGTCGCAAGCGTCGCGGTGACGGCGAAGCCGGTGGTGACGAGGCACAGGATGCCGAAGGTGCCGAGGATGCCGGTGACGAAGGCGCGGATGCTGATGTGAGCGAAGCCGCATCCGCCCCCGACGCTGAAACCGCCGAAGCACCCGCTGCCGAAGCTGCCGAGGAAGCCCCGGCCGAAAAGCCCAAGCGCAAACGCGCCCCGCGCAAGCCCAAGGTCGCCGAGCCGGAAGCCGAGGTCGCTGTCGAAGCCGCTCCGGCAGCAGAAGCGCCCTCCGACATTGCCGAGGAAGCCCCGGCAGCGGAGGAAAAGCCCAAGCGCAAGCGGGCCCCGCGCAAGGCCAAGGTCGCTGATCCGGAACCGGTGGAAACCGCCGAGGTTGCCGAACCCCGGCCCGAGCCGGAAACCGAGGCCCCCGCAGAGCCCGCTCCGGACAATGGCGAGGCCAAGCCGCGCAAGGGCTGGTGGAGCCGCACTTTCGGCGAGTAAGACGCTCCAAGACAAAGACATGGCAAGGGCGGGAGCGGGGAACCTCTCCCGCCCTTTGCTATTCCGGCCCCTCGCTATGCCGGTTTGCGGGCGACGCCCCACTCCATCCAACCGGCAAAGCGTGGTGCCTTGGGGGTATAGCCCTCGCCCAGCCTGTCGACCGCAAAGCCCGCGCCCTCCAGCGCGCTGGCGATCGGGCGGCTGAGGTGGCAGCCTCCGGCAAGCCGCTTCCACACGGGCTCGATCCGCTCCTGCCACCCGCGCACACCGGCATCGGGGGCGCGGCCATGTTCGAGGAACAGCATCTGCCCGCCGGGGCGCAGGATGCGGCGCAGTTCGCCCATCACCTGCCCGGGGTCATCGACCGAACACAAGGTGAAGGTGCAGACCACGCAGTCGAAGCTGGCATCGCCGAAGGGGATCGCCTCGCCCCGTCCTTGCCTGAGGTCCGCCGCCCAGCCCTTGTGCTGCGCCGCCGCGCGGGTGGCATCGAGCAGGCCTTCATGCGGGTCGATCCCGGCATAGGAGGTGATCGCGGCCGGATCGTAGAATTCGTGGTTGATCCCGCCGCCACAGCCCAGTTCGAACACGTCGCCGCGGGCGAGCGGCACCACCGCGCTGCGGCGCTTCATCACCTGACCCTGCGAACAGGCGCAGGTGATCAGCTTCGGCATGATGTTCGCTTCGTACCAGCCCTTGAGGCCCATCCGCCTGCTCCTTCCCCCGTGACCCTCAGCCTGTTGTAGCCGCAATCGCCATCAGGGAAAGCGGGATCAGCCGGTCTGGCGCTGTGCCGCCGCGGCAAGGCCCCCGGCAATGCGGGCCATGTCCGCCGCCAGTTCCGCCGCCAGCGCCTCGGGGGAGAGGGCATTCCACCCCGCGATCTGGGGCATCGACAGGCCGACGCGCATGGTGCCGCCCCAGCCACCGTCCACCCGCACGCACTTGACCGGCTGGCCGAGCCTTATGCCGTCCATCGCCATCGCCTTGTGCGCCGCCTGCGCGGCATCGAAGCTTTCGAGCCCCGGCAGGCCCGACAGATCGAGCGTCGCCAGCGTACGCATCTCGATCGGACTGTCGCCCGCCTCGCCGCTGCCCGGCGTCACGCGGGCAAGTCCGAGGGGGCCGAGCAAATGGGCCTCCAGAGCCGCCTCGAAGACGGCGATCATCGCCCCGATCCGCGCCATGGGGATCGCCTGGAACCGCTCGATCTCGAACAGCGCCGCTTCCAGTCGCAGCGCCAGCGCGGGATTGGCGCTGTCCTCCAGCATCTGCGCTCCGGGCCAACCGGCGGGCCATTCGGCGCGGCGGAAGATCTGCGCGAAGCCGTGCGGCAGCGGCGCCGCGCGGGCGGCGAGCGCGGCGGGCACCAGCGCCCAGCCATTGAACGGCGGCGCGCCGACGAACTTGGAACCGGTCATCAGCACGATCACCCCGCGCGCGAGGTAGTCGGCGATCGCCGCGCTGGTGATGCGCGCCTGACAGGCGTCGACCACGAAGGTCGCGGCATTGCCGAACCGTGACATCAGCGCGTCGAGATCGGCGAGTGCAGGCAGGACAAGGCCGGTCTTGGAACCATGAACGCAGTGCACCACGCTGTGCTTGCCCAGATCGCGTGCGGCGGCGATCTCCTGCGCCATGCCGGCGGCGATTTCGGCGCTGGTGCGCGCCACCCCGTCGGGGCAGCGCACCGGCACATCGACCAGCGTGATTGCGCCCATGCCGGCCACCGCCTCGCCCGGAGCCACCCCGCCAGTCAGCGCGGTCTCGTTCGCGAAGAAGCGTCCGTGAGCGGAATGGATGCAGCCCGATCCGGTCTCGTCCGCGCCCAGCAGCACGTTGTGGATGCCCTGCGCGCTCTGCCCCAGCGCCAGCGCCAGCGCGACATATTCGAGATCGGTGCCGGACGGCGCGAAGACGATTTCGGTATCTGCGCCAATGCCATAGGCCGCGCGGATACGGCCGCGCAGGGCTTCGAGCCGCGCATCATAGGCCGCCCCCGCCCTGGCCCCGCCCCGCTCCAGCAGGTGCGCGAAGGCATCGGCGGAAATATCGCTCACGGTCGAGGACGAATAGGCCAGCACGTCGCGCGGATGGGGTGCGGAAAGATAGCGGTTGAGCCCGGTTGCCGGATCCAGCGTGATCCGCGCATCGCCCCCGCTCGCCAGCGCCGCAACCAGCGCGAGGGCATCTTCGGAAGGCTCTATCCCGGCAAGCGGGCGGTTCAGAGGGGGCACCGGGGCAACCTTTCAAGCGGCCAAATGACGGAGGCCCGCGCGCTCTAGAGAAAGCGCTGTCCCAATAAAACCGCAAAATGCATCTGGCGCACCTGACCCCTGCGCACTAAATGCGCCGCTTCCCGCTAGAAGGCCTGACGCTCCATGACCAGCTACCCCGCGCCGCTCCGCATTCCCGAGGAAGCCAGGCAGCGCCTCAAGATCATGTTCATCGCCAAGAACGCGCTGTGGGACGGGTCCGGCAGCGCCGAGGACGGCAATCACGCCACCTACCATGTCGAAATGCGCGAGACGCTGAAGGGCCTCGGCCTCAACCTGCGCGTGGAAAACAGGTTCGAGGTGCTGTTCGACAAGCCGGAGGTCGATTTCGTCTTCCCGCTGCTCAACCGCGCCGGCTTCTTCAATTCCGAAATGCTCTGCCCGCTGCTGTGCGAGCGTGCAGGGATCCCCTATCTCGGGGCAAGCCCGATCCTGCGCGGGCTGTCGGATGACAAGCATCTCGCCAAGCGCGCCGTGCGCGATGCCGGCGTGCCGACCGCGCCCTGGGCGATCTACCGCCGCGGCGCGCCGATCGATCCGGCCAAATGCCCCGAAGGCAACCGTTTCGTGGTCAAGCCCAACAACTCCTCGGCCAGCTGGGGCGTGATGGACGCAACCGACTGGCCGAGCGTCGAGAAGGCGATCCACGGTGTCCACGAACTCGGCCATGACGCGCTGGTCGAACCCTTCATCGACGGTAGCGATGTCGAAGTGCCGGTGGTGACGATCAACGGCGAGCCGGTGATCCTGCCGATGATGATCTTCCGGCAGGCCGATCCCTCGCACCTGCGCACCTATCAGGAAAAGCGCGATCTGGTGGACCGCAGCCAGAAATACTCGCTCGACCCGTTCGAAAACGCCGAGATGATCGCCAGGATCACCGAATATACCAAGGCCGCGATGCAGGAATATCGCCCGTTCGATTACGGCCGCTGGGAGTTCCGCGTGAACGAGGAGACCGGCGAGATCACCTTCCTTGAATTGAACCTCAACTGCAACCTGTGGTCGCAGAAGGTGTTCGGCCGCGCGGCGGCGCTGGCGGGGTGGAGCCACCCTGAACTGATCGAGACGCTGCTGGCGGAAAGCCTGTCGCGCCACGGGCTGCTGGGCTGATGCTGGCGTCCGCAGCCGCGCGCAGGCAATATCGCTGGACAAGCCTAGCGCTGGTAGGGGCACTGGCAGCCTTTCCGGTGGTCGGCAGCCTCGTGAGCGCGGAGTTCAACTGGGACGCAGCCGATTTCGCGCTATGGGCGGTCATGATTGCGGTGCTCGGCGGGGCGCTGCTCCTGATTCCCCGGCTGCTGCGCAGCAGCGCCGGGCTGTCGCTCGGCCTCGTCGCGGCGGTGCTCGCCTTCCTGCTGGTCTGGGCCGAACTCGC
>CAZQOO010000126.1:0-2284 GCA_964594845.1 uncultured Porphyrobacter sp. | reverse complement strand
TTCCCCGCGGAAATCGAACACCCGCCCGGATTGCTCGGGGCCAAGCCCTGCCAGCACGCCGATCAGGTTGGCCGCAGCCCTGTCGGGCGCGGTCAGCTGGCCTTGCGCAAGGCCCGACTGGAACGGCTGCGAGAGCGCCGAATCCACCGTCCCCGGATGCAGCCCCGCCACAACGCCCAGTGGATGGGTGCGCGCCATTTCCAGCGCGAAGTTCCTGAGCAGCATGTTGAGCGCCGCCTTGCTCGCCCGGTAGGAATGCCACCCGCCGAGCCGGTTGTCCGAAATCGAGCCGACTCTTGCCGAGAGCGCCGCGAACACGAAGCGCCTGTCGCGCGGCATAAGCGGCAGCACATGCTTGGCGATCAGCGCGGGGCCGATGGTGTTGAGCGCGAAGACCTGCGCCATCGTCGCCGGATCGAGCCGCTTGTAGGTCCGCTCCGGCCCTGTGCCGTCCGGAAGAGTGAGAACGCCGGTCGCCACGATCACCCACTCGGGCGGATCATCGCGCATCGCGTGGGCGGCGGCGGCGATAGTCGCCTCGTCGGCAAGATCGAAGGCGAAGGGGCTGAAAACGCTGCCGTCGGGCTCCTCACCCCGGCGCGATCCGGCATAAATGCGCACACAACCCGCCGCCGCCAGTCCTTCGCACAGCGCCCGGCCGATCCCGCCCGACGCGCCGAACACGCAGGCCGTGCGGGGCATGCGTGCAGCGCTCTGTCCTACATCATCCATGCCGCCTAAAGTGCCCGCATGGCCCGCAGGTTCCGCGATTTTTTCACCCTTGCGACAGCGCGCGCCGGCCACTTGTACGCGCAGGCGGACTTTCTGCTTCTGGACAGTGTCTCATGTGTCTCCAACAGCGGTTGCTGAGCGCGGGGCAACGGCTGTGCGAAACCATGCAAGAATTGCGAGGCACCGCCCGCTTGCGTGGCCGGACAATGGCGTTAGATAGGGTGCAAATTGCAACGCGGGATCATGTAATGGCGACCTTCACTCTGCCCAAGAATTCGAAGATCAATGCGAACGGCAAGACGCACAAGGCGACTGGCGGGCGAGTGAAGTCGTTCAAGATCTACCGCTACGATCCCGATAGCGGCCAGAACCCGCGCTACGACAAGTTCGAGATCAACCTCGACGAATGCGGGCCGATGGTGCTCGACGCCCTGTTCAAGATCAAGAACGAGATCGACCCCACGCTGACCTTCCGCCGCTCGTGCCGCGAGGGTATCTGCGGTTCGTGCTCGATGAACATGAACGGCAAGAACGGCCTCGCCTGCACCACCGCGATCGAGGATCTGAAGGGCGAAATCCGCATCACGCCGCTGCCGCACATGGACGTGATCAAGGATCTGGTGCCGGACTTCACCCACTTCTACGCGCAGTATGCCAGCATCCGTCCGTGGCTGCAGACCGTCTCGCCGACGCCCTCGGGCAAGGAGCGGCTGCAGTCGCCCGAACAGCGCGAGAAGCTCGATGGCCTGTATGAGTGCATCCTGTGCGCCTGCTGCTCGACAAGCTGCCCGAGCTACTGGTGGAACTCCGACAAGTTCCTCGGCCCGGCGATCCTGCTGCAGGCCTATCGCTGGCTGGCCGACAGCCGCGACGAGATGACCGGCGAGCGGCTCGACGATCTGGAAGATCCGTTCCGCCTCTACCGCTGCCACACCATCATGAACTGCGCGAACGTGTGCCCCAAGGGCCTCTCGCCGGCCAAGGCGATCGCCGAGACCAAGAAGATGATGGCCGAGCGCGCGATCTGATCCGGTGAGTTTCAAGGACGACGTCTTCGAACACGGGCCGGACCCGGACAATCCGGGCTGGCATCACTGGAATCTCAAGGACGAAACGCTGTTCAACGGCGCGGTGATGGGCAAGCTCATCACCCGGGTCGATGCCGACGGGAAAGCGCGCCTGCGCATGTTCCCCGAACGCAGGCACATGAACCTGCAAGGCGTGATCCACGGCGCGGTGACGCTGGCGCTGATCGACATCGCGCTGTTCGTGACCATGCACCGCATCGGCACCGGCAACGCCGGGCCCTCGGTGACGCTGGAACTGTCGACGCAGTTCGTCGGCGGCGGCGATGTCAAACGCCCGCTCGATGCGGTGACCGAGATCGTGCGCGAGACCGGCAAGCTGGTCTTCATCCGCGGCCTTGTGGTGCAGGACGACGACACGGTCGCCAGCTTCTCGGGCATCGTGCGCAAGATGCTCCCGCGCGGCTGAGGCACGCGTGGCAGGCCTCCTCGCCCGCTACGACGCCCTGATCGCCAGCGGCGAGCTG
>CAZQOO010000125.1:4589-7830 GCA_964594845.1 uncultured Porphyrobacter sp. | reverse complement strand
GATCTTGCGCTCGATGCGGGCGCGCACCTCCTCGGGCGTGACGTTCGCCTGCTCGGCCTCCCATTCCTTGCGCCACTGCTTCTTGTGGCGTTCGAGCTCCATCCGGCCGATCGCGTTCAATGCCTTGGGGGCGCCGTCGGCGAAGCGCTCGGGGGCGCGGTTGCGCAGGATGAACATCAGCAGCCGGTCGTTGTAGCGGCGGCGGGTGCCGATAAGCTTGCCGTAGGAATAGAGCGGTTCCTCGACGCCGTTGAGGGCGCGGTCCATCACCACGTCCTCGACCCGGGCGACGCCGAGCTGGAGCGCGGCCTCCCACGCCTTGCGGAAGGTCTCGGCGCCGGGCTGGCGGCGCAGGTGGTAGGCGCCGACGGTGCTCATGTTGACCGCCTTGCACGCGGCCTCGACCGAGCCGGTGTCGGCCAGCGCCTCGATGAAGGCGATCTGGCGCTCGGGCGTCCAGCCGTCATGGCGCGCGCACTGGCGCGGGACGGGGGTGAAGGGGGGCAGCTCTCCGGCAGGGACGGGGAGGCGGGTGGTGCGGGGGTCTCTTTTTCTCGTCATGAGGGGGAGAGGAACACAAAACGCGCGTGTAGGAAAATGTGGGGGGAAGGTGCCGACCTTGCGCGCTTCACTTCCCATTCACGACCCCCCTCGCTATAGAGCCCGGCATGGTGACCACGTTCTCTTCCCGTATCGCGCGCGCAGGCTTAATCGCGGCGGCGCTTGCCACCACTGCCGGGTGCGCCCGCACCACCGAGGGCAAGGACGTCGCCTATGTCGCGCGCGATGTCGAATCGCTCTATGCCGAGGCGCAGCGCCGGCTTGACCGGGGCAACACGCTGGTCGCCGCCGCGCTGTTCGACGAGGTCGAGCGCCAGCACCCCTATTCGCCCTGGGCCCGCCGCGCGCAGCTGATGAGCGCCTTCAGCTATTACATCGCGCGCGATTACAACAAGGCGATCCAGAACGCGCAGCGGTTCCTGTCGATCCACCCGGGCAACAAGGATGCGCCTTACGCCTATTATCTGATCGCGCTCTCCTATTACGAGCAGATCAGCGACGTGAACCGCGACCAGAAGATCACCGAACAGGCGCAGACGGCGCTGCGCGAGGTCAACCGGCGTTTCCCGCAGACCGAATATGCGGCTGACGCGCGGCTGAAGCTCGATCTGGTGGCGGATCACCTCGCGGGCAAGGAAATGGAGATCGGCCGCCACTACCAGCGCATGGGCATGTGGCTTGCCGCCGACATGCGGTTCCGCAACGTGGTCGAGAAGTTCGACACCACCAGCCACACGCCCGAAGCGCTTTACCGCCTGACCGAAAGCAGCCTCGCGCTCGGGATCCCGGCCGAGGCGGTCAAGTATGCCGCGGTGCTCGGGGCGAACTATCCCGGCACCGAGTGGTACGAAAAGGCGTTCAAGCTGGTGAACAAGCACGCCGGGGGCGTCACCGCCTCGTAAGGACGCCGGGCGCCGGTCTCAGCGCCGCAGCTTGTCGTCGCTCGGGCGCACGGGTTCGGGAATGCTCGTGTCGCGGCACACCCGTTCCCTGTTCGCCTTGGCGCTCTCTTCCACCGTCAGCACGCAGCTATGGCCCAGCTTGCCTGCCGGGATGGGGATGCCACCGGACGCTGTTCGGCGCGGATCGCGCTGGCCTCGTCTGCCGAGAGCGTGCCGTTGCGGGCGCGGCGGCGAGAGCTTCGGCAAGGCTCGCTGCGCGGTCGCGGTCGGTATCGAAGCGCTGGAACATCGCATCGGCCGATGGCGGTGCGGCGGCAAGCGCGAGGGCTGCGATCATCGCCCGCGCGGCGGGGCGGATGCAGGCAGGGCGGCGGGGCAAGGTCATGGCGGCTGCGTCCCGTTCAAGGCACAGCAAAGTTCATGCCGATCAAGGTGATAGGCGCCGAGCCCTTAAGCCTGCGTAAAGCCCCGCGTCACTTCGACAGCTGCTCCCACGCGAAGGCATAGGTGTCCGCGACCTGCGCGCTGCGCACGTCCTCGGCGGTGCCCACCCCGTGGCCCGCCTCGGAATCGCCGCGCAGGTAGATCGGCGCATCGGGCCACTTGGCGCGCGCCCGGGCGACCCACTTGGCGGTCATCCACGGGGCGACGCGGCGATCGTTGAGGCCGATCACCATCAGCGTCGGCGGCGGCGGCGCGGGGCTGGCGGCGATCATGTGATAGGCGTCCATCGCCACCAGATCGCGGAACTGCTGCGGATCGGCCGGATCGCCGATCTCGGCGAACTGGTTGGCGCCGTTCTCGGCCGCGCCGATGCGCGCCGGATTGACGATGCCGACGCGGGTGACCATCGCTCCGAAGGCTTCGGGATGGCGCAGCGTGGCGGTGGGCACGAGGGTGCCGGCCATGCTCGCGCCGGTCACCAGCGGGCCGCGCTCGGGCGCTATGCCCATCGCGGTCACCGTCTCGGCGCAAGCGGCCAGGTCTTCCATCCCGCGCGGCTTGTTGGGGCCGCGTCCGCCTTCGTGCCAGTCGCGCCCGCGCTCGCCCCCGCCGCGCGTGCCGCACCAGACGAAGGCCCCGCCCTTGTCGAGCCACACCATCTGCTCGCGGACATAGACCGGCTCGACATTGTCGACGCCGTAGCCGCCATAGCCCTCGACGATGGTCGGCGTGCGCCCGCTCGCGCCCTTGCGCCGCAGCACCACCATCGGCACGCGGGTGCCATCCTTGCTGGTCGCCTCGAGGCGGGTCACCGCCATCTCGCGCGCACCCTCCCACACCTCGGCGGCAAGGCCGGTCGGGGTGACAACGCCGTCCCTCACGCGCAGCGCGGTGGTGCCTTGCGTCCAGCCGCCCATCGTCAGACTTGCGCCCTTGCGATCGGCATCGGCGAAAAGCCCGAAGACCGAGCCTTCGAACGGCAGCACGACTTCGCGTGCAGGCCCGCGCCCGTCGGGCAGGAACCACAGCTGGCCTGCACCATCGCGCGAGGCACCGATATAGATCCCGTCGCCCGCGCTCTCGAAGCTGCGCAGCAGGCGTTCGGGCGAGCCGTCGAGCATCACCTCGGGCGTCCCGGGCGTGCCGTCCGGGCCAAGCGGATAGCGCAGCAGCGTGCCAGCCGGGTTGGTCCTGGTGGTCAGCACGAACAGATGGCGACCGCGCGGGAGGGCGATGCTCACCTTGTCCTCCAGCCCGGCGACCTTGCGCCATTGCGGCGCGCCGGCGTGCAAGCTTGCGGCGGGCGCAATCCAGAATTCGTTGTCGGCCCGCGC
>CAZQOO010000125.1:0-4489 GCA_964594845.1 uncultured Porphyrobacter sp. | reverse complement strand
GCGATGTCGATCAGCAGCACCTTGCCCGCTTCCGACCCGCCGCTCGACACGTGGACCGAGACGCGGCGGCAATCGGGGGAGAGCTGATAGGTGCCGAAGGCGGCGAGCGGATCGCCGGTCAGCGCCGCCGGATCGAGGAAGGCCCGCTCGCCCGCCGCGTCGCGGATGTGCAGCTTGGGCAGGCGGTCGCCGGGGCGGGTGCGGGTGAACAGCGCGGTCTGGCCGCAATGCTGATAGCCGCCGATGCGCTCGAGGCTGGAGGAGATCTCGCCCAGTCGCCGCACGAACCACGCACGTTCGGGCAGGGTGTCGAACATGGCGCGGGCGCGGGCGTTCTCGGCCTCGATGAAGGCAAGCAGCTCGGCGCTGTTGGCCGGGTCTTCCATCCAGCGGTATTCGTCGGTGAGGGTGACGCCGTGGACGGTCTCGGTCACCGGTTCGGCGCGCGGGGCGCTGGTCTGGGCGTTGGCGGCGGTGGTGGCGGCGGTGGTGGCCAGCAAGGCGGCGCAGACGGCCGCAAAGGTCTTGGTTCGCATTGATTCTTTTCCCCCCGAAAAGTCCCTGCGCGATACCATCGGGGGCGGTGGACGGGAAGCGCGGGCTGCGCGCGCTTGGGGATTGGCCGCGCATCCGCAGGTGACGCGCCTCACCCTGTGCGCTATCTGTTCCGCCGCCCATGCTGACCCGCCTCTCGATCCGCAACATCGTCCTTATCGAAGCGCTCGATCTCGACTTCGCGCGCGGCCTCGGCGTGCTGACGGGGGAGACGGGGGCGGGCAAGTCGATCCTGCTCGACGCGCTGGGGCTGGTGCTGGGCGACCGGGCGGAGACCGCTCTGGTGCGCGCCGGAGAGGACAAGGCGAGCGTCACCGCCAGTTTCGAATTCGCCGCGCTGCCTGCGGGTATCGCCGCCGCGCTGGATGATGCCGAGATCGCGATCGAACCGGGCGAACCGCTGCTGATCCGCCGCCAGATCAAGGCCGATGGCGGATCGAAGGCCTTCATCAACGATCAGCCGGCGAGTGTCGCCCTGCTGCGCGAACTCGCACCCGCGCTGGTTGAACTCCACGGCCAGCACGATGATCGCGGGCTGGTGAACCCGCGCGGGCACCGGGCCTTGCTCGATCGCTATGCCGGGACCGATGTGGCGGGGCTGGAGCGCGCCTGGGCCGACTGGGCGCGCACCGAGGCGCAGCTTTCCGAAGCGCGCGGAAGCGTGGAGCGGGCCAAGGCCGATCAGGACCTGCTGATCGCGCACCTCGCTGAACTCGCCGCGCTGGAGCCGGTCGCGGGCGAGGAGGAACGCCTCGCGCTGGCCCGCGCCGATATGCAGAAGGGCGAGAAGCTCTCGGGCGATCTCGAGGATCTGCGCCACCTGTGGGAGGGTTCGGATTCGCCGCTCGCCGCGCTGCGGGTGGCCGCACGCAAGCTTGACCGGATTGCCGAGCAGCACCCGCTGCTGGCCGAGGCGCTCGCCGCGCTCGACCGCGCGGTGATCGAGGCGAGCGAGGCCGAGGACAAGCTCGCCAAGGCCGCCGAGGCGCTGGTGCATGATCCGATGGAACTGGAGCGCGCCGAAACCCGCCTGTTCGATCTGCGCGCCGCGGCCCGCAAGCACCGCTGCGAGGTCGACGATCTGCCCGAGCTGATGCGCACCATGCGCGCCCGGCTGGATGCGATCGAGGGCGGGGAGGCGCAATTGGACGCGCTGGAAGCGGCGGCGAAGGAAGCCCGCAGCGCCTATGTCGCGGCGGCGGAGCAGGCGCACGCGGCGCGCACGGCGGCCGCGGGTAAGCTCGATGCGGCGGTGGCGGCGGAGCTGGCGCCCTTGAAGCTCGACGCCGCGAAGTTCCGCACTTCTGTTGCGAAACTGCCCGAGGAGCGCTGGGGCGCGGCGGGCATGGACGCGGTGGAGTTCCTGATTGCGACCAACCCCGGCGCGGATTTTGCGCCCCTGAACAAGATCGCGTCGGGCGGGGAGCTCTCGCGCTTCATCCTCGCGCTCAAGGTCGCGCTGGCGGAGCAGGGCGGGGCGGCGACGATCATCTTCGACGAGATCGACCGCGGCGTGGGCGGGGCGGTGGCCTCGGCCATCGGTGAGCGCTTGGCGCGGCTGGCGGCCAATGAGGGCCAGTTGCTGGCGGTGACGCACAGCCCGCAGGTCGCGGCGCGCGGGGGGCAGCATTACCTGATCGCCAAGGCTTCGAGCGGCACGGTGACGAAGACGAGCGTGGTGCTGCTCGACAGCGCAGGGCGGCAGGAGGAGATCGCGCGGATGCTCTCGGGCGCCGAGGTCACGCCCGAGGCCCGCGCGCAGGCGGACCGGTTGCTGGAGGGGGTGTGAGCGGGGCTGAAGAAGCTCGTCACCACCCCCCGACCCCCTCCTCTGAAGAGGAGGGGGAGAATGGCGCCAAAACCCCCTCCTCTTCAGAGGAGGGGGATGGGGGTGGTGGCGTCTCGTCAGAGACGCTCCGTCTTCGTGCCCGCGCCATGCGTAACAATCCGACCGAACCCGAAAAGCTCCTGTGGATGGCACTGCGCTCCAGCCGTTTCGACGGGTTCAAGTTCCGGCGGCAGGATGTGATCGGTAACCGCATCGCCGACTTCTTTTGTCCCTCACACGGGCTGATTGTCGAAGTCGATGGTCACACCCATGATCCCGAAGCCGATGCGCGGCGCGATGCGCGGATGCTTGAGGCATATGGTTTTGCCACATTGCGGTTCAGCAATGATGATGTGATGGACAATCTCGAAGGGTGCCTGATGCGGTTGCAGGAAGTGCTGGGTCAGACGCCTGAACGATGGCCGGGACGCGTTCGGCGGAATTCACATCGCCACCCCTCAGCCCCCTCCTCTGGAAGCGCAGCTGTCCCGCAGGGACAACAGGAGGGGGAGCGATGACCCGCCTCCTCCCCCTCCTCCTGCTCGCAACCGCCTGCGCCCCCGCCACCCCTGCGCCCGAGGAGGCCTCGTCCGCCGTGCAACCCAACAACGCCACCTACGGCACCGACGCCAACCTCGCCGCCTCCGCTCCGCAAGCGATCCTGCGCTATGCCGACCACCCGCGCGGGTTTGCCGAACTGCGGCTGCCCGAGGGCAAGGGCCCGTTCCCGCTCGCGGTGATCTATCATGGCGGGTGCTGGAAGACGGGCATCGCCAGCCAAGCCTACATGGCCCCGCTCGCCACGCGCTGGCAGCAGCAGGGCATTGCCACGCTCAATGTCGATTACCGCGAGGTCGGCGACGGGGGCGGGTGGCCGGGCTCGTTCGTCGATTGGGCGGCTTCGGCGAAGCTGATCGAGGAGGTCGCGTCGAAGCACCCCATTGACCGCGCCCGCGTGACGCTGGTCGGCCATTCGGCAGGCGGGCTCCCCGCGATCTGGCTGGCGAGCGCGAGCGGCGAGGGCGGCCCGGTGGGCAAACGCGCCGCGCTCAGGGCGCGCGCAGCGATCGTGCTCGACGGGCCGGGCGATGTCGGGGCCGAGCAGCCTGCCTTCGACGCGCTGTGCCAGTTCTCGGCGGTCGCGCCCTTCATCGGTACGCCCACGCCAGCGCGCTACGCCGCGATTTCTCCAGCTGCCCATGCGCCGCAACTGGCCGAAGTGCTGTTCGTTCAGGCCAGGCTCCCCGCGCCCTCGGCAGCGACGCAGGCCGCGCTGGGGGCTGGCGGGACCAAAGTCACCATCCGCGAGAACATCGGGCAAAGCCATTTTGCGATCATCACCCCCGGCAACCCCGTCCATGACGCGAACGAAGCGGCGATGCTGGCAGTGCTGCGGGGCGAGGAGCCTTGAGCCACCCGGACGATCCTCCTCCGCGCCTTGAGTGGCGGCAGCCGGATGGCTACCCCGGCGCGCGTCGCGGCGAGCCTGATCCGCGCGGGCCGGTGGCGCTCTACATTGCAGCGATATTGTGGATGCTGGTGGCCCCGGCACCCGCCTTCATCATCTTCGGCCTCGCCATCGCGCTGTCTGTGGTCGAGGCGATCATGGCGCTGTGGGGTGCGCTGGTGCTCTATTGCGCAGTGCTTGCCGTGCTGCTGGTGCTGGGCAAGCGTTCGGTTATGCTCAAGCGGCTGACGCTCGCCATGGCGGTGCTGGCGGGCCTGCCGCTCGCCGCCGGGGTCTTGCTGATTGTCTGGGTGTTTGTATCCTGAGCGCCGCTTTTCACCAAGGTCTGCAAGGGGAGCACACCATGAAGCCTGCCATCTCGCTGTTCGCTCTCGCCGCCACGCTCGCCGCCTGCGCGCCGACGGAACCGGTGGCCGAGGCGCCCAAGGCTCCCGACGCGCGCTTTGCGGTGACCGACACGAAGGACTATGATCCCTTCACCGTCAACGCGCTGCCCGCCGATCCGCCGACTGTGAAGGTCGCTTATGGCAGCGCCTCCGAGCGGCAATATGGCGAATTGCGGGTGCCACAGGGCAAGGGCCCTTTCCCGCTCGCGGTGATCTATCACGGCGGGTGCTGGGCGGGGATGGGCGGCACCG
>CAZQOO010000124.1:0-7918 GCA_964594845.1 uncultured Porphyrobacter sp. | reverse complement strand
GGACAGGAATTCGCGATGTTAGCCGATCAGCCCGCGCGATGGGGCGGAGTAGGTGATGCGGGTCTTGCACTGGCCAGTGGTGCGCTTTTCGGTGAGGTCGGCCTTGCGGCGCTGCATCTTCTCCACGACCGTGCCCGAGTGCTCGTCATCGACGTCGATCACGACCGTCTCGTAGGGCTCCATGCGCTGACCGTTTTCTTCGCGGAACAGCACGCGCGGGCGGGAAATGCCGAGCTCGAAGCCTTCGCGGCGCATTGTCTCGATCAGCACGCCGAGCTGCAAGTCGCCGCGACCGGCGACTTCGTAGCTGTCCTAGTCCTCGCTCTCTGTGACGCGGATCGCGACATTGGTTTCCGCCTCGCGCAGCAGGCGGTCGCGGATCATGCGGCTGGTCACCTTGCTGCCCTCGCGGCCCGCGAGCGGGCTGTCGTTGACGGCGAAGCGCATCGCCAGCGTCGGCGGATCGATCGGCTGGGCGGCGATGGGTTCGGTGACGGAAGGATCGCAGATGGTGTTGGCGACGGTCGCCTTTTCGAGGCCCGCCAACGCGATGATGTCGCCCGCCTGAGCGCTCTCCACCGGCACGCGCTCGAGCCCGTCGAAGCTCATCAGCTTGGTGGCGCGGCCGACTTCGATGACCTTGCCATCGCGGTCGATGGCGTGGATCGGATCGTTGACCTTGATCGTGCCCGATTGCACCCGGCCGGTCAGCACGCGGCCCATGAAGTTGTCGCGATCGAGCAGGGTCGCAAGGAAGCTGAACTTGGCCGAAACGTCGAGGCCCGGGGACGGCACGTGCTCGATGATCTTGGCGAAAAGCGGGGCGAGGGTGCCGCTGCGGGCTTCCTGATCGTCGCTCGCATAGCCTTCACGGCCCGAGGCATAGAGCACCGGGAAGTCGAGCTGCTCGTCATTGGCATCGAGGCTGACGAACAGGTCGAACACTTCGTCGAGCACTTCCTGCGGGCGGCCGTCGGGGCGGTCGATCTTGTTGACGACGACGATCGGCTTGAGGCCCAGCGCCAGCGCCTTGCCGGTCACGAACTTGGTCTGCGGCATCGCGCCCTCGGCGCTGTCGACCAGCAGGATCACCCCGTCGACCATGGAGAGGATGCGCTCCACCTCGGCGCCGAAGTCGGCGTGGCCGGGGGTGTCGACGATGTTGATGCGGGTGGTCTCGCCGCCGCCTTCCGGGGTCCACTCGACGCTGGTGCACTTCGCAAGGATGGTGATCCCGCGTTCCTTTTCGAGATCGCCCGAATCCATCGCGCGCTCTTCGACCCGCTGGTTGTCGCGGAAGGTGCCGGACTGGCGGAACAGCTGGTCGACCAGCGTGGTCTTGCCGTGGTCGACGTGAGCGATGATCGCGATATTTCTCAGCGAGGAGGACATTTTCTCGGTTCCACTTGGCAACCCGGACACCAGATGCGCCGGGCAGGTCAAAAGCATGGCGCACGGCCGGGCGCGCGGGGTTAGGCCGGGATTGTGGCGGGTTGGCGACAGGCCGCGACGCTACGGCAAGGTGCCGGGAGCGCGCTGCTTGTTGCGTTGCAACATCGCCGCGCCGCCTAGCGCAAGAGTGCGCGCGCGGCAAGCGTCGGGGCGCGGAGGCCGGTTTGCAGGGGGTTAGCAACTGTTGCCCGCGCGCCACACAGGCGCGATTTGCCCCGGAAAAGCGCGGGCTTTGCGCTTGTCGTCAAACCGTCACTGGCTTATCACTCGCCTCTGACGACTGCGGGAGAGAGCGCAACGGGGGTTGCGTGCCGGGCACCGGCGCCGTGGTCCGAGGGATTTTAGGAGAGGAGCTTCCATGCGTTCGACCCACACCGGCACTGCCGGCTCGTACCGATTCACCCTGCTTGCCGGTGCCGCTGCCGTCGCTGCTGCCATCCCGGGTGTCGCCCATGCCCAGGACGAAGAGCCTGAAGCCGGGCAGGGCAGCAACGTCATCATCGTCACCGCCTCGAAGCGCGAGCAGACCCTGCAGGAAACCCCGATCGCGGTCTCGGTGACCAGCGGCGAGGTGCTGGAACAGGCCCAGATCCGCGACGTGCTTGACCTCCAGACCGTGACGCCTTCGCTGCGTGTCAGCCAGCTGCAGAGCGCCTCGAGCACCACCTTCATCATCCGCGGCTTCGGCAACGGCGACAACAATTTCGGCATCGAGCCTTCGGTCGGCGTGTTCATCGACGGCGTGTTCCGCTCGCGTTCGGCGGCCGCCCTGTCCGACCTCAACATGGTCCAGCGCATCGAAGTGCTGAACGGGCCGCAATCGACGCTGTTCGGCAAGAACGCGAGTGCCGGCGTGATCTCGGTCGTCACCAAGGAGCCGCAGTATGAATTCGGCGGCCTCGTGGAAGCCAGCTACGGCAATTTCAACGCCATGGTGCTGCGCGGCGAAGTCACTGGCCCGATTTCCGAGAACATCGCATTCTCGCTCGACGGCAGCTACAACAAGCGCGACGGCTATGCGACGATCGTCAACCTCGACGAGGAAATCTCCGAGCGTAACCGCTGGTCCGCCCGCGGCCAGCTGCTGATCGAGCCGACCCCGGACCTCAAGATCCGCGCGATTGCCGATTACTCGAAGATCGACGAAGCCTGCTGCCAGGTCTCGACCCTGGTCGCCGGCCCGACCGCACCGGCGATCTTCGCCGTGGGCGGCGCGCTCGACACCGACTTCTTCAGCTACAACACCTTCCTTAACCAGGTTCCCGAAAACGTCGTCGACAACTACGGCGGCTCGATCCAGGTCGACTGGAACGTCGGCAACCTGACGGTGACCTCGATCACCGCCTATCGTGAGCTGGAAAACTTCCAGAACCAGGACGTCGACTTCACCAGCGCGGAAATCGTCAGCGAGATCCGCAACCAGAAGGTCGACACCTTCACCCAGGAACTGCGCATCGCCTCGGACTTCGATGGCCCGATCAACTTCCTGCTCGGCGGCTTCTACTTCGATGAGTCGATCACGCAGGACAGCAGCCTGACCACCGGTCCGGATGCCCGCACCTTCTTCGCCCTGCTCGCCGGCAACCCGCTGGTGTTCAACGGCGTGGAACAGGGTCTCGGCCTGCCGCAGGGATCGATCTTCTCGGCCGGTCCGCTAACCGCCGAGCAGTTCGCGATGGACAACCGCGCGATCTCGGTGTTCGGCACGATCGACTTCGAGCCGGCTGACGGCCTCATCTTCACCGCGGGCTTCAACTACACCGACGACAGGAAGGACTTCGCGCTCGCGCAGCAGGCCTTCGACGAGCTGGCCAACATCAACCTCGTCGATGCCTTCATCACCGGCGCGACGCTGGCCAACCCCGCGCTGCCCGATGTCTTCACCCGCGCCCAGTTCCAGGCGCTGCCCGGGGCCGTCCAGCAGCAGCTGCTCGCGGCCGCGACCAACCCGGCGACCAACCCGCTGATCGGCCTCTCGCCGTTCCAGTTCCAGCCGCCGTTCCTCAATCTGCCCAACTCGGTCGAGCCGGGCCGGACCAACGACGACAAGTTCACCTACCTGCTGCGGGCGGCCTACCAGATCTCGAACGAGGTCAACATCTACGCCAGCTACGCAACCGGCTTCAAGGCGAGCTCGGTCAACCTCTCGCGTGACAGCCGTCCGGCCTTCGGCGATTACATCCCCGGTCCGGGCCGCTCGTTCTTCGCGGCGCCGTCCTCGCCGGTCACCGATGCAGGCCTTGCCGTGCCCAACCTGGGCACCGGTTCGCGCTTTGCCGGTCCGGAAGAGGCGGAAGTCTACGAACTGGGCATGAAGGCGCAGTGGGACGGCTTCGGCTTCAACCTCGCGCTGTTCGACCAGACCATTCAGGGCTTCCAGAGCTTCCTGTTCACCGGCACCGGCTTCCAGCTGAACAATGCCGGCGAGCAGTCGGTCCGCGGCTTCGAGTTCGACAGCACCATCAACCCGGCTGACGGTCTCGTGTTCACCTTCGCGATGACCTATCTCGATGCCAAGTTCGACAGCTTCACCGCCAGCCCGGTGGGCGATCTGACCGGGCTTCGTCCGGGCGGCATCCCCGAATTCAGCATCGCCACCTCGGCGACCTACACGCATGAATTCGGCGACAGCGGCAACAAGCTGATCTCGCGCATCGACTATGCTCACGAAAGCAACACCGACATCAACAATGGTCTGCCGACCTTCAACGGCCCGATCACTGCGCGCCGGGACAACCGCATCTTCCAGCGCGAAACCAACCTGGTGAACGGCTCGATGATCTTCCAGATGGAAAACGGTCTCGAACTGGGCGTCTGGGCGCGCAACCTGCTCGACGATCAATACATCATCACGGTGTTCGATGGCGTTGCGCAGGCCGGCACGGTTTCGGGCTACCCGAGCCAGCCGCGCACCTACGGCGGTCTGGTGCGCTTCCGCTTCTAAGCCAGCGCTCCAGCAAACGGGAAAGGGGCCTCGTGCGGCGACGCACGGGGCCTTTTTCGTTTGCGCGAGGCCAACGAATGTGATGGATTGCCGAAGCTTAACCAGCACCAATGGGGGATCACGCAATGGAATACATGATCATGCCGCTCAAGCGTTACGCCGACTTTTCGGGGCGTTCGCGGCGCAAGGAATACTGGATGTTCGTGCTGTTCCAGATGCTGCTGCTGGTGCCGCTGTTGCTGGTCGCGATCTCGTTGGGCGGGTCGTCGGAGGATCCTGCGGATCCCTTGAGCGGCGGGCTGACGCTGGCCGTGCTCGGGCTCTATTTCCTCGTCTTCCTGATCCCCGGCATTGCCGTGCAGGTGCGCCGCTTCCACGATCAGGACAAGTCGGGCTGGTTTATCCTGCTCGGCTTCATTCCCTATGTCGGCAGCATCATCCTGCTGGTGTTCATGTGCCTTGAAGGCACGCGGGGTCCGAACCGGTTCGGCCCGGACCCGAAGGACCCTTATTCCGAGGACGTCTTCGCCTGATCTGACAAGCCGCCGGGCGCTGTCGGGAGCTAGAGTTCCCGCAGCGCCCGCGCTGGCTTGGCCTTGAGCAGCGGCAGCGAGCCGGCCAGCGCGAAGGCCAGCACCAGCCCCACACCCAGCCCGAGCACGGCGAGCACCTGCCCCCAATCGGGCAGCCAGTCGAATTCGAACAGGCGGGTGATCACCACCCAGGCAAGCCCGCCGCCCAGCGCCAGCGCGACCAGCGCCAAAAGGCCCGCGAGCAGGCCATACTCCGCCAGTTGCAGCAGCAGAATCTGCCGCCGGCTCGCGCCCAGTACTCGCAGCATCACTGTATCATAGGTGCGCGCAGCGCGGGCTGCGGCGATCGCGCCCATCAGCACTGCGAGGCCCGCCAGCACCGTCACCGCCGCTGCAGCGAGCGTCGCAAGGCTGACCTGCTGGAGCAGGTTGCGCGCCTCGACCAGAATGCCGCCGACCTCGATCACCGAGCTTGACGGCAGCTCCTTCACCAGCGCGCGCAGCAGCGTGCCGCGCGCGGCGGTGTCGGGGTTGTCGGGCAGGTCGATGGTGGCGGCAAGGTTGTGCGGCGCATCGCTGATCGCGTTGCGGCTGACCACCAGCGCGAAGTTGAAGCCCATCGACTCCCAGTCAATCTCGCGCAGGTTGGCGACCTTTGCTGTGCGTTCCACCCCGAGGATGCCGATGGTGAGATAGTCCCCCACCTCCAGGCCGACGGCGCGAGCGAAGTCGGCATCGACCGAGACCAGCGGCTCGCCATTGTGGACCGGGCTCCACCACTTGCCCGCGACGATGCGGTTGCCGGGCGGCAGGGTGTCGGCATAGGTCAGCCCGCGCTCGCCGCGCAGCGCCCAGGCGCCGTCGGGGATCTCCTTGAGGTCGGCGACGCGAACCATCTTCTCCTTCGGCCCATAGGCCAGCACCGCGCCGCGCATGGTCGGCACGGTGCGGATGCCCGCCTTGGGAAAGTCTTGCTGGATCAGTTCGAAGAAGCGCGGCTCCTTGTCGCGCGGCACGTCGAGCACGAAGTAGTCGGGGGCCTCGCGCGGCACACGCTGCTGGATGTTGCCGTCGATCGCGCTCTGCACCGCGGCGAGCAGCACGAAGGCGGCAAGGCCGAAGCCCAGCGCCGTTACCAGCGCTGCCGTCGGCGCACCCGGGCGGTGGAGATTGGCGATCGCGCTCCTGAGCAGCGGATTGGCCGGGCGGGGCAGGCGGCGGGCGAGGGCCTGGATGCTCCAGCCGAGCCCTGCCAGCAGCGCCAGCGCTCCGCCCGCGCCGAGCAGGAAGCCGCCGGAAATCATCGGCTGAGCAGTGGTCAGCAGCGCCAGCGTGCAGATCGCCGCCAGTCCGATCGCCGTTGCGATCAGCGCGCGGCGGTCGCGCGCCAGCGGCACGATGCCGGACCGCATCAAGGCCATCGCCGGAAAGGTGCGCGCGCGCAGCAAGGGCGCAGCGGCGAAGGCGAAGGCGACCAGCAGGCCATAGCCTGCCGCCAGCGCCAGCGCCGAGGGTGAGACGATGAACCCGCTCTCGACCGGCAGCAGGCCTTGCAGCGCGCTCGCCAGCAGCGGGGTGACAGCAACGCCCGCCGCCAGCCCCGCAAGGCTCCCCACCAGCGCCGCCGCGCCGATCTGCATCGCATAGATCCGCACGATGTCGCCCGAGGTTGCGCCGAGCACCTTGAGCGTGGCGATGCTGGCGCGTCGCTGGTCGAGATAGGATGACACGCCGCCCGCAATCCCGATCCCGGCGATCACCAGCGCGGCCAAGCCCACCAGCGTCAGGAAATCGCTCATCTGCCGCACGAAGCGGTCAGCGCCCGGCGAGGCGCGGTCGCGGGTGCGCATGTCGAAGCCGGCTTCGGGGAAGGCCTTGGTCAGAGCCTCTTCCACCGCTTCGGGATCGCGCGCGGGATCGGCAAAGGCGACGCGGTGCTTGCTCTGGTAGAGCGCGCCGGGTTGGAGCAATCCGGCCTCGGCGGGCACGCCTTCTGCGACGATCACCGTCGGGCCGAGCTGGAAGCCTTCGGACAGGCGGTCAGGCTCGTCCCGGATCACGCCTGCGGCCTGCAGCGTCACCGTACCGACCGTGAAGCTCTCGCCGACCCTGATGCCGAGCCGTTCGAGCGCGGTCTCGGCGATCCATGCGTCCTTGCCGGTCGGTGCGCCGACCTTGCGCCCATCGGCCAGCACCAGCCGCCCGAACATGGGCCACTTCTCGTCCACGGCCTTCAATTCGATCGGCGCGGCGGCCTCGGGCGTGCTCGCCATGGCCTGCAGGCGGAACCCGCCCGAGACCGTGCCGTATTTCTCCAGCGCCTCCAGTTCGGCCGGGCGCAGGTCGCGCTGCCACACCTCGACCTCGAGATCGCCGCCGAGCAGTTCCTGACCGCTCGAAGCCAGCTCGCGCTCGATCGCGGCGGTCAGCGTGCCGATCGCGGCGAGCGCGGCGGTGCCGAGGAAGATGCACACCAGCAGCAGCCGCAGCCCCCTGAAACGCGCATTGAGATCGCGCCGGGCGATATGCCACGCGGTCCTGAGCGGCAGGCTCATGTCTTTGCTGCCGCCGTGTCCGAGACGATCATCCCGTCGGCCATGGTCAGGACCCGCTCGCAGCGCGCGGCCAGCGAAGCGTCGTGGGTGATGATGAGGAGGGTCGCCCCGGTCTCTGCGCGGCGGGCGAACAGGAGATTGATGATTTCCTCCCCGGTGGCCGCGTCAAGATTGCCGGTCGGCTCGTCGGCGAAGATCAGTTCCGGGCGCGGCGCGGTGGCCCGCGCGATGGCGACGCGCTGCTGTTCGCCGCCGGAAAGCTGGGTGGGGTAGTGCCCGGTGCGGTGGCCGAGGCCCACGGCCTCCAGCTCCGCCAGCGCACGCGGGCCGGCATTGTCCATCCCGGCCAGTTCCATCGGGGTGGCGACGTTCTCGGCCGCCGTCATGGTGGGGAGCAGGTGGAAGGCCTGGAGCACGATTCCGATCCGCCCCCG
>CAZQOO010000123.1:6809-7931 GCA_964594845.1 uncultured Porphyrobacter sp. | reverse complement strand
GGAATTCCTCGGCCTGCACCGCTTCAAGCGCGACGGTGTCGACGGCGCGCGCGAGCTGGTCGTCGCGCGGATGAAGGAGCTTGGCCTCCTCATCCCGCACGTCACCAAGGACAAGGAAGGCAATCCGGTCGAGCACGACGCCGAACCCCGCCAGATCGCGACCCCCTTTGGCGACCGCGGCGGCGTGGTGATCGAGCCGTGGCTGACCGACCAGTGGTATGTGAACGCCGCGGAACTCGCCAAGAAGCCGATCGAAGCGGTGCGCTCGGGCGAGATCCAGATCGTCCCCAAGACCTGGGAAAAGACCTTCTTCAACTGGATGGAGAACATCCAGCCGTGGTGCGTCTCGCGCCAGCTGTGGTGGGGGCACCGGATTCCCGTCTGGTATGGTCCTAGCTTTGACGGAGAAAAGTTCACTTGGGACCTATCGAATAGCCAGAACAATAAGGCTTTCGTGGCGGCGGATCAGAATGATCTCACGCGACAGTTGCTCGCCTACTACGGTGATGATGCTCGCTTCACGGAAGTTGATGAAATCTCAGATCTCTTCAACATCTACGCAGGCGTGGCACCTGAGAGCTACTACGCGGAGCATGGCGACAAGATTGCGATTGCGCGCGACCCCGACGTGCTCGACACGTGGTTCTCCTCCGCCCTGTGGCCCTTCGCCACGCTGGGCTGGCCGGAAGAAAACCAGTCCGTCACCCCAGCGAAAGCTGGGGCCTCAGGCGGCAGCGCACAAACGCCCGAGGTGCCAGCTTCCGCTGGCATGACGTTGTTGGAGAAACACTTCCCCAACAGCCTGCTCATCTCCGGCTTCGACATCCTGTTCTTCTGGGATGCGCGCATGATGATGATGGGCTTCTACAACATGGGCGAAAAGCCGTGGGACAAGCTCTATCTCCACGGCCTCGTGCGCGCCGCCGACGGCGCGAAGATGTCGAAGTCCAAGGGCAATGTGGTCGATCCGCTCGGCCTGATCGACCAGTATGGTGCCGATGCCCTCAGGTTCTTCATGGCGGCGATGGAAAGCCAGGGCCGCGACATCAAGATGGATGAAAAGCGGGTCGAGGGTTACCGCAACTTTGCCACCAAGCTGTGGAACGCGGCGCGATTCTGCCA
>CAZQOO010000123.1:0-6799 GCA_964594845.1 uncultured Porphyrobacter sp. | reverse complement strand
ACGGGATCGGGGCGTCCGACACGATCAAGGCACCGGCAGCGCGGCTTGCGGCCAACCAGTGGATCATCGGCGAGGTGCAGGCCTGCGTCACCGAGATCGAGCGCGCCATGGCCGATCTGCGCTTCGACGCGGCGGCGAACGCGATCTACCAGTTCACGTGGAGCAAGTTCTGCGACTGGTATCTCGAACTGATCAAGCCGGTCTTTGCGGGGGACGCCGACAGCCCGCCCGCCGTGGAAACCCGTGCGGTCGCCGGATGGGCGCTCGACCAGATCCTCGTCATGCTCCACCCCTTCATGCCCTTCATCACCGAAGAGCTGTGGCACAAGCTGGGTGAGCGGCCTTACGAACTGATCGTGGCGCAGTGGCCCGCGCCCGAAGCGGAAGTCAGCAAGGACGCGACCGACGCGATCGACTGGGTGATCGACCTCACCACCAACACCCGCTCGGCCAAGAACGAACTCGGCATCGCGCCGGGGGCGAAGCTGGCCGCATGGCTGGCGAGCCCCTCGGATGTGGCGGCGCGCACCATCGAGCGGTCGTCGGCGGCGATCGAGCGCCTTGCGCGCCTCACCCCTGTCACCATCGGTGAGGCCCCTGCCGGCCCCGCGATGCAGGTGACGGCAGGCGAGGATGTGTTCATCATCCCGCTTGAGGGCATCGTCGATATCGCGGCGGAAAAGGCCCGGCTCGAAAAGGCGCTGGCGACCTCGCAGAAGGAAGCTAAGTCGCTGGAGGGCCGCCTCTCCAACCCCGCCTTCGCGGAGAAGGCCAAGCCCGAAGCGGTCGAAAAGGCGCGCGCCGATCTCGCCCACCACACGGGCGAGGTCGAACGGCTGACGGCAGCACTGGCGCGGCTGGGGTAAGGCCCCCGCCGCGCCCGCGCGCGCTCTATTTCACCTGCTTCTGGCCTTCGACCAGGAAGGGCGCGGCATAGCCCGCTTCGCCGAAGGTCTGGGCGATCAGCTTGTTGGTGTCGAAATAGACCTGCCAGTAGTGATCGGTATGGCAATAGGGCCGCACCGCTAGCACCGTGCCGCGCTCGTTGAAGTCGAGGATTTCGACATCGGGCGCGGGCTCGGCCATCACATTGGGGATCGCCGCCAGCGCCGGCTTCAGCCGCGCGATCGCATCGAGCGGATCGACCCCGAAGGCGAGCTGCGCGGTGCGATCCACCCGGCGATAGGCATGGGCCGAATAGTTCTTCACCACATCGCCCGAGACCTTGGAGTTGCCGACAATGGTCTGCACATTGTCGGGGCTGGTGATGACGGTGTTGAACAGGCCGACTTCCGTCACCGTGCCCTCGACCCCGCCGCCGACGATGTAATCGCCGACCTTGTAGGGGCGGAAGATGATGAGGAAGGCCCCGGCCGCGAAATTGCCGAGCAGGCCCGACCATGCGGCGCCCACGGCGAGGCCGACACCGGCCAGCAGCGCGGCAAAGCTGGTCGTCTCGATCCCGAAGAAGCCGAGGATCGCCACCACCAGCACGATGTTGAGCACCACCGCGAGGATCGAGGCGATGTAGCGTTGCAGCGTCGGATCGAAATTGCGCGCGGTCAGCACCCGCCCGAGAATGCCGATCGCAAAGCCGATCAGCCAGCGCCCGATCATGTAGAGCGCAAAGCCCGCCGCGATCTGCAGCGCCGCCTCGGTCACCAGCGTGGTTATCGTCGCCCAGTCCATTTCCATGCTATCCCCCTATCCCTTGGAAGCCTTGCCCCGCCCGGTCAGTCGCGCACGATCTCGCGCACGCCGAGCCCCACCACCACACCGGCACGGCGGCCGGCGCGGCGCGCCTCTGCTCTATCATAGTAATACTGCTCGCGGCAGTAGCGATCATAGCGATCCGCGTAGGCATAGGCCGCCATGCACTCCTCGTAGTCCTCGCGCGCATTGGCGCGGGCGGCACCTGCGGCGACTTCGGCGGCGACCGTGCCCGCGATCACGCCCGCGCGGCGCGCGTCGCGGCGGTTTTCCCAGTCCTCCCAGCGATCATAGTGACGGCTGCGGCGGTCCCGGTCACGGTCCCAGCGGTCCTTGGCAAGGCCGATGTCGACCAGCGCGGTGAAGCTCAGCCCCGCGAGCGCGGCGAGCAGCATGATGCGCGCGCCCCTCATGACGTGGCGACCTCGAACAGGCTGGTCTCGGCAGGCTTTTGGGCGGCCGCGCAGGCTTCGAACACGCGCTTGGCGGTGGCCTGCATCCACGTCTGGCTGAGCGGTTCGATCGCGCCGTCGGCCTTGGCGTAGAGATAGCCGTGGAGCCAGGTCAGTCCGTTGGCGAGCTCGTCCTGCGCGGCGAGCGCGGCATCGTCGGCGGGCTGGGCGGTGGCAACTTCGGCGGTGGCGAGGAAATCGGCGCAGGTGACCCTGGTCAGCGGATCATCGGGCGCGAGCTTGGGCGCTTCGGCCGGGGTTTCCATCGCCGCGGCCCTCTCGTCGCCCGCGGCGGCCTCCTCGGCCGGCTTGGCGCAGGCCCCCAGCATCAGCAGCGCGGCCACCGGAGCCGCCAGAGCATAGCGTGTGATCATGTGTCCCTCCCCTTCGTCAGAAATGCAGTCCCAGCCGCGCGCCGAGCACCAGCGCGACATCGTTCGCCCCCGTCGCCGGATCGATCACCTGCGCATTGAGGCTGAAATCGGCATTGCCGCCGAGCGCCAGCGCGTACCACGCCTCCACGCCCGCCTCGTCGTCGAACCGGACGAGCGGGGCGGCGGCGCTCTGAAGCGTGTCGCTGAAATCGTAGTAGTAGAACCCCAGCCCCCAGCGGTCGCGCGCGCGGCCCTTGAACAGGCCGTGCCCCGCAAACCCGCCGACGAAGGAGGCTTCGATCGGGTTGGGGTTGCCGTCGGCAATCGCCGCCTTGGCATAGACCCCGATGTGCGAGGGGCCCTTGGCGCTGCCAGCCAGATCATGCCCGAATTGCAGCGCGATGTTGTAGCTGCCCTTGCGCGTGCCCTGAACCGTGCCGGGCGGGCCGAGAATATCCTCGAAATCGATGCCGCGGCTGGTCGATCCGGCGACGGTCAGGCCGAGCGTGGTCTTGCGCCCGCCCCATTCCCCCGCCCAGGTCGCGCCGAGCGAGGCGTTGACGCCGGTGGCGAACAGCCCGTCGACCCAATAGTCGCCGCTCCTGTCCTCGGGGTCGAACACCATCGCGGTGATCCCGACATCGCCGGCCTGATGGGTCAGCACCGTGCCCATGATGGTGGGCGGGACCACGCCCGAGGGCGGGGCGACGAAAGCGACGTTCTGGAACCTTTTGGTGCCCCAGCCGCCGAAGAAGGGATCGCTGGCGAGCAGGTCGATGGCGTTGATCTTGCCGACCAGCAGGTTGGTTTTCGCACCGAGGCTCTGGACGAGATAGATCGAGGTGACCTCGATCCCCTCGCCCGTCAGCGGCAGCAGCGCGGCGGTGTTCTGCGGCCACAACGCCCCGCCCATCCGGCCTGCACCCGCATCGCTGGCGCGCAGTTCTGTGTGGGTCCGCAAGGTGGTGCCGTCCCACAGGCCCAGCCCCTTGCTCGACAGGTCGACGAACAGATCGGCGCGGCCGGTGAAGCGGACATCACCCGGCCCGTCGCCCGCCGCCAGCGCGCCGGCAAAGCCGGTGAGATCGAGCCGCGCGCCCACGCCGGGCAGGCCCAGCGCCTCGGTGAGCGAAAGCGGCGGCTTGTCCTCGGGCAGGCTTTCGGTCGCCGCAGCCTCGTCAGGCGGCCATTCGGCCTTCGCCGCGCTTTTCTCCTGCGCGGCGAGCGCGGCCGGGAGCAGCGCCGCCCCCAGCCCCAGCGCGACCGTCAGCCCCCTCACTGGCCGACGACCGCCCCGCTCATCAGCACCCCGAGCGCCATCGCCGCATCGCCCGGACATTCGCGCCCGTCGGCATGGACATGGCCCGGCGTCCCTGCCGTCAGCGCGTGGAGCAGCGGCGCGATGTTGGCAGGCTCAGCCTCCGCCCGCCGCCCCCCGGCCGGCATCCGGTAGACCGTCTGGCCTTCCTTGATCGTCTCGGTCACCTTCAGGCTGTCGAGCGTCTCGGGATCGACCGCGGTCGGATCGCCCGAGAGGATCACGAAATCGGCCAGCTTGCCGACCTTGAGCGAGCCTTTGCGGTCTTCCTCGAAATGCTGGTAGGCGGGCCAGATCGTCATCGCCTTCAGCGCGGTGATCACGTCCACCCGCTGGTCGGGGCCGACCACCACCTGCTTGCCGCGGCTGCGGCGGGTGACCGTGGCATCGAGCACCCGCATCGAATCCGGGAAGGCCACCGGCGCATCGTGGTGGCTGGTGAAGATCATCCCGCGCGCCAGCGCCCAGCCGGTGGGCGAGATGTTCTGCCCTTCCTCCGGCCCGACGGTGTGTTCGAGATGCCAGTCGCCCCAGTAGAAGGTGTGCATCGGGAACAGCGAGGGGATCACGCCCAGCGCCTTGAAGCTGTCCATCTGGTCCTCGCGCAGGAACTGGCCGTGGATCAGCACCGGGCGCCGGGCTTTCATCGCGGGGAAGCGCGCCTGCGCCCCCGCCAGCGCCGCGATCAGCAGATCGGACGCGCGCTCGCCATTGGAGTGGGTGAGCAGCTGGATATCGTTCTCGGCCGCCCATTGCACCGCGTCGAACACCTGCTCGGCATTGGCCGCGGCATAGCCCGAATAGCCCTCGGGATAGTTGCCGACCGGATCGTGATAGGGCTTGTCGCGCCAGGCGGTGAAGCCCTGCGGGCTGCCGTCGATGGTGAGCTTGGCCCCGGCGATGCGGACGCGGCCGGCGTAGGCCTCGCTCTGGTTGGCCTTGATGTAGTCGCGGTCGACCAGCACGTCGGGATAGACCGCGACGTCGATCGCCAGCCCGCCTTCCGCGCCGACTTCGCGGATCACGTTGGCGACATTCGGAATCGCGCGCCCTTCCTGCGCGGTGGTGTAGCCGAACCGCGCCCAGAGCTTGGAGCCTTCACGCACGAAGGTCTTGAGCCCCTCCGGCCCGGCATTCTTGAGCACCATCGGGATCGCGGCGAAGAAGGCGGTCTCCTCCAGCGTGCCGTTGGGTTCGGTGGTGCCGGGCTTGCGCTGGATCACCCCGCCTTCGGGGTCCTTGCTGTCGGCGGTGATGCCCATCAGTTCGAGCATTTTCGAATTGGCCGTGCCGATATGCGCCGACTGGTGGATCACCAGCACCGGGTATTCGGTCGAGACCTGATCGAGCTCCTCCTTGGTCGGATGGCGCTGTTCGGCGAGCGTGGCATTGTCATAGCCGAAGCCGATGATCATCTTGCCCTTGGCGACAACGTCCGGGTTGGCGGCCTGCCATTCCTTGAGCGTCCGGATCATCGCCGGGATGTCGGTCACATCGCCGTCGGGTGCGGCGAGCATGTTGGCCGCCAGCGCCTGCAACCCGCCGATGAACACGTGCCCGTGGGCATCGACGAAGCCGGGCAGCAGGGTGCGGCCCTTGAGATCGATCACCTGCGTGCCGCGCCCCTTGAGCTTCATCACCTCCTCGCGGGTGCCGACCGCGATGATCTTGCCGTCATCCTCGGCAATCGCCTCGGCGCGCATGGCATCGTCTTCCATGGTGAGGATCGGCCCGCCGGTCCAGATCCGGTCGGCGGTCTGGGCGAGCGCCGTGGTGCTGGCCGACAGCAGCAGCGCGCCGGCGGCAAGGTGCAGAATGCGCATGATGTAACCCCCTGATGCGGCGGGAGACCCCGTGTCACCCCTCGCCGCACCCGTAGGCTATCATGGTGCCATGGCGAGAATTGTCTCGTAATGGACAATCTGCAGGGAATTCACTTGGTTTGCCCGCCCGTCGCCGCGTGCCTTGCGCGGGAAATTTCCTACCGGCTCGATTCGTGGCATAGGCCGGGCGATGATCACCGCCGCAGCCCCTGCTTTCTCCCGCACACCCGCTGTCCGTCCACATCGGGCATTGGGATATATAACTATGATTATAAACGATTTTTTACGATCTGCCAAAGTTGACACGGTGTCAACTTTGTCAACTTTGAAATATTGTTGCGCATGAACCTTGTCCTTGCCACCGACGATAGCGGCGCGCCCGAGATCTTCGCCTCGTTGCAGGGCGAAGGGCCGAGCATGGGAGTGCCGGTTGCCTTCGTGCGCCTGTCGCGCTGCAACCTTGCCTGCACCTGGTGCGACACGGCCTATACCTGGCGCTTCGATGGCGACAACCGGCCCCACCGCGATGGCATCGCATTCGACCGCAAGGCCAATCAGGTCACGCTGTCGCCTGCCGAGGCGGCAGGGCGGATTGCGGCGCTGGGCCAGCAGCGCCTCGTCATCACCGGGGGCGAGCCGCTGTTGCAGGCGGGCGCGCTGGCCGAGATGCTGGCCGCGCTGCCCGACATCAGCGTCGAGATCGAGACCAATGGCACCGTCGCCCCGCCGGCGCGGCTCGATGTGCGGGTCGATCAGTACAATGTCAGCCCCAAGCTCGCGCATAGCGGCAACCCGGCCGATCTGGCGCTGCTGCCCGAACGGCTCGACGCATGGGCAAGCGAGCCGCGCGCTTTCCTCAAGTTCGTGGTCGCTTCGCCGGAGGATGTGGACGAGGTGCTCGCCCTCCAGCAGCGCTACCGCTTCCGCCCCGGGCAGGTGTTCCTGATGCCCGAAGGCACCGACAGCGCCACCTTGCGGGCGCGGCAGGAATGGCTGTCGGAGCTGTGCCTGAAGCACGGCTTCCGCATGAGCGACCGGCTGCACATCCACCTTTACGGGGATACGCGCGGGACTTGATTTGAGTTGCGTGCCCGCCTCCGCGGGCACGTCCTCGGTGCTGTT
>CAZQOO010000122.1:5640-7956 GCA_964594845.1 uncultured Porphyrobacter sp. | reverse complement strand
TGACACGGTGTCAACTTCGTCAACTTCACCTCGGCCCGCACCATTCGCGGCGGGGGCCGCCCCAGCGCTCGGCAAGGCCCTCGCGCACCAGCACCTGGCCGATGCTCTCGCCGTTGCGGGTGACGAGCCGCAGGGCGCGGCCGAAGCGGTCCTGGCTGCGCCCGTCGGGGAGGGGCTGGAGGCTGAAGGCGCCGGCGTTGAGCAGCTGGCGCAGCCGCGCGGTCGCCTGCCGGCCCAGCGCCGCCTCGCGCGGGCAGCCGGGCCGGGCGACCTCGGGCGTGTCGATGTCGGCAATGCGGATCTTGAGGCCGCGGTACCAGATGGTGTCGCCGTCCACCACGCAGGTCACCCGGCGTCCGCCCTCGCACAGCGGGAACAGCGCGCGCTCGCTGTCCTGTGCGGCCGCGGCGGCGGGGGCGGACAGCGGCAAGAGCGCCAGCAGCAGCAAGGCGAACGCCATCCGGCGCGTGAGGCAGGAAGAAAAGGTGATGTTCATCGGCAGATCCCGCCACAGGAATCACCGAGACTGTCTGAAGGTTCCCTGAATTTGACTCCGCTCAAATACGGAGGCGGGCCGCGGCTCTAGGCTGGCTGCACACACCAAGGGAGAACACCATGTCCGCACATACCCCGCACGAGCTGCACGACGAGTTTCCGCACGATGCCGAGGTGCTGCACCGGCTCAAGCTCACCAGCCCGCATTTCGTCAAGCTGGCCGACCGGCACCACGAGGTGAACCGCGAAATCCACCGCATCGCGGCCGAGATCGAAGCGGCGAGCGACGAACGGGTGGAGGCATTGAAGCGCGAGCGGCTGCATCTGCTCGACGAAGTCGCGGCGATGATCGAACAGGAGCAGGAACGCACCGCCTCCGCATGACGACGGCAGGGCCCATGCTGATGGGCTTGCGCGGACGGTGCATGAGGCGATGCGCCGTCCGCAACCCGTCGCCCGGACGCTGCGCCGCCCCTGACGCGGGACGCGGTCAGCTGCGGGGGGTGGTGCGGCGATCCTCGCCCGAGCGGCGCTCGCCCTTGCGGCGGTCCGGCCCCTCGAAGGGCTGCTGGCTCTGGCGGCGGTCACCCTTGCGGCGACCGTTTTCGGGGGTATCGGTTACAGGGGTATCATCTGACATGGCGACCTCTTTCACCGACGCTATAACACCAAGTCTCTGAAAAATCTAATCGTGTCGAACACCCATTGCCAAGCCGCCTTGCACTGTGCGGGGAAGCCGCTAGGGGCGCAGGCGTGCCATCTGCCCGACGGGCAAGGGAACCGACGCCTGTGAACGATACCAAGCTCTCCGCCCCCAGCGGCCCCCTCCCCGATCTCTCGAAAGCCGAAGTGCTGATCGAGGCGCTGCCCTATTTCCAGCGCTACGCCGGGCGCACCTTCGTGGTGAAGTATGGCGGCCACGCGATGGGCGATCCGGATGCGGCGCGCGACTTTGCCGAGGATATCGTTCTCCTCAAGGCGGTCGGCATCAATCCGGTGGTGGTGCATGGCGGCGGCCCGCAGATCGGCCAGATGCTCAAGCGCCTGGGCGTGGAGAGCACCTTCGTCGATGGCCTTCGCGTGACCGACGAGGCCACTGCGAAGGTCGCCGAGATGGTGCTCTCGGGTGCGATCAACAAGGAACTGGTCGGCTGGCTCGCGGCGGCCGGCGGCAAGGCGATCGGCATTTCCGGCAAGGACGGCGGACTGGTGACGGCGCGCAAGGTCTCCCGCACCACCCGCGATCCCGACAGCAACATCGAACAGGTGGTTGATCTCGGTTTCGTGGGCGAGCCGGCAGCGGTCGACACCACGGTGATCGACACCATGGTGGCAGCCGGCATGATCCCCGTGATCGCGCCGATCGCCCCCGGCGAGGACGGGGCGACCTACAACATCAACGCCGACACCATGGCGGGCGCAATCGCGGCGGCGCTGGGGGCGGCAAGGCTGTTCCTGCTGACCGATGTGCCCGGCGTGCTCGGCGCCGACGGCGAGTTGCTGACCGACCTCACCCCCGCCGACATCGCGCAGCTGCGCGCGGACGGCGTGATCCGCGGCGGCATGGTGCCCAAGCTCGAAACCTGCGTCAGCGCGGTCGAATCCGGCTGCGAGGCGGCGGTGGTGCTTGACGGGCGGGTCGGCCATGCGATGCTGCTCGAATTCTTCACCGCGCGCGGCGCGGGCACCCTGGTGCGCGCGGGATAATCTTGCGGAACTGAGGTGTGGCGCGAGGCGTATTAACACGCTAATACGCCTCCAAGGGACCCCACTGGGTGTCAGGCGCCGCCGACACCATCGCAACGGAAACGGATCGCAATG
>CAZQOO010000122.1:0-5540 GCA_964594845.1 uncultured Porphyrobacter sp. | reverse complement strand
ACTGATCGACGGCAAGGCCTTTGCCGAGGGCCTGCGTGCGCGGGTGGGTGAGCACGCCGCCGCCTTCGCGCATCAGGCTGGACGCCGCCCCGGCCTTGCCGTGGTGCTGGTGGGCGAGGATCCGGCCAGCCAGGTCTATGTCGGGGCCAAGGGCAAGGCCTGCGCGGCCGCCGGCATGGCGAGCTTCGAACACCGCCTGCCCGCCGACACCAGCGAAGCCGCGCTGCTTTCGCTGATCGAGCGGCTCAATCAGGACGAGGCGGTCGACGGCATTCTCGTCCAGCTGCCGCTCCCCGGCCAGCTTGACGAGCAGGCGATCATCGCCGCGATCAACCCCGACAAGGACGTCGACGGGTTCCATGTGATCAACGCCGGGCGCCTTGCGGTGGGCCAGACGGGCTTCGTCCCCTGCACGCCATTGGGGTGCATCATGCTGCTGAAGGACCGGCTGGGCGACCTGTCGGGGCTGGAGGCGGTGGTGATCGGCCGCTCCAACATCGTCGGCAAGCCGATGGCGCAGCTGCTCACCGATGCCAACGCCACGGTCACCATCGCTCACAGCCGGACGAAGAACCTCGCCGAGGTGGTGCGCCGCGCCGATATCGTGGTAGCCGCCGTGGGCCGGCCGGAGCTGGTGCGCGGCGACTGGATCAAGCCGGGGGCGACCGTGATCGACGTCGGCATCAACCGCCTGCCTCCCGAGGAAGGCAGCGCCAAGGGCCGTCTCGTGGGCGATGTCGCCTTTGCCGAGGCGCTGGAGGTCGCAGGCGCGATCACCCCGGTGCCGGGCGGGGTCGGGCCGATGACCATCGCGGTGCTGCTGCGCAACACGCTGGTCGCCGCGCACCACCACGCCGGAATGCCCCCGCCGGAGGGGCTCTAACCAAACATCCGTTCGCCCTGAGCTTGTCGAAGGGCGGTCTTTCCTTCAAAGCCTTTTCTCAAAGACGTGCAGGGCTTCGACAAGCTCAGCCCGAACGGAGAGTTACATGCGGCTCTTTGCTTGCGCCCTGATTGCTGCCATCCCGCTGGCGCTGACCGCCTGCGCCAGCCAACGCCCCAAGGGGCCGCCGGCTGCGGTGATCAACCGTGTGCTGGCCGGCGCTCCGGGCGCGGCCCAGCCAAGCACCATCGTCGCCGTCGAAATCGCCTTTGCCCGCGCCGCGCGCGAGCAGGGCCAGTGGACCGCCTTCAAGCAGTTCGCCGCCCCCGGCGCGCTGCTGCACGGGGCCAATGGCCCCTTCCCGATCGAACCCTGGCTCGCCACCCAGACCGATCCGCCGCAGGCCGTGCAGTGGGAGCCGCGCGCGGTGGTGATCAGCTGCGACGGGGCGCTCGCCGTCAGCCAGGGCCGCTACCGCGATCCCGAAGGCAAGGTCGGCAATTTCGTCACCGTGTGGGAACGCCAGTCCTCGGGCGAATACCGCTATGTCTTCGATGCCGGCGGCGATGACGTGCCACAGCCGCCCCCGCGCAAGCCGGTCGAGGGCGAGGGCGGGATCGTCGTCACCGCGATGGATTCGGTGCTCGGCATGGTCGCCTCCTGCCCGCGTGGCGGGAGCGAAATCCCGCCGCCGCCTGCAATCCCGGTGGGCGAGGACGGCAAGACCGACGCCCGCCTGTCGCGCGACGGCACGCTGCGCTGGCGCTGGGAACACCGCGCCGACGGCACGCGCTATGCCAAGGCCGAGTATTTCTACGAGGGCCGCTGGCTGACCGCCTTCGAGCAGAGCCTCGTGCCGACAGGGGCCGAATGATCGTGCTGACCGAACTGTTCCTCTCGGCCTTCGTCACCTTCTTCGTGGTGATCGACCCGCCCGGCTGCGCGCCGATCTATGCCGGGCTGACCAAGGGTGCGAGCGCCGCGCAGGCGCGCAACATGGCTTTGAGGGCGACGTTGATCGCCTCGATCATCCTCTTGATCTTCGCGCTGTTCGGGCAGGAACTGCTGGGCGCGCTGCATATCGAGCTCAATTCCTTCCGCATCGCGGGCGGGCTGATGCTGTTCGCCATCGCCTTCGACATGGTGTTCGAAAAGCGCACCCAGCGCCGCGAGGAACGCGCCGGCAAGGTGGCGGCCACCCCGGAGATCGAGGATGTCTCGGTGTTCCCGATGGCGATGCCGATGCTCGCCGGGCCGGGCGCGATCGCGGCGGTGATGCTGCTGATGAACGAGGCCAACGGCCTGTCGGAATCGCTCGAAGTGCTCGCCGCTCTTGCCGCCGTGCTGGTCATCACCGCCGCCGCGCTGGTTGCCGCCGGACCGCTGATCCGGCTGCTCGGCGACAAGGTCGAAGCGGTGATCACCCGCCTGCTCGGCGTGCTGCTGGCCGCGCTCGCCGCGCAATATGTGATCGACGGGCTGAAGGGCAGCTTCGGGCTTTAACCCCCGCGTGCGTGGGCGACGATTTCGCTCGCGACCCGCGGGATCAGCGGCTGCGGAATGTCGTGGCCCCAGCCGGGGATCGTCACCAGCCGCGCGCCGGAGATGTGCCGCGCGGTATCCTCGCCCGCTTCCAGCTTCACCAGCGGATCATCCTCGCCGTGCAGCACCAGCGTCGGGGTGCGCACCTTGGCGAGGCGCGCGCGGCGGCAGCCGTCGTCGATGATCGCGGCCAGCTGGCGCTGCGGGCCGGCGGGATAGACCGAGCGGCGGACATTGCGCAGCACCCGCTCGCGCTGGGCTTCGGGATCGAAAGGGAAGCCCGGGCTGCCGATGTTCTTGGCGATGTTGAGCCCGTGGGCGACGAGGCTTTCCTCCTCCATGCTCGTGATCGGCGCGATCAGCGCCTCCATCGCGTGCTTTTCCGCCGGGGGCAGCTTGGGGTTGCCGGTGGTCGACATGATCGAGGTCATGCTCATCAGCCGCTCGGGGAAATGCACCGCCATCAGCTGGACGATCATGCCCCCCATCGAGGCGCCGACCACATGCGCCTGCCCGATGCCAAGCGCGTCGAGCACGCCGATCCCGTCATGCGCCATGTCGGTGAGGGTATAGGGCACGCGCGCCGGAAAGCCGATCTTCTTGCGCAGGATCTGGATCGGCAGCGAGGGGGCGCGGGCGCCTTCCATCTTCTGGCTGAGACCGATGTCGCGGTTGTCGTAGCGGATCACGCGGAAGCCCTCGCCCACCAGCGTCTCGACCAGCTCGTCCGGCCATAGCGTCAGCTGCGCGCCGAGGCCCATCACCAGCAGGATCACGTCATGCGAAGGGTCGCCGTGATCCTCGTAGAAAATTTCGATGCCGGTGGTGGGCGTGGTGATGGTGGGCATGGTTGCGCTGATCCTCTCAGGCCCACGCCGGTCATTTCCACGCGGGTCCGGCGATATCGAAGCCGCGTCCGTCCAATTGGTCAAGCACCCCGCCGCGTTCCGCCAACACCCGCAAGGGCACGACTGCCAACGTCGTGCCCCTGGCGCTGCTGGCTTCGGCAATGCGTTCGACCCAGATGGTCCTGAGTTCGCTGCCCAAAGTCTCGTCCGCCCAGGGCCAGCAGCGGCCCAGCGCGGTCTCCAGCGGGTTCGCCATCACGGCGGGGATATCGTAGCGCCGCCAGTCCGCGCCGCGCTGTTCGACGATGTCGGGGCCGGCCTCGACCGCATCCATCGCGGCATTGAGGCAGGGGATGTGGACCTGCGGCTCGGCCTCGGCGAGGTTATCGATGATGTCCTCGCCGCGCAGGGTGGCGGCGCGGGTGATGGGGACATCGGCCTTCTCGGCGGCGTCCTTGACCACGTCGGAGGCATCGTCGGCGGTGTCGCGGTTGAAGCGCAACTCCTTGCGCAGCATCTGGAACGCGGTGAGGAGGAAGGACTGGCGGCCGTAGTCCTCCTCGTGCGCGGTGCCGAGCCTTTCGAGCCGCGCCCATTGGTCGGGCGCGAGATAGTCGCTGGCGACGGTCTTGTCCGGCAGCTTGGTGAACTTGCTGCCCGAGAACATGATGCGGAAGATATCGCCCGGCGAAATCTTGGGCCGCGCGCCGAGGATCACGCGGTCGGCCTCGGCGGTCGCCTCCTTGAGGCGGTCGGGCTGCCACGGGGTGGTCTTGGGGATCGCCCGGATCTCGCCGACGAGGATGATCGTGCCGGAGGGCGTATCGATGGTCCACATCGGCGCGCCGGAACGCTGCGCGGTGACGACGATGGCGTTCTCGGATTCGGGGGGGGCGGAGTCTTGGGCTGTGAGGGGGGTTATCGCGACGGCGGCAAGTCCAACAGAAAGCAAAATTTTCTTCATGGATTGTGACCCCGGCATGATCTGATAACTCGTTGCAGCGCGTTAATCTCGGGCATATGAACCTGAGCCAAATGAAGCGCGAGAAAGAACACCCAGTAGCTTTGCTCTTTGGAGCCTTTGCTCTTTTCGGCGCGGTTCTTTGCTTCTTTGCCATCGGCGCTGCACAAGGGACAGCTGAGGGGCGTGAGCACGTTACGATGCAGGCGCACTACGATCTGGAAAAGAAGCAAAATCTAGCCGCTTGTCCGCAAACTGGGGACGCAGACAGCATTCGCTGCATCACAGAAGCACTGGAAAAAGCTCACGTAAGCGCAATCGAACGGCAAGACCTGTTCGCCCAACAAGATATGGCGAAATGGGCGTTCTGGATGACGCTCTTCACGGGGGCTTCGGTTTGTGTCGGTTTGCTTGGTGTTTGGTTCGTCAAAGGTACATTGGAGGCCACGCTTCAGGCTCTTGACGATACCCGAAGTGCAACAAAAGCGATGGAAGCCCAAAATCGTCTCACAGAGCTTGGAAATAGAGCGTGGCTCTCGATCTCCATTGTCCAATTCGGTCCAATGAAATATGATGAAGATGGACGATACCGGCTCACGTATGGGCTAAAGGTCACGAACCATGGAAACATGCCAGCGCTGGCGGTTTCGTCGGGTGCAGAGCTAGAGAGAACCGGGGCCAATGGAGTTATTGACTTCGCTCGCTTTATTCGTGAAGTTGCTCGATTTTCTAAATTTTCTTCCCAAACTGTTCTTCCAAATCAAACGGTTTATCAAGAAATTAGAGATCAATTTATAGATTTGGAGGGAGTTGGAGATGATGGGCTATGGTCAAATAAAAGCATCCCGAACATCCTACTCGGTGTGACTTATGTTTATCCAGGCGCAAGGACAATTTGCTTCACAGCACTATCGATCCTTCCAGGCCTCCGGTTTGCCAATGATGGATCGGGTGCAACGTCAATGCCGCCGAAGTCTATATTGAAGACACACATGACTTAGACAAAGCCAATTGCCTCACGGCACCAGCACCGTATCCTTGGCCTCGTCCGCCAGCTCGGGGTAATCGAGCGTGTAGTGCAGCCCCCGGCTCTCCTTCCGGCGGAGCGCTGACTGCACGATCAGCTCCGCTGATTGCAGCAGGTTGCGCAGCTCGATCAGGTCGGTCGTCACCCGGAAGGCGCCGTAGTAATCCTCGACCTCGCGCTTGAGCAATTCGATGCGGCTTGCCGCGCGCTCCAGCCGCTTGGTGGTGCGCACGATGCCGACATAGTTCCACATGAAGCGACGGATTTCGGTCCAGTTCT
>CAZQOO010000121.1:974-7962 GCA_964594845.1 uncultured Porphyrobacter sp. | reverse complement strand
TCGGTATAGCCGCTCGCTTGCGCCGGGCTATCGCACAGCGGCAGCAGCATGGTCAGCGCCAGCGGGGCGAGCCGCCAGCCGTCCGACGAGGATGTGGTGATGTCCATCAATGTGCTCCTGTGTTGCACCAGGGAAACGGGTCACGGCCGAGCAAGGGCCATGCCAAGCGCCATGCCGCATCGCCTACGTGCTTTAACGGGGGCGCGGCGTGGCCCGGCTTAAGCATGATCTGCGTTAGGGCGACGGCGATCATCACAAGCCTGCAACAGGGGTTCGCCATGTCCTTCGCTTCCCGCTTCCTCGCCCGTCCCGCCCGCTTTGCCGAAAGCGCCGCCGAACCCGAGCGCGCTGCGCCCGCCACCAGCCGTGCCGAGGAGGCGCGCCGCGCACTGCTGGAACGGATCGCGGAATTCGTGGAGACCCATGATCTCGCCGTGACCGCCAGCAATCTCGCTACCATCTGCGGGGGATTGTCGGGGTCGCACCCGGAACTGGCGCAGGCCTTCACTGCGCGCGAGATCGCCGGCGAGCCGATCGACCAGCGCTGGCTCGATACGCTCGGGCGGCTCGATCCCGACAACCATTCGCGCATCGCCGAGCTGGAAGCGCTGATGGACAAGCTGGAATATTCGCTGATGCGCTTTGCCCAGACGGCACGTTCGGCGCAGAGCGAGACCAGTGACCATCGCGGCGCATTGGGGGCGCAGATCGAGGCGATTGCCGAGGCCGATCTGCCGCCGGCGGCCGCAGGCGAGCTGGTGCAGGTGCTCGATCTCTCGCGCGCGATGCTGGCGCGGATCGAACAGGTCGAGACCGCCATGGCGCGCAGCCAGGAGGAGACCGAGCGCCTGCGCGAAAACCTCGCCAAGGCGCGGATGGAGGCCGATGTCGATCACCTCACCGGCCTGCCCAACCGCCGCGCCTTCGAACGCCGCCTGGTCTCGGCCTCGATCGAGGCGCGGGCCAAGGGCGAGGTGCTGAGCCTCGCCTTCTGCGATGTCGACCGCTTCAAGCTGATCAACGACACCCATGGCCACGAGGCGGGCGACCGGGTGCTGTGCGCGGTCGCAGCAACGCTCAACGAGCACGCGGGCGATGCCTGCTTCGTCGCGCGTCACGGGGGCGAGGAATTCGTGCTGCTGTTCTACGGGATGAACAAGGAAGCGGCGCGGCTGAAGCTCGATGCGATCCGCCGCGCCCAGGCCGCACGCCAGCTGATGAACCGCGAGACGGGCAAGCCGTTCGGACGGGTGACCTTTTCGGGCGGGGTGGCCGAAGTGACCGAGGATTCCGACACCCGCAGTGCCCTCGCCCGCGCGGATGCCGCGCTCTACCGGGCCAAGCAGGAAGGCCGCAACCAGGTGATGGTGGGTTAGCGGCCAGCCCCGCCCACAGCCGAATCATAGGCGAGGCTGGCATAGAGATCGGCCGCGCTGCCACCGCTGATGATGATGCGCACTGGCACCCCGCTGTCCTGTGCCGATGCCGCGAGGCGGCGCGCGGCTTGCCAAGCCGCTGCCTCGCCGCCTGCCGGATGAAATGCAAACACCGTGAGCGTCGCGCGCGGATCGTGCGGCTGGCCGGCGAGCCATTCGCCAAGGCTCGGCCCGCCTGCCACGGGGCGGTACAGCGCCTGCGCCGCAGCGACCTCGGCCGGTGGCGATGGAGAGTGCGTCTGCGCCCTTGCGGCAGCCGAGCCGGCCACGCGACCGGCCAGCCCCGGACCGATACCGGTTTCGCCCTGAGGCAGTGCGGTGAGCGTGACAAGAAACAGGATCAGCGCCAGATCGGCCAGAATCAGCTGCCAGCTGCTCCCCCCGCTGCCGCCGCCATGCCGCACCTGCTGCACCGCGCTCATGCGACACCGCGCAGATGCGCGCGGGCATCACGCAAGGGCGGTGTCGGCGCGGCGATCTGTTCGGCAAACCAGTCGGCCAGCGCCTCGCGGCTGTGTTCGCGCGACAGTCCACGGCGCTCGATAGCGCCGGCCAGCGGATGGCACAGCAGATGGGCCAGCAGTGCGCCGTAAAGGGTCGAGAGCACGGCGGTGGCGATCGCCATCATGGTCGCCGCGATCGCCCCTGCCCCGCTCGCCGGAGCGAGCTGGGTGAAGCCGTAGAGCGTGCCGATCAGCCCGAACACCGGCGCAAGCTCTCCCGCCCAGACGAACACCTGCGCTGCCGAAACCCGCCGTGCCTCGTCCAGCGCCCGTTCGGCCCGGCGGGTGCGGCCCACGGCCTCGAGCGAGCCGTGGCGCAGATAGGTCTCCAGCATCAGCCCGAGCGCGCGGTCGGGCGGCAGGGCCGGGTTGGCGCGGTGGGCTCCGTCGCGGCGGATGGCGGTGATCGCCTGGGCCAGCGCCTTGCGGTTGGCTTCTTCGTCGAAGGCGGGTTTCAGCAGTCCGCCCGCCTCGCGCAGCGCCGCGCCGAAATCGCGCCAGCCGCAGCGCGCCGCGCACGCGAGCACGGTCCCCGAGACCACGATGGTAAGCGCCCCCGGATCGAACAGCGAGCTGGTAGTCGTCGGCATCGTGATCCCCTCGCAAATGCGGCCTTTGCCATGCCAGAACGTCCGCAAGGCGGTCGGATTAAGCGGCCTGCCGGGAGCTAGGTAGTTTCGGCAGGGGTTTGCCGGTGGAGCGGCAAGACCTGCGGCAAGCCTTTGCCGCCTGCGCCCCGCCCCCGCTCCGCCGGCAGTTCGCGCCGGGCGAACTGGCACGCTTCCTGCAAAACCGGCGGCGCAGTCATCCCGCCCCTGCTGGCCGGAGCGCTGCGACAACCAGCGGAGACCCGCATGAACGAGAGACTTTTCGGTATCCACGGCGCGGCGCTGACCCTGCGCTCGCAGCGCATGGGCGTGATCGCCTCGAACATCGCCAATGCCGCGACCCCCGGCTACAAGGCGCGCGACATCGACTTCAACGCCGCGCTCGATGCCCGGCTCGCCCGCCAGCGCGGCGGTGCGACGGCCGCAAGCGACGGCGCGGGGCTGGTGTGGCGCGCGCCGACCATGCCCTCGCTCGATGGCAACACGGTGGAGCTGAACCGCGAGCAGGTCGCTTTCGCCGAGAACGCGGTCGCCTATTCGGCCACGCTCAGTTTCGTGCAGGGCAAGGTCAACACCATCACCCGAGCGCTGAAGGGCGAATGACCATGCCCCAGCGCGAACCCATGACGCTGTTCAGCCTCACCACCCGCGCGATGAGCGCGCAGATGGTGCGGATGAACGCGGCGACCTCGAACCTTGCCAATGCCGGTTCGGTCTCCTCCACCGAGGAAGGCGCCTATCGCCCGATCCGCGCGGTGTTCGCGGTAGAGCTCGATCGCGCCTCGGGGCTGGCCGGGGTCACCTCGAGCGGGCTGGTGCGCGCCGAGACCGCGGCCACCAAGCGCTACGACCCGTCGCACCCGCTCGCCGACGCGGAAGGCAACGTGTTCGAGGCCCCGGTCGATGAGACCGCCGAGATGGTCGAGATCATGGAGAGCGCGCGCCAGTACCAGAACCTGGTGCAGGCGCTCCAGACCGCCAAGCAGCTGATGCTCGAAACTCTCAGGAGCCAATAATGGAAAACACCGCGATCAACCCGGGCACACAGGCAACGCTTGACCGGCTCAATACCCCCTCGCGCCTGTCGGGCGGCGGGCTTGCCACGCTCGACGGCGGCGATTTCCTGCGGCTGCTGACCACCCAGCTGACCTTCCAGGACCCGCTCGAACCGGCCGACAACGAAGCGATGCTGGCGCAGATGGCGCAGTTCTCCGCGCTCGCCGCCACCACCGAGAGCGGGGCCACGCTCGAAGCCATTTCCGCCAAGCTCGACCGGCTGATCGCGGCCCAGGAAGCCGCAACGCAAGCCGCGCTCCCGCCACCGCCTGCTCCCGTCCAGCCCTGACCCCATCCCCAGCAAGAGGATCACCCCACCATGTCGTTCTTCACGTCCCTCAGCGGTCTGCGCAATGCCGAGACCGATCTGCGCGTCATCGCGCACAACATCGCCAATGCCGAAACCGTCGGCTTCAAGAAAAGCTCGGCGCAGTTCGCAGATCTCGTCGCCACCGGCGCGCCCACCGATCCGCGCCGCACCGCCGGGATCGGCGCGACCGTTTCGGCGATCACGCAGGATTTCGCGCTCGGCCCGCTAGAACAGACCGGCCGCAGCCTCGACATCGCCATCGATGGCGACGGGTTCTTCGCGCTGGAAAACCCTTTCTCGGGCGATCTCAGCTTCACCCGCAACGGCAATTTCCAACTGCGCGCCACCGGCGAGTTGCAGGATGCCAACGGCAACCGGCTGCAGGCCTTCCCGGTCGATGCGGCGGGCGTGCCGACCTCGGCGGTGCCGGCCAGCGTGATCGTGCCGCTTACCAATCCCGCAGGCTCGGCGCTGGCCAACGTCACCATCGACAACCGCGGCATCGTCAGCGCGGCCTATGCCGACGGCTCCTCCACCCCGGTCGGCCAGATCGCGCTGGCGACCTTTGCCGCCACCGGCGGCCTGCGCGCCATCGGCCAGACCAAGTGGCAGGCCTCGGGCGATTCCGGCCCGCCGATCTTCGGCAACCCCGGCATCGGCAACAATGGCGAGATGATCAGCGGCGCGCTCGAACGCTCGAACGTCGATCTGGCCGAAGAGATGGTCTCGCTGCTCACCGCACAACGCAACTTCCAGGCCAATGCCCGCGCGATCGACACCGCGACGCAGATCTCCACCACCGTCATCAACCTGCGCCAGCAGTAATCCCATATGGACCGGCTGATCTACACCGCCATGACCGCGATGAACGCGGCGATGGACCGGCAGCGGGTAACGGCGAACAACCTCGCCAACGCCAGCACTCCGGGCTTTCGTCAGGAAATCTTCGCGGTCACCCCCGCCACGCTCAAGGACGGCTCGCTGGAGGCCCGCGCCTTGGCGCGCGGCAATGTGCGCGGGGCGGACATGAGCGCAGGCCGCGCGGTGCCGACCGGCAATCCGATGGACGTGGCACTGGAGGGCAAGGCGCTGCTCGCCTTCCAGTCGCCCGACCGGCAGGGCGAGATCTATTCCCGCCGCGGCGATCTGCGCGTTGCCGCCTCGGGCGTGATCGAGAATGGCGAGGGGCTGGCGGTGCTGGGCGAAGGCGGGACGCCGATCACGGTGCCGCCCGGGTTCAGCATCGCGATTGCCGCCGACGGAACGATCATGGCACGCGATCCCGCCGCCCCCAATGCGCCGGCCGAGGCGATCGACAAGCTGCGGCTGGTCAATCCCGAAGGCAGTCCGCTGGCCAAGGGGATCGACAGCTTTCTGAAGGTGCCAAACGGCGGCGTGCTGCCCCCCGATCCGACCGCGCGCCTCGCCACCGGGGCGCTCGAAATGTCCAACGTCGAGACCGCCGACACGCTGGTGCAGATGATCGAGGCCCAGCGCGCCTTCGAACAGCGCGCCAAGATCATCGCCACCGCAGGCGATCTCGATGAAGCCTCCAGCAGCCTGATGACGCTGCGCTGATCCGACCACGGGAGCCTGAACCATGCCCACCTCCGCCCTGCACGTCGCCCGCACCGGCCTTGAGGCCCAGGATGCGCGGATGCGCGTGATCGCCAACAACCTCGCCAATATCGGCACCACCGGCTTCAAGCGCGACCGCGCCGACTTTGCGACGCTCGCCTATCAGGAGCAGCGCGTCGCCGGGCAACAGTCGACCGAACAGACCGCCTTTGCCGTGGGCCTCAACCTCGGCACGGGCGTGCAGCTGCAAGGCACGACCCGGATCGAGGCGCAGGGGACGCTCAACAACACCGCCAACCCGCTCGATCTGGCGCTCGATGGCCCGGGCTATTTCCAGGTCGAGCTGCCGCCGGGCGGACAGGTGGGCTTCACCCGCGCGGGCAACTTCACCCTGTCGAACGACGGCACGCTGATCACCTCGCAGGGCTATGCCTTGCAGCCGCCCTTGCAGGTGCCTGCGGGCGCGCAGTCGATCACCATCGCGCCCGACGGAACGGTGAGCGCGCTGACCCCGGGCGATGCCGCGCCGACGCTGCTCGGCCAGTTGACCGTGGCAAGCTTCGTCAATCCGGCGGGCCTGCGCGCGATCGGCGACAACTTCCTCGTCGAGACCGCCGCCTCGGGCCCGGCCGAACTCGGCTTTGCGGGCGAGAACGGGCGCGGGCAGATCCGCCAGGGGATGCTCGAACAGTCCAACGTCAACGTGGTCGAGGAGCTGGTCGAGATGATCGAGGCCCAGCGCGCCTACGAGATCAATTCCAAGATGGTGAGCGCGGTCGACGAGATGCTGCGCAACGCCAACCAGACGCTGTGAGGGACATGATGCAGGGTCGAATTCTCCTTCTCCTTGCCACGCCGCTGTGGCTCGCCGCGTGCGGCGGGCTGGGCGGCGCCGGGCCGCAGGCCGGCTTTGCCGCTCCGCCTCCGCCCGGTGCACCGCTGGTCGCGGCCGGCGCAGGCGATCCGCTGATCGCGCAAGCAATGCAGCCGATCAGCCCTACCCCCACCGCAGGCGCGATCTTCCAGGCGGGGACGGGCTATTCCGGTCTCGTCACCGGCACCCGCGCGCGGGCGCTGGGCGACATGGTGACGATCATCCTCACCGAGGCGACCACCACCACAAAGAGCACCGCAGGCGCCACCAACCGCTCGGGCAGCTTCGGGATCACGCCGCCTGCCGCAGGGCCACTCGATTTCCTCAACCCCGAAGCCCTTAAAGCAGCCGCCGAAGGGACGTTCAGTGGTGGGGGCAATGCCGCGCAGCAAAGCCGCCTCAACGGGGCCGTCGCGGTGACCATCGCCGCGATCTACCCCAACGGCACCGCCGAAGTGGTCGGAGAAAAGCAAATGATGTTCAGCCAGGGCGATGAATGGGTGCAGTTCGCCGGACGCATCCGTCTGGTCGACATCGACGCCGACAACCGCCTTGCCTCCTCGCAGGTCGCCAATGCCCGGATCATCTATTCGGGGAAAGGCGCGGTGCAGCAGGCGAGCCGT
>CAZQOO010000121.1:0-964 GCA_964594845.1 uncultured Porphyrobacter sp. | reverse complement strand
TGGCTGAGCCGCTTCTTCAACATGATCTCGCCGTTCTGAGGGAGCCGAAGCCGATGAACCGCATCCGCATCCTTGCCCCGATCCTCTACCTGCTGATCGCGCTGATCGCCGGGCAGATCCCCGCCCCCGCCGCTGCCGAGCGCATCCGCGATCTCGGCCAGTTCGAGGGCCTGCGCGCCAACCAGCTGACCGGCTACGGCGTGGTCGTGGGCTTGCAGGGCACGGGCGACAACAACCTGCAATATGTGACCGAGGCCATGAAGGGCGTCTCGGGCCGGCTCGGGCTGCAGTTGCCGCCCGGCGCCTCGCCGATCCTGCGCAATACCGCCGCGGTCATCGTCACCGCCGAACTACCGCCCTTTGCCAAGCCGGGGCAGCGGATCGACATCACCGTCTCCACCCTCGGGCAGGCCTTGAGCCTGCGCGGCGGAGCGCTGATCCTCACCCCGCTCTATGGTGCGGACGGGCAGATCTATGCGATGGCGCAGGGCAATGTCGCGGTCGGCGGCCTCGGCGTCACCGGACGCGACGGCTCGCAGGTCAGCGTCAATGTCGCCACCGTGGGCCGGATTGCCGACGGGGCCACGGTCGAGCGCGCGGTGGCGACCGGATTCGACCAGTCGCCGTCCTTGCGCTTCAACCTCCACGAAGCCGATTTCCTCACCGCCGCGCGCGTGCGCGATGCGATCAACGCGCGCTATCCGGGGATCGCCACCATCGCCGACGGGGTCAGCATCGAACTCGCCCTGCCGCAGGGCAATGACGTGCGTTCGGCAGTGATGGCCGAGATCGAGATGCTCGCCGTCACTCCCGCCCCCGTCGCTGCGCGGGTGATCGTCAACAGCCGCACCGGCACAGTGGTGATCAACGATGCAGTGCGCCTGTCGCCCGCCGCGGTCAGCCACGGCAAGCTGGTGATCCGGATCGAGGAGAACCCGATGGTGGTGCAGCCCGCCCCCTTCAG
>CAZQOO010000120.1:0-8084 GCA_964594845.1 uncultured Porphyrobacter sp. | reverse complement strand
CTGCGCCATTTCCGACGGGGTGAGCCGGCGCTTCCGGCGGCCGTCGAACTTGCTGAGCGCGGCGAAGGCGACGTGATCGAGATCGAGGTTCAGCCCCATGCCGATCGCATCGGTGGCGACGATGTAATCGACCTCGCCTGCCTGGAACATCGCGACCTGCTTGTTGCGGGTTTCGGGTGAGAGCGCCCCCATCACCACCGCCGCCCCGCCACGGAAGCGCCGCAGCGCCTCGGCCATGGCGTAGACCTGCTCGACGCTGAAGGCGACCACGGCGGAACGCTTGGGCAGGCGCGAGAGCTTGCACACGCCCGCATGGCTGAGCGTCGAGAAGCGCGGCCGGCTGGTCACTTCCGCCTTGGGAATCAGCGCCTTGACCATCGGTTCGAGCGTCGCCGAACCGAGGACCATCGTTTCTTCCCGACCGCGCGCGTGCAGCAACCGGTCGGTGAAGATGTGCCCGCGTTCGGGATCGGCACCCAGCTGTGCCTCGTCCAGCGCGACGAAGGCATGGTCGCCTGCCGTCCTCGGCATGGCTTCGGCGGTGCAGAGGAAATAGCGCGCCTGCGGCGGCTCGATCCGCTCCTCGCCGGTGATGAGGGCCACCTGGTTGTCGCCTTTGATCGCCCGCACCCGGTCATAGACCTCGCGCGCCAGCAGCCGCAGCGGAAAGCCCATCATGCCGCTCGAATGGCCGCACATCCGCTCGATCGCCAGATGCGTCTTGCCGGTGTTGGTCGGCCCCAGCACCGCGCGCACATGCGCGGCCTCTGCCGGGCGGGGGTGAGGGGGGCAGGTCACAGCGGAGCGGTTCTGTCAGGCTTGGTGCGGCGGAGCAAGCGCGCTGCCGCGCCTTGCTGGCGCATAAGGGAAACGCCTTATCGCACCCGGGACACAATTGATCGCTGGTTAACGCCGGATTTACTTTGATCGGGCAGAGAAATGCGACAAGGCAGGAGCGGCTGAACCCGACACGGGTGCCGTTCCCGGGGCAATGATGTTGGACCATGCGCGCAATCTGAACGATCTGCCCCCGGCAGAGGACGGCCCCGAGGAGGGCGCCGCGCGGCGCGCGCAGGAGCTCGCCATGGCCCACGCGCCGGCGGCAATCGATCCCGAAACCGCGCGCGACCTGCTGCCCTATCTGCGCAATTCCAAGAAACTCGCCCCGCCGACCAAGGCACAGAAGGCGAAACGCAAGGTGGTGACCCGCGTCACCGGCTTTGCCGAGCGCTACGACGAATGGAAGCTCTCCGCCTCGCGCTGGTTTGCAAGCCTCGATCTTGCACCTGATCTGGCCGAGGAAATCGGCAGCCGCCGCTGGTTCCGCGGGCTGGGCACGATGCTGGGCCTCGGCGCGGTGGCGCTGGCGTTCTGGCCCGATCTCACTCCCCTCGAAGCGCGTCCCGCGATGCCGCAGGACGAGGAGGTGCAGTCCGAACTGCGCAGCCAGATGATCATGCCTCTGGCGCTGGGTGCGGATTCGGGGCGCCGCATGGGGCCGACCGAGCAGGTCATCCCCCTCAAGAGCGCGCCCGAGCGGCCGCAGATCGATCTGGTCGTCACGCTTGCGCCGGGGGACAGCTTCGTCACCATGCTCCGCCGCGCCGGGGTCTCGTCAGGCGATATTGATCGCGCCGCCGCGCTGGTCGGGCAGGCAGTGCCGCTTGGCGAAATCCAGCCCGGCACGCAGATGGACGTGCTGCTCGGCCGCCGCCCCGCTCCGGGCGAACCGCGCCCGCTAGACAGCCTTGCCTTCCGCGCGCGGTTCGATCTCGAACTCGAACTCACCCGCCCGGGCGTGGGCGAGACCAATCCCGATGGCACCCCCGTCATCCCCAGCGGCCCGCTCGCGCTGAAGCGCAACGTGATCCGCGTCGATGAGACTCCGCTGCGTGTGCGCGGGACGGTCGGCTCCAGCCTTTACCGTTCGATGCGGCAGGCCGGCGTGCCGGCAAGCGCGGTGCAGGAATACCTGAAGGCGCTCGATGCGCAGGTCGACATGGACCGCGAAGTCCGCGCGACCGACGAATTCGACATCATTCTCGCCTATCGCCGCGCCGCCACCGGCGAGCGGCAGGCCGGACAATTGCTCTATGCCGGGGTCGATCGGGCGGGCAAGCCACGCACTCAGCTGATGCGCTGGGGCCGCGATGGCCGGTTCTACGAGGCTTCGGGCGTGGGCGAGCAGCGCCGCGGGCTGCTGGCGCCGGTGCCCGGCGCGGTCACCTCGAACTTCGGGATGCGCCGCCACCCGATCCTCGGCTACCGGCGGATGCACGCCGGGATCGACTTCAAGGCGCGCTACGGCACGCCGATTGTCGCGGTGAGCGACGGACGCGTCACCTCGGCCGGCCGCTCGGGCGGGTGCGGCATCGCGGTCCGGCTGGAGCATGGCGGCGGGCTTTCGACGCGCTATTGCCATATGAGCCGGATGGCGGTGAGCGCCGGAATGCAGGTGCGGCGTGGCCAGGTGATCGGCTATGTCGGCTCCTCCGGCCTTTCGACCGGCCCGCACCTCCATTACGAGATGTATCGCGGCGGCAGGGTGATCAATCCGGCCACGGTGGCCTTCGTGACCCGTGCCGAGCTTTCCGGCACCGAGCTGATCGACTTCCGCCGCCAGCTGATCCGTCTCAAGGAAATCGAGGTCGGCGCAGCGCTGAAGGATCTCGAACCCCTGCCGACCGAGGTCAAGGAGCCCGAGCGCGAGATCGAGAAGCTGGAAACGGCCCTCAACGGGACACGCCGGGCCGCGGGGCCGAGCGTGCTTTAACGAGCGCTTGTCGCCGGACGGGAATTGCGCGTAAGTCTCGCCTCCATGACCGGAAGCTATCCCAACACCCGCCTGCGCCGCACCCGTGCCCACGGCTGGAGCCGTGCACTCCACCGCGAGACGGTGCTGACCCCCGCCGATCTGATCTGGCCGCTGTTCGTCACCGCCGGAAAGGGCGTGGAGGAGCCGATAAAGACCCTTCCGGGTGTCTCGCGCTGGTCGGTCGACGGGATCGTCGCGCGCGCCAAGGAGGCGGTCGATCTCGGCATTCCGGTGATCGCGCTGTTCCCCAACACCCCGCAGGAGCTGCGCAGCGACGACGGGGCCGAGGCGCACAACCCCGACAACCTGATGTGCCAGGCGATCCGCGCGATCAAGGACGCCTGCGGCAACGACATCGGCGTGCTCACCGACGTCGCGCTCGATCCCTATACCAGCCATGGGCAGGACGGGCTGATCGACGAGACCGGCTATGTCATCAATGACGAGACGGTCGCCGTGCTGGTCGATCAGGCGGTCAATCAGGCCAATGCCGGTGCGGACATCATTGCGCCCAGCGACATGATGGACGGGCGCATCCACGCGATCCGCATGGCGCTGGAGATGAACGGGCATCCCAATGTCCAGATCATGTCCTATGCCGCCAAATATGCCAGCGCCTTCTACGGCCCGTTCCGCGATGCGGTGGGTTCTGGCGGTCTGCTCAAGGGCGACAAGAAGGCCTACCAGATGGACCCGGCCAACGCCGACGAGGCGATGCGCGAGGTGGCGCTGGATATTGCCGAGGGCGCGGACAGCGTGATGGTGAAGCCGGGCCTTGCCTATCTCGACATTATCTACCGCGTGAAGCAGCGGTTCGACGTGCCGGTCTTCGCCTATCAGGTGTCCGGCGAATACGCGATGATCGAGGCGGCCGAGGCCGCGGGGATCGGCAGCCGCGATGCGCTGGTGCTGGAAAAGCTGATCGCCTTCAAGCGCGCCGGGTGCAGCGGGGTGCTGACCTATCACGCCGCCCACGTCGCCAGCCTGCTGAATGGCTGAGGCCGCAAGGGCGTTCCGCCACGACACCGCCCGCCTGATTTTGCGCGACTGGCGCGAGGATGACTGGGCGGAGTTCTGGCGCGTCACCAACACGCCTTCTGTCATGCGCTGGCTCGGCGGGGCGATGGACGCGGCCGGGCAGGCTGCGGCGCGGGCGCGGGTCGAAAGCTATCGCGCCGATCACGGCCACACCTTCTGGGCGGTGGAGCGGCGGGACGACGCTGCGCTGCTCGGCTTCTGCGGGCTCAAGCGCTCCAACCAGGCGGGCGGGCCGCAGGGGATGATGGAGATCGGCTGGCGACTGCGCGAGGATGCCTGGGGCAAAGGCTATGCCCGCGAGGCGGCCTCGGCATCGCTGGCGCTCGCCTTCGATCGCTGGGGGGCGGACGAGGTGATCGCTCTGACCGTGCAGGGCAACACCGCCAGCTGGGGACTGATGCTCCGGCTGGGGATGGAGCGGCGCGAAGACCTCGACTTCGACAGCCCCGATTTCGATCCCGCCAATCCGCGCATCATCGTCCACGGCATCACCCGCCCGGCATGGGAGCGGACGGCAGCATGACGGCAACCGTCCTCACCACCCCCAGGCTGATCCTGCGCCAGATCGGCGCGGATGACCTCGATCCGCATATGGAACTGCTCAACACCCCTGCGGTGATGCGCTGGCTGGGCGGAGTGCAGCCGCGCGAAGTGATCGCCGCCAAGCATCAGGCCGCGCGCGACAGCTTTGAGCGCGAGGGTTTCGGCTTCATGATCATGGAGGAGCGGGAAACCGGCGCAATGGTCGGCCATTGCGGGCTGCGCCATGTCGCTCACCCGCTTGCCCCCAATCCCGCCGACCACGAGATCGGCTGGCTGGTGCGCGAGGATCGCTGGCGGCTGGGCTATGCCTACGAGGCGATGCGCGCTGTGGTGGACTGGGGCTTTGGCGTCATCGGCGCCCCGCATATCGTCGCCTTGACCTGCGCGCCCAACGTCGGCAGCTGGCGGCTGATGGAGAAGCTCGGGATGGAGCGGCGCGCGGATCTCGATTTCACCGATCCGGCCGATCCCGAACCGATCATCCAGTACGCGATCACCAGAGCGCAATGGGAGGCGCACAGATCATGACTCACAGACCGGGCGTCAACATCATCCCGATCCACGGCAAGACGCCGAAGATCCACGAAAGCGCTTTCATCGCGCCCGGCTGCACCATCATCGGCGATGTCGAGATCGGGGCGGGCTCCTCGATCTGGTACAATTGCGTGCTGCGCGCCGACGTGTTCAGCATCCGCATCGGCGAGCGCACCAATGTCCAGGACGGGAGCGTGCTCCATTGCGACCCGCCGCGGCCCGGTGATCCGGACGGCTGCCCGCTGGTGATCGGCGATGACGTGCTGATCGGCCACATGGCGATGGTGCATGGCTGCACGATCCATGATCGCGGCTTCGTGGGCCTTGGCGCGATCGTGATGAACAAGGCGGTGATCGGCTCCGACGCGATGCTGGCGGCGGGCGCGATGCTGACCGAGCGCAAGGTGATGGGCGAGCGCGAGCTCTGGGCGGGCCGCCCGGCGGCCAAGCTGCGCGACTTGCCCGAACCCGCTATCGCCGGAATGCGTATCGGGGTTGCGCACTATGCCGAGAACGCGAGGCACCACGCCGAGGCGGTCGCCGCCGCGCTTGGGTAATGGCGCGCCCCGGCCCGACGCTTCCTGATCCCGCTGCCTTGCGCGCCCGGATCGACGCAGGCGGGCGGCTTGCCGTCAAGGTGACTCCCGGCGCGCGCGAGGAATCGGTGGCGCTGGCCAGCGATGCGGTGCTGGTGAAGGTCCGCGCCCCGGCCGACAAGGGCGCGGCCAATGAGGCGGTGATTGCGGTGGTGGCGCGGGCGCTCGGGCTTTCGCCCTCGCGGGTGAGCCTGCTGCGCGGCGGGACTTCGCGGCAGAAGCTGCTGGCGGTGGAACTCTAGCGCTCGACCGAGAAGGCAAAGCCCCACAGCGCCAGCGCGGCAACCAGCCCTGCGCCCGCTGCCCAAGCCGGAGCCACAAGGCACAAGGCTCCGCCAGTTGCTGCGCCGGCCGCGAGGGCGCTCCACAACAGCCCATAACCGCGGGTCGAGGGCAGCGGCTCGCCTGCCAGCCTTGCTGCCAGACCTTGTCCGAACCGCACCAGCGCGCCGGTCATGTAGGTGACGCCCACCGTCACCTCGCCATCGCGCGAGAAGACATTGTTGGCGAAGCCCATCGCCATCGCCGAGGCGGCCAGAAAGGGGATCGGAAAGCCTGCAGCCAGCAACGCCGCGCCGCTCCCGAGCAGCACCGCGACAAGGCCGAGCAGCACCCGCTTGTGGCAGCCGCGGAAGCGCCGGCCAGTCAGCGCTCCGGCGATCACGCCTGCGAGAAAGGAGGCGATCAATCCCAGAGGGGCCAGAGCAAGCGCCGGACGCTCCACCAGTTCCACACCCATGCGCGTGGTATTGCCCGACATGAAGGAGGTGAAATAGCCGCCCGCGACCACGAAGCCCGTCGCGTCCACCAGCCCCGCCAGCGCGGCCAGCCCGAGAGCGAGGCGTTGGCGGGCGGGATCGTAGCGGTGCATCAGTCAGCAGGCTGCTTGATATACTTCATCATGTAGCCGACATAATCGGCCTTGCCGACCGCCAGCCCTTCGGCGCGCAGGATCGCATAGGCGGCCATGAGGTGGAAATAGACCTGCGGCGTGGCCCAGTCGCGGCAATATTCATGCGCCTGCATCGCGAAAGCCATGCCGTTGGGAAGGGTGAACTCCACCACATCGTCGCTCGCCGGCCAGCTGGCGGGATCGGTGCCGGCCACCAGATCGCGCACGCCGGCGATGCGGGCATGGGCGTCGGTGAAGGAGGTGATGTCGCTGTTGTCGAAGGCCAGTTCCACCGCCCCGAGCCGCTTGAGCGCGGTTACCACCTGATCGAGGGTGAAGCGGATCTGGGTGTGGAGCGGGAACATGTCTTCCGCGAGCCGCGCTTGCAGCAGCGCCTCGCCCCTGTCGTGGCTTTCCGCCTTGGTGACCAGGTGATCGAGCGTGCCGAGTATGTTGGCATAGGTAGCAAGCGCGGCGGTGGCGTAGGACATGGTTTTCTCCCGTTGGTCCGGGAGAAGTAGGCCGCGCTCAGTCCTTTATCAACGCCCGCAACCCCTCGATCCGGTCGGCCTCGTGCGCGGGCTTGTCCCAGCGGATGCGGTGGATGCGGGGGAAGCGCATGGCGAGCCCGGACTTGTGGCGCTTGGAGGTGTGGACCGAATCGAACGCGACCTCGAACACCAGCTCGCGCTTCACCTCGCGCACCGGGCCGAACTTGTTCACGGTGTTCTGGCGCACGAATTTGTCGAGTTGCTTCAATTCCGTATCGGTGAAGCCCGAATAGGCCTTGCCCACCGGCAGCAGCTCGGCGCCCGCATCGGGATCGCCCGCCCAGCAGCCGAAGGTGTAATCGGAATAGAAGCTGCTCCGCTTGCCGCTCCCGCGCTGGGCATACATCAGCACGCAATCGACCAGCAGCGGATCGCGCTTCCACTTGAACCAGTGGCCGACCTTGCGGCCCGCGACATAGGGGCTTGTGCGGTGCTTGAGCATCAGCCCTTCGATCGCCTCGTCGCGGGCAGTGTCGCGGATGGCGGCCAGCTGCGCGAAATCCGCCGCCTCGACGAGCGCCGAAATATCGAAGTGGCTCGCAGGCAGGCGCTCCATCAGCGCCTCCAGAGTCGCGCGGCGCGACTTCCACGGGTGCTCGCGCCAGTCCCGCCCTTCCAGCAGCAAGACGTCATAGAGCCGCACGAAGGCGGGGTATTCGCGCAGCATCTTGCCCGATACGGTCTTTCGCCCGAGTCGTTGCTGGAGCGCATTGAAACTCGCTGCGCCTCCGGCCTCTCCACCCTGTGCCGAGCCGCGCACCAGCAGCTCCCCGTCAAGCACCGCGTCCATTGGCAGCACGTCGAGCAATTCGGGGAAGGTCGCCGAGATGTCGTCGCCCGAGCGCGAATAGAGCCGCGTTGCACCGCCGGCGCGTACCAGTTGCACGCGGATGCCGTCCCACTTCCATTCGGCGGCGTAGTCGGCAAGATCGACTTCGCCGTCCTCGAGCGGGTGCGCGAGCATGAAGGGACGGAAGCGCGGGACATTGTCGAGATCGGGTGGGGGCGCGTTGCCGGTCGCCCAGTCGAACAGTTCGGCATAGGGCGGGGCGAGGGCGTGCCAGTATTCCTCGACCTCCTCGACCGCGACGCCGAAGGCGTGCGCAAAGGCTGTC
>CAZQOO010000119.1:0-8146 GCA_964594845.1 uncultured Porphyrobacter sp. | reverse complement strand
GGCGGCGAGAACGGCATGCTACACCACCTCGCGCTGACCGACACGGTGACGGGCGAGGCTTCCATCATCGAAGTCGACGGCGCTTTTGTCGCCATCGGCCATGCACCGGCGACCGAGCTGTTCAAGGGCAAGCTGCCGGTGGACGAGAGCGGCTATCTGCTGACCGAACCCGGCACGCCGAAGACCGCCATCCCCGGCGTGTTCGCGGCCGGTGACGTCACCGATCACGTCTACCGTCAGGCGGTGACCGCGGCCGGCATGGGCTGCATGGCCGCGCTCGACGGCGAGCGCTTCCTCGCCGCCCGCGCACACTCGGCCAAGGAAACCGAAGCGGCGGAGTGATTGCCAGTCCCTCCCCATTCGTTGCGAACGGGGAGGGAGCAAAGCGCCTCAGAACACTGCCAGCGCAGCGTGCAGGATCAGCGCCATCAGCACCAGGCTCGAGCACGCGAACAGCGCGAAGCGGATGATCACGCGGTTGATCGTCGCCTGCACGATTGAGTGCGCGATGCGCAGTCCCGTATAGGCCCAGGCCAGCGTGGTGTTCAGCCCGTCGCCCTGACCGATGATCGCCAGCACGATCGCAACTGCGTAGAACAGCGTCGGCGCTTCGTGGAGATGATTGTAGTTATCGGCCTTCCAGCTGACCTTGTCGGGCAGCAGGCCGCGCAGGCTGGAGCCTTCGCCGCCGACGAGGTTCTTGGCGTCGATCCCGACGGCGTTCATTGCCGGAATGCGGGTGGCATACATCCACAGCCACATCACCATGGTCCACGCCAGCAGCGCGACCACCGGTTGCAGGATATCCATTCCGATCATCGTGTCTCTCCCCTCAAGCCGCGACCACGGACGGGTCGGCCAGCACTGTCGCCATCACCGCGCGCACCGCGAGCACGACCAGCGCGATGGTGCTGGTGATGAACAGTCCGAACCGGACCGGGATGGTGTTGACGAGGTTCTGCCATAGCGAATGCACGATCCGCAGGGCGACATAGGCCCAGGCCAGCGTCACATCGAGCGCGCCCGGCCCGGTCAGCGCAAGGATAACCACGGTGACGTAGAACAGCGTCGGTTGCTCGACGAGATGGGCGTAGTTGTGCGCGGGCCAGTTGGCCTTGTCGGGCAGTACCCCTTCGAGATCGGCGCCGCGCACGCCGGGCTTGTTGGGCAGCGCTGACTTGTCCGCGATCTTCGCCACCGCTCCGAAACGCGCCGGAATGATCCACAACAACACGACGAGCGTCCACACCACCAGCACGGCGGCGGGCGCGAGCATTTGCGCTTGCATCGATTGATCCCCTCTCGAAAGCCTCTCTTCAGAGAGCTACCTGCGAGGCGAGCGAACGATTGTCAATTGCAACCTATCGTGCAGCGAGCACGTGCAGCTGGAAGTAGCCCAGCGGCCCGCGCCGGCTGGTCAGCGTCAGCCCGCGTGCGGCGGCGATGCGGGCGGCGGCTTCGGGCAGGGCCTTGCGCGGTTCGACATGGAAGCGCGCCAGCCAGCCGCGCAGCAGCGCCGAGAATGGCGAGGGCAAGCCGGCCAAGTCGCCGAAATCGACGATGTGCAAGGCTCCCCCCGGCGCCAGCAGGCTCGCGGCATGATCCAGCGCGCTTTCCCAGTCGGGGATCATCGAGAGCGAATAGGACAGCACGATCCGCTCGAACTGCGGCTCGCCCAGCAGGGCTTGCGGATCGAAGCAACAGGCATCGCCTTCGCCCAGTCGCGCTTCATCGCCGAGCGCGGCGCGCGCGCTCTTGAGCATCTCCGCCGAGATATCGAGGCCGAACAGGCGCACGCCCGGCCATGCCTTGCCGACCTTGGCAAGGTTGCGGCCCGTCCCGCAGGCCACTTCGAGCACCCGCATCCCCGGCTGCGCCGCCAGTCCCGCGATCAGCGTGTCGCGCCCGAACAGGTAGTATTTGCGCGTCAGGTCATAGATGTGCCGCTGCCCGCGATAGACCTCGTCCATGAGCGCGGCGTGCGAGGGGCGAGGGGTGCCAAGGGTTTCAGACCCCATCAGGCCAGCTCGTAGACATGGACGCCGCCATAGATCGACGAGCGATCGCGGCGGGTGCAATCGGCGGAGACCTCGTCGAGGTAGCGCCACTTCGACAGGATGCTCTCGTCGAGGCGGCCCGGCAGCAGGCTCGGCTCTGCGGCGGTGCGGAACAGCACCCGTGCGCCCGGCCGGCTGGCGCGGGTGATCTTCGCCCAGAGGTCGTCGAGCTGGGCATTGTTCATCCAGTCCTGCGCATCGAGCAGCACGAAGCGGTCCATGCTCTGCGGCTCGCGCGCGCCGATCCAGTCGACCATGTTGGCGCGCGTCACGTCGAGGCGCTCCACCCGCTCCTTCATCGCCTCCCAGTTGGCGCGCTGGAGGTAGGGCGGCAGCGGCGCGGCCTCGGAGCGGTCATAACCGCGCCCGAAAGCCTGCCATGCGAAGTAGTTGTCCTTCACTTCGAAGTCGCAAGCGAGCTTCTCCAGCCGCCGCCGCAGCACCTCGGCCATCCGTTCGTCGCCGGCAAGGTGTTCGAACTGCGCGGGCGGAATGCCGAGGCCGAACAGCGAGGCAGGCTGATCGGTGAGCCAGCGGATGAAGCGCTTCTCGAACACCGGCGCCAGCTCGCGCTCGAACACCTCGCGCTGTTCCTCCAGCGTCGAGGCGGCGAGCACCTTCGACAGATCGATCCTGTAAAGCTTCGCGAACAGGTGCGCCAGGCCGATGAAGTTGCCCAGCAATCCCTGCCGGTAGATGCCGCGCGTGAAGTAGCTGATGCGCCGTCGCCCGCGGATGTCGCGCTTCTCCCAGTAAGCACGGCTTGTCGCATCGAGGTGCGGCGCGATCATGCTGCGATAGACTGCCGCATTCTCCTTGTGATCGGCATGGGCGAAGAAGCGGTGGAAGCGCTCGTAGCCCGGAAGGTGCTTGATCGCCGCGATCTTGAGCTTGCCCAGCGCCACATGGGCACGGTTGAGATCGACCGCCGTCACGCTTTCGGGGTTCGCCGTCAGATAGGACAGCGCGTTGCAGCTGCCGCTGGCGATGCACATCAATCGGCTGTCGGGCTGGATCGCAAGCCCCTCCATGTCGACCACCGGGTCTTCCCAGATCTGGGCGTAGACCAGCCCCTTGAAAGCCAGAGCGAAGGCCTTGTCGAGCAGCTTGTCGCCGAGCCCCGCATCCTTGCGGATCACTGCATCCTCGATGATCCGCTTTGCCTGTGTCGCCATGGTTTGCGCTGTCCTGCTGGGTATGGTCAGGTCGCCATATGGCCGGCACGTGTCGGCTATGTGACGGTTTCCACAGACTGGTCGCTGGCGGCGATGGTCGCCGCATAGGCGGCCGGATCGGCATTGCCGCCGGTCAGCATGATCACCGTGTCCGGGTCCACCGGCACCTTGCCCGCCAGCGCCGCCGCCAGCGCCGCCGCACCGCCGGGTTCGACCACGAGGCGCAGGGTGTTGAAGGCAAAGCGCTGGGCGGCGCGCACCTCTGCGTCGGTGACGGTCACGCCGGGTTCGGCGCGGCCTTTCAGCAGCGCGAGGTTGAGCGGCTTGGTGACATTGGGTTGCAGCGCGTCGCAGATCGTCCTGGGCGCTTGTGGAGAGGCGTGGACCAGTTCGCCCGCCGCCATCGCCTGGCCCACCATGTCCCAGCCGACCGGCTCGACCGGGTGTATGGCGCTGTCCGGCGCGCCCAGCGCCAGCCCCGCCGCCAGCCCGCCACCGCCGCAGCAGGCGATGATCCGCGACGGCGCGCGCCCCAGTTGCGCGGCGATCTCGATCGCGGCGCTGCCTTGCCCCTCGATCACCCACGGATCGCCGAAAGCGTGGACCAGCGTGCCGCCGCGCTGTGCGATCAGCTGCGCCGCCACTTCGTCGCGGTCCTCGCCCGGCCTTTGGTAGAGTACCACTTCGGCCCCGAGCGCCTTGGTGTTGGCAAGCTTCACCTCGGGCGCATCATGCGGCATGACGATGGTCGCTCTGATGCCCAGCCGCCGCGCCGCCCAGGCCACGCCCTGCGCGTGATTGCCCGAGGAGACCGCCACCACGCCGCCGGCGCGTTCTTCGGGGGTCATGCTCACCAGCCGCCACCACGCGCCCCTGATCTTGAACGCGCCGATGGGTTGCAGCACCTCGGCCTTCACCCATGCCTGCACGCCGCCGATCTCGAACGGCAGCAGCGGGGTGGGCGGCAGGATCGCGGCAACCGCTTCGGCCGCGGCGATCACGCCTTGGGAAGTGGGGATTCGTTCAGCCATGGACGTTGAAACCTGTCTGTTGGAGACACATGAGACACTGTCCTGAAACAGAAAACCGCGCGCTGTGCAAAGCCTCAATCGCGGCACAGGGGCAGGGGCGGGGCGGCGGGCGGGTCATCGGCGCAAGGTGGCCCATCATCGGTCTGTAGGAAACGGGGATCATTTGTCCCCGCTCGCGCATTCGCGTTATGTGTTGCCGCATTGCTGTGATCCGAAAACCGGTTCCCACTTTTCCGAGCAATGCTCTAAGGCGCGCGCAAGATTCGCACCCAAGCACGAAAGGTTTCTCTCATGTCGGCAGCCAAGTCCACCACGGTGCTCGTTATCGGTGCGGGCGGAGTCAGTTCGGTCTGCGTCCACAAAATGGCGTTCAATCCCGAAATCTTCCCCGAAATCCACCTGGCCAGCCGCACCAAGTCCAAGTGCGATGCGATCGCGGCTTCGGTGAAGGAGCGCTGCGGGCGCGATATCGCGACCTATGAAATCGACGCCGAGGAAGTCCCGGCAATGGTCAACCTGATCCGCAAGACCGGCGCGGGCCTCGTGGTGAACCTCGCGCTGCCCTATCAGGACTTGCCGATCATGGACGCCTGCCTTGAAGCGGGCGTCGATTACCTCGACACCGCCAATTACGAACCCAAGGACGAGGCCAAGTTCGAATACAAGTGGCAGTGGGCCTATCATGATCGCTACAAGGATGCCGGCCTGATGGCGCTGCTCGGTTCGGGTTTCGATCCGGGCGTCACCTCGGTCTTCACCATGTGGCTCAAGAAGCACAAATTGAAGACCATCCGCCAGCTCGACATTCTCGATTGCAACGGCGGCGATCACGGCCAGCACTTCGCCACCAACTTCAACCCGGAAATCAACATCCGCGAAGTCACCGCCCCCGCGCGGCACTGGGAGAACGGTGAATGGGTCGAGACCCCGGCGATGTCGAACAAGGTGGCCTTCGACTTTGAGGCGGTGGGCCCCAAGAACATGTACCTGATGTATCACGAGGAGCTGGAAAGCCTTGCCAAGTTCGTTCCCGAACTCGAGCGCGCGCGCTTCTGGATGACCTTCGGCGACCAGTACATCACGCATCTCACCGTGCTGCAGAATGTCGGCATGACCTCGATCGAGCCGGTCAAGTATCAGGGCCGCGACATCATCCCGCTGCAATTCCTCGCCGCGGTGCTGCCCAAGCCCGAGACGCTGGGCGAAACCACCAAGGGCAACACCAATATCGGCGTGATCGCGACCGGCGAGGCGCTCGACGGTTCGGGCGAGAAGACGTTCTACATCAAGAACATCTGTAGCCACGAGGCGGCTTACGAGGAGACGGGCAACCAGGCGGTGAGCTACACCACCGGCGTCCCCGCCATGATCGGCGCGGCGATGATGGTGCAGGGCCACTGGCAGGGTGAGGGCGTGTTCAACATCGAACAGATGGATCCCGATCCCTTCATGGCGATGCTCAACGCGCACGGTCTGCCGTGGACGGTCGAGGAAATGGCGGGGCCGGTGGATTTCTGATAGAAGGAAGGGGTTTCACGCAGAGGCGCAGAGGAAGCAGAGGCGCAGAGAGGGTGTGCTCTTGGACATTGATCACATCTCCGCCGCCGTTGTTGATGAAGCGATTGCGATCCACCGCGAGCTTGGCCCCGGTCTTTTCGAGAGCGTCTACGAAGCCGTCCTTGCAGGACGGCTTGAGGCGCGTGGGTTCGAGGTTGTCCGACAGTTTCCAGTTCCGCTGATCTTCGATGGGCAGACCTTCGACCCTGCATTCCGGATCCATATCCTCGTCAATCAGACCCTTGTTCTGGAGATCAAGGCGACCGACCAGCTGAGCAAAGCACACGCCAAACAATTGCTGACCTACCTAGGATTGCTCAAACAGCCCGTAGGGCTGCTCCTCAATTTCTCGCAGGAAACGATGAGGGACGGCATTCGCCGCGTCGTGAACGATTACCGCCCGCGCTGATCCTCTGCGCCTCTGCTTCCTCTGCGCCTCTGCGTGAAACAATTAAAGGCACCAGCTTCCGGATGCGATTGAAACGTCCTTTCCTTGTCAGGTTTGCCCCGATTGCGGCCGCGCTGCTCGCGCTCGCGGCCTGCGATGCCTTTGCGCCGCCGCCTGAGGACGTGCCCGTGCTGGCGGTCGACACCGGCTGGCCCACCATCCCGGAAGACGCGGTGTTTGGCGAGGTCAGCGCGGTCGATATTGATGCACAGGGCAATGTCTGGGTGCTCCACCGCGCCGGGCGCAAGTGGGAGGAGCCGTTCCCCGACGAGCCCATTGCCGAGCCGACCGTCTTCAAGTTCTCCTCCGACGGCACGCTGCTTGCCCGGTGGGGGGCAGGGCTGTTCGTCATGCCGCACGGCATCTCGATCGACGCCGAGGGCAAGGTGTGGATCACCGATGTCGCGCACGAACAGGTGTTCCGCTTCAGCCCCGAAGGCCAATTGGAACTCACCCTCGGCGAGCGCGGCGTTACCGCGCAGGACGCCGGCCATTTCGGCCGCCCGGCCGATGTCGCCTTCCTGCCGGGCCGGGTGCTCATCGCGGACGGTTACGTCAACACCCGCGTTGCCGAGTTCTCTCCGCAAGGAGCCTTCATCAGCGACTGGGGCGCGTTCGACATTGCCCATGCCGTCGCGGTGGACGCGAGCCGCATCTACGTCGCCGACCGCGAGAATGCGCGCATCCAGATCTTCGACCATGGCGGCAAGCTGGTCGAAAGCCGCGTCTCGCCCTCGGGCAACCACACCTACAGCCTCAAGCCATTGGAGGGCGGGCGGCTGCTGGCGGTCGAGGGGCGCGACGGCGCGGACCGCAAGGGCGCGGTGATCCGCCTCTATGCCGCCGATGGCACCATCGAAGCGAGCTACGACATCGGCCTGCCCGGCAAGGACGCGAGCCTCGGCCATGATCTTGCGATCGGGCCGGACGGGCATATCTACGTCACCGACGTGGCCGGTGGCCGCGTGGTGCGCTTCTCTCTCCCCGATCAAGCGAACAGGACCAATGCAGACCAAAGCCGGTGATCCGGGCGCCTTTGCCCATTTTGATCTGTCGCGCGTCGACAGCCCCGCCTTCGTGGTCGATGCCGCCAAGCTGCGCGCCAATTGCCGCGTGCTCGCCGAGGTGCGTGATGCGGCGGCGGCCGACGGGGCCAACATCAAGGTGTTCGCGGCCTTGAAGGCGTTCAGCATGTGGTCGGCCGCGCCCATCATCGGCGAATATCTCGACGGTGTCTCCACCTCCGGCCTGTGGGAAGCGCGGCTCGCGAGTGAATTCTACGACGGCGAGATCGCGACCTATTCGGCCGCCTTCAAGCCCGAGGAGCTGGAGGAAATCTGCCGCCTCTCCGATCACGTGATCTTCAATTCGCCCTACCAGCACCAGCGCGCGCGGCTGATCCTCGATGCCGCCGCCGCCAATGGCGCGCCCGTCAGCGTCGGCCTGCGCATCAATCCGCAGGTAGCCACCGGCGAGGTCGCCAAGTATGATCCCTCCGCCCCAGGCTCGCGCCTCGGCTTCCCGCTCGACCAGCTGACCGAGGAGCATATGGAGGGGATCGAGGGCATCCACTTCCACAATCTGTGCGAACAGGATTTTGAGCCTTTGAAGGCCACCTGGGACCGCGTGTTCGACGCGATCGAGCCTTTTTTCGGCCAGCTCAAGTGGATCAACATGGGCGGCGGCCACCACATCACCCGCGCCGATTACCAGCGCGAGGAGCTGATCGAATTCCTCAAGGACGCAGCGGAAGACACCGGCTGCGAGATCATCCTCGAACCCGGCGAGGCGGTGGCGCTTGATGCCGGGATACTCGTCGGCACGCTGCTCGACACCCATTTCAACGAAATGCCGGTGGGGATCACCGACATTTCGGCC
>CAZQOO010000118.1:0-8161 GCA_964594845.1 uncultured Porphyrobacter sp. | reverse complement strand
TCGCGGTCCTTGCAACTGCCGGGTTCGGATTCGTCGGCATTGATGACGAGGAAGCTCGGCCGCCCGTCGCGCGATTCCTTGGGCATGAAGGACCACTTGAGCCCGGTCGGGAAGCCCGCCCCGCCCCGTCCGCGCAGGCCGGATGCCTTGATTTCCTCGATGATCGCCTCGGGCCCGCGGGCGAGCAGCGCCTTGGTGTTGTCCCAGTCGCCGCGCTTCTGCGCTGCCTTCAGGCCCCAGTCCTGAAAGCCGTAGACGTTGGTGAAGATGCGGTCCTTATCCGCGAGCATCGCTGCTTTCCTTTGTCTTGGCGCGCTTCAGGCGCACCAGCGAAATCACCTGAAATACCAGGCCGAGACCCATCAGGATCACGCCCATCTCGATAATGCCGGTCGCGCTCAGCACCGCGCCGAGCGCGAAGCCGGAAAGACCGAGGATCGCGAGGAGGAGCGTCAGCGGATTCATCCGATCGCCCCTGTGCTGTAGAGCCAGTAGAGCACCCCGATGATGAGCAGGATGACGCCGACGCGCACTATGCCCATCAGCAGCTTGTAGGCGATGAACGCCAGCACTGCCGCACCAAGGAAGGAGGCGACCGCGGTCACTCTACCACTCGCTCCGGTAATCGTGATTGGCGCCGACCATGTCCTTGAGCGTGGTCGGCCCGCCCGAAGGCTCGGAGGTATGCCGCCCGGGCTCCTGCGTGCCGGCCTTGGGCGTCTCGCCGCGCGCGAGGGCATCGAGCACCGCGTCGAGGCGTTCCGGGGTCAGGTCCTCGTAATTGTCGTCGTTGATCTGGACCATCGGCGCGGTGGCGCAATTGCCCATGCATTCGACTTCGGTGAGGGTCCAGAGGCCGTCGTCCGAGACCCCGCCCTTCTTCATCCCGCGCTTCTTGCACGCGGCGATGATGTCGTCCGAGCCGCGCAACATGCAGGGCGTGGTGCCGCATACCTGCACGTGGAATTTGCCGACGGGCTTCAGGTTGTACATGAAGTAGAAGCTGGCGACCTCGAGCACGCGGATCACCGGCATGTCGAGATACTTCGCGACATACTCGATCACCGGCAGCGGCAGCCAGCCCTGCGTATCAGTCTCCGCCCCGACCTGCCGCTGGGCGAGATCGAGCAACGGCATCACCGCCGAACGCTGACGCCCTGCGGGATACTTGGCGATGTGCCAGTCGGCGGTCTTCTTGTTCTCCGGCGTCCAAGCGAAGCCGCCCCAACGGGCGCGCAGTTCGGGGGTGTCGGGAGCGGGGGTACGGTCAGCCATTAGCGAATGAACTCCACGCGAGAGCACTTGTCGCCCTCGAAGGAATAGACAGCGATCACATCGAAGGGCTCGACCAGCGGCGAACCATCGGTCGCGGGGCCGCGCGTCACGTGTTCGCGCATCAGCACGTAATTGCCGATGGCCTGCGCATCCACGATTTCAGCCCGGTTCTGCGGCCAGCGCGCAAAGGCGGCGGCGAGGCCGGAGCGGGTGCCTTCCTTGCCTTCGCGCACGACATCGCCGCGGTAATTGGCCTCGCAGGCATCGTCGGTCATGAAGGCGACATAGGCATCGACGTCCTGCGCGTTATAGGCGTCGATCATGGCTCTGGCGGTGTCGAGGTGGCTCACAGGGCGCCCTCCCCCGTTCCGCGTTCGGCCCGGCGGGCTTCGATCCGGGGATAGGCAAAGCCCCACCACAGCGCATTCCACAACACCACCGGCACGAAGCCGAGCCATTCCGACAGCGGCAATTCGACCGGCAGCTTGATGAACCCGGCATAATCGGCACAGGTCGCCACGAACCACGCCACGCTGACGGCCGAAATGACGGCCTTCCAGCGGGTGGAGAACGCATCGGCCCGGTCGATCATTTCGTCGATCACCGATCACACTCCCCGAACACCACGTCGATCGCGCCCAGAATGGCGGTCGCGTCGGGCAGCATGTGGCCGCGGCTCATGAAGTCCATCGCCTGAAGGTGCGAGAAGGCCGTGGGGCGGATCTTGCAGCGGTAGGGCTTGTTGGTGCCGTCGCTGACGAGATAGACGCCGAATTCGCCCTTGGGGCTTTCAGTCGCCACGTAAACCTCGCCCGCGGGCACGTGGAAGCCTTCGGTGTAGAGCTTGAAGTGGTGGATCAGGCTTTCCATCGACTGCTTCATCTCGCCGCGCTTGGGCGGAGAGACCTTGCCGTCAGTGCTGGCGATGGGGCCTTGGGGCATATCGCGCAGGCACTGCTTGATGATCTTCGCGCTCTCGTAGACTTCCTTCACGCGCACCATGAAACGATCGTAGCAGTCCGAATTGGTGCCGACGGGGATGTCGAATTCCATGCGGTCGTACACGTCGTAGGGCTGGCTCTTGCGCAGGTCCCACGGAATGCCCGCAGCGCGGATCATCGGGCCCGAAAAGCCCCACCCCACCGCGTCCTCGCGGCTAACAATGGCGATATCGACATTGCGCTGCTTGAAGATGCGGTTGTCGACCACCAGGCTCATCGCGTCGCCGAACAGCTGCGGCAGACGGTTGTCGAGCCAGTCGCCGATATCCACCAGCAGTTTTTCGGGCACGTCCTGATGCACGCCGCCCGGACGGAACCACGCCGAGTGCATGCGCGCGCCGGAGGCCCGCTCGAAGAAGTTGAGGCAGTCCTCGCGAAGCTCGAACACCCACAGGTTGGGCGTCATCGCGCCCACGTCCATCACATGCGCGCCGATGTTGAGCATGTGGTTGCAGATGCGGGTCAGCTCGGCGAACAGCACGCGCAGATATTGCGCGCGGATCGGGACTTCGAGGTTCAGCAGCTTCTCGATCGCGAGCACATAGGAATGCTCCATCGCCAGCGGCGAGCAGTAGTCGAGCCGGTCGAAATAGGGCAGCGCCTGAAGATAGGTCTTCTGCTCGATCAGCTTCTCGGTGCCGCGGTGGAGCAGGCCGACATGCGGGTCGATCCGCTCGATCACCTCGCCATCGAGCTCCATCACCATGCGCAGCACGCCGTGCGCCGCCGGGTGCTGGGGGCCGAAATTGATGGTGTAATTGGAGATCACCTCACCGGTGGTGGTAAGCGATTCCTCGCGGGTCATGCTCATTTCTTGGCCTCCCCTTGCGGAGCGGCAGGCGCCTTCTCGTCACCGGGCAGCACATATTGCGCGCCTTCCCAGGGGCTGAGGAAATCGAAGCTGCGCATTTCCTGCGCGAGTTCGACGGGTTCGTAGACCACGCGCTTTTCCTCCTCGGAATAACGCAGTTCGGTGTATCCCGTCATCGGGAAGTCCTTGCGGAACGGGTGCCCTTCGAAGCCGTAATCGGTGAGGATGCGGCGCAGGTCGGCATTGCCGGCAAAGGTCACGCCGTACATGTCGAACACCTCGCGTTCGAGCCAGCCCGCGTTGGGCCACAGCTGTGTGACGGTCGGCACCGGGGTGTCCTCGGAGGCCGAGCACTTGACCATCACGCGGTGGTTTTTGGTCAGACTCTGGAGCATGTAGACGACTTCGAAGCGCTCTGCCCGGCCCGGATAGTCCGCGCCCGCGATCTCCATCAGCTGCTGATAGTGGTGATCATCGCGCAAGGTTCGCAGCACCTTGTCGATCCCGTCGCGCTCGACGCGGAAGATCACCTCGCCATGCGCCTCGGTCGCTTCGATCAGCCAGACCGAGATGCTCTCGGTGATGGCATCGATCACGCCCTCGTTGGAAGCGAACTTCGGGGCGGAATGCAGAACGGCCATGTCCTTGCCCTTACCTCTCGATCGTGCCGACGCGGCGGATCTTGCGCTGCAACTGCATCACGCCATAGAGCAGCGCCTCGGCGGTCGGCGGGCAGCCGGGGACATAGATGTCGACCGGCACGATCCGGTCGCAGCCCCGCACCACCGAATAGCTGTAGTGATAATAGCCGCCGCCATTGGCGCAGCTGCCCATGCTGATCACGTACTTGGGATCGGACATCTGGTCATAGACCTTGCGCAGCGCCGGCGCCATCTTGTTGCACAGCGTGCCCGCGACGATCATCACGTCCGACTGGCGCGGGGATGCACGCGGGGCGATGCCGAAGCGCTCCATGTCGTAGCGCGGCATGTTGACGTGGATCATCTCGACCGCGCAGCAGGCAAGGCCGAAGGTCATCCACCACAGCGAGCCGGTGCGCGCCCACTGGAAAAGTTCCTCGGTCGAGGTGACGAGGAAGCCCTTGTCGTTGACCTCGCTCTGGAGCGCATTGAAGAAATCCGCGTCGGGCATGCGCACTTCGCCGCCCTGCGCCGCCGGAATGATGGAGGAAGTGTTGGACATCGTGCTCATTCCCAATCCAGCGCCCCCTTCTTCCACTCGTAGGCGAGGCCCACGGCGAGGATGAACAGGAACACCATCATGCCGCTCCAACCGATCCAGCCCGTTTCGCCGAGGCTCACCGCCCAGGGGAACAGGAAGGCGGCTTCGAGATCGAACACGATGAAGCTGATCGCCACGAGGTAGAAGCGCACGTCGAACTGGCTGCGCGCATCCTCGAAGGCAGGGAAGCCGCATTCATATTCCGAGAGCTTCTCGGCATTGGGATTATGCGCGCCCGTGAGCCGCGACACCGCCATCGGGGCGACCACGAACAGGATCGACAGCCCGAAGGCGATGAGAATGAATAACAGTATCGGAAGATACTGGCTGAGATCGATCACGGCGATGTCCAAGCTTATTAATCCCGTGGGTCGCCCTAAGCCTGTCGCGCGCACCGCGCAAGCCTGCGACTCGGGCAAAAGCCCTTAGAGGTGTTGCAGGAAATCGAACAGTCGTTGCGGATGATGGCGCGGTGGAAAATCCGGAACGCGTCAGGGCCGGAGACGAAGGCGACGGATCTGCGTCGGGATCGGCGGCAGATCCGGCTTGGGCAAGCCCTTCTCGAAGCGGTTCCACTGGCCATTGCCGACGTAATAGAGCACACCGTCCGCGATGCTGCCGCCGAGCGGTTCGGTCCAATCCGGATGCGCCTGTTCGAGCACCTTCCGAGAAACAATGCGCGCGCCATCATCTGACAGGCGCAAGGCGATGATCCGCATTGGCGAAGTGCCGTTCTGCACCGCGATCAACGCGTCATCGTGCCGCCAGAGCCCGTCGATCCCGTCGAGCGCCACCGCCACCTCGCTCCCAAGCCGCGTGACCGTGCCGTTCGCAAGGTCGATCACCGCAAGACCATAGCGGTAGTCGCTGACATAGAGCCTCTGACCGTCCGCGCTCAGTGCCAGCCCCTGCGGGGAGCGCAGCCTTCCCGGCGCAATCAGCACCGACAATGCTGCTGCACCCGGTAACGCGCGATAGATGCCTCCACCCTCTGGATCGCTCGCATAGACCGTGCCATCCGGTCCGGCCGTGAGATCGGACACCGTCACGCCCGGCGGCGCGGCAATCCGGCGCAATTTGCTGAAGTCACCGGTCAGCTCGAACAGCCCGGTAAACCGCGACGGATCATCGGGCGAACCGTCGATATTGGCCGACGCGATCCAGCCCTTGCGTGAATCGGGAGCGGCGGCAAAACCGGAAAGGGCGTGAGCGCCGGGAATGGCATGGGCGGTCCAGTCGCCACCGCCGCCGCGCACGAAGACCGACCGGCGCGACACGGACGTCGCGATCGCCTCCATGCCATTCTGAGCGACGAACACACTTTCGATCAGACCCGCATCGGCCTGCACCTGTTCGAACTTGGTGCTTGCAACGATCACCTCGGCTGCCGGCAGCAGCACCGCGCGCGCCGCCTCGGCATGGGCCGGACCGATCAGGTCGGGAATCTGCGCCTGCGCCCTCGCGCTGAATACGTGGCCGCGCGTCTTGAGCCAGACGAGACTGGCGAGCGCCGCCTCGCTTTCGCCCGCGTTCAATTGCGCGTTGAACAGACGCAGCCGCACGCTGGTGCTGTCGGGAAAATCGCGCGCGAGCTGTTCGAGGCCAGCAAGGTCGGCGATCTGCCCGGTCGCGGCATCGACCGCGCGCCAAGTCGCCCCCTCCTGCGCCGCAACCGGCGCCGCAAGGACCAGCGCCAGCGCGGCAGCCAGCAGCCTCATTTCAACATGCGCGCCGCAGCCTGTTCGGTCGCCTTGCCATAGGGCGGCTTCAATCCGCCGAGCTTGGCGATATCGATCTTGGGCTGGTGATAGACCGCGCGGGCGTGGCTGAATTCGCGGAAGCCCTCGATCGCGTGATAGCTGCCCATCCCCGACGGCCCGACCCCGCCGAACGGCAGGTCTTCCATCGAGACGTGGAACACCACGTCATTGGTGGTGACCCCGCCCGAGATGGTGCGGGTCAGCACCCGCTCCTGTTCGCCCTTGTCTTCGCCGAAGTAGTAAAGGCCGAGCGGCCGGTCGTGATCATTGATGTAGTCCACCGCCTGATCGACCGACTGGTAGGTCATCACCGGCAGGACCGGGCCGAAGATCTCCTCCTGCATCGCCGCCATGGAATCATCGACATTCTTGAGGATGGTGAGCGGCATCTTGCGCTGGTTGGCGTTGCCGAAGTCCTCCTGCCCCGGATTGACCTCGATGACTTCGGCGCCCTTGTCGCGCGCATCGGCGACGAGGCCCTGAAGCCGCTCGAAATGGCGGTCGGAGACGATCGAGGCGTAGTCGTCATTATCGAGCAGACGCGGATACATCGCGCTGGCTGCGCCCACCACACCCGCGACCGCCTCGTCCTGCTTGTCCTCCGGCACGATCAGGTAATCCGGCGCAAGACAGATCTGTCCGGCATTCAGCATCTTGCCGATCGCGATGCGCTCGCCCGCCTTGGCGAAGTCTGCGCTGCGCCCCATCACCACCGGCGACTTGCCGCCCAGTTCGAGCGTGACCGGAACGAGGTTTCCAGCGGCCGCCTGCATCACCCGCCGGCCCGTCGCGGTCGAGCCGGTGAAGACCAGATGGTCGAACGGCAGGGACGAGAATGCCGCCGCCACTTCCGGCCCGCCGGTAACCACCGCGACCTCCTCGGGAGCGAAATACTCAGCCGTCAGCTGCGCCATCAATTCGCTGGTGCGCTCGGTGAATTCGCTCGGCTTGATCATCGCCCGGTTTCCGGCGGCGAGCACCTGCATCAGCGGGCCGAAAGCAAGCTGAACCGGGAAATTCCAGGGCGAAAGGATGCCGATCACGCCCTTGGGCTCGTAGCGCAGTTCCGCCTTCGCGCCGAGCAGACCGAGCGGGAATTGCACCTTGCGCTTCTCGGTCTTCGCCCAGGCGTCGATATGCTTGAGCGCATGCGCCCCGGCGCCGACCGTGGCGGCAATGTCGGTCAGCATCGATTGCTGGATCGAGCGGCTGCCGAAATCGGCGCTCATCGCCTTGGCCAGTTCCTCGCCATGATCCTTGACCAACGCCATCGCCCGGCGGATGCGATCCTTGCGCTGGCTCATCGGCTCGGGACGGGAGGCGGTGAAGGCGGCGCGCTGCCGCGCCAGCAGGGCTTCGAGGTCTTGGCGGCGATCATCGGCCATGTCATTCTCCCATAGACATTGGCGCATCCTCGGGATGCGTTTTGATTTGCGACGCGTTGTTGCGCAAAGCCGTCAGCCTGACAAGCGTGTTGCCGCCGCGCAGGCGCGATTGCCAATACCGCAATGCAGCATTAAACCGCCCCGCACTTCCCATACGTCACGCAAGGACATTGCCATGACCCAGCTTTCCGCCGCCGACCCGATTGTCATTCTCTCCTATGCCCGCACCCCGATGGGCGCGATGCAGGGCGCGCTCGCCGATGTGGCGGCGACCGATCTGGGCGCGGTGGCAGTGAAGGCGGCGGTCGAGCGTGCGGGCGTTGCCGGCGAGGATATCGACCGCGCCTATATCGGCTGCGTGCTGCCCGCCGGCCTCGGCCAGGCCCCTGCGCGTCAGGCGGCGATCAAGGCCGGCCTTCCGCTTTCGGTCGAGGCGACCACGGTCAACAAGGTCTGCGGCAGCGGCATGCAGACCGTGATCATGGGCGCCGAGGCACTGGCCAGCGGCACCATCGACATGGTGGTTGCCGGCGGGATGGAGAGCATGACCAATGCTCCCTATCTGCTCAAGAAGCACCGTTCGGGCGCGCGGCTCGGCCATGACACCGCCTATGACCACATGTTCCTCGACGGGCTGGAAGACGCCTACGAGCCCGGCCGTGCGATGGACACCTTCGCGCAGGACAC
>CAZQOO010000117.1:6712-8264 GCA_964594845.1 uncultured Porphyrobacter sp. | reverse complement strand
AGTCCGATGCCGCGCATGAAGGCCTCGCGGTGCAGTTCGCCGCGCACACCGTCCACCGCCGTTACCTTGCCGTCTGTGCCGGGCACCCCGTGCCTGCCGAAGGCATGATCGACGCGCGCATCGGGCGTTCCGATGCCGACCGCAAGAAAATGACGGTGCTGCCCAAGAATTCCTCGCGCGGGAAAACCGCGATCACCCATTACAAGGTGATCGAGAAGCTGGATGAGGCATCGGTGATCGAATGCCGGCTGGAAACCGGGCGGACCCACCAGGTGCGCGTTCACTGTGCGTCAATCGGTCATCCGCTACTGGGAGACCCTGTCTATGGACGCACCCCCAAACGCTTACGTCCGCTGCTCGAACGACTCGGCTTTGCCCGGCAGGCGCTGCACGCGGCCGAGCTGGGCTTCGTTCACCCGCTCACGGGCGAAATGCTCCGTTTCGGGAGCGATTTGCCGCCCGACATGGCGGAACTCATCGACCAACTGCGACGTTGTGATCGATGAAAAGCGCACACAGCGCCAAGGTTTGCGTGTATATGTAACCGCGTGGCCACCACGGCCGGATGCCCATCAGGGGTCCGGCGCAGGCGGTCGACACAGGAAAGGTTAGGAACATAGTGACCAAGACACGAACCCCTTCGGTCCCGGCCCTCAGCGGCGAGCAGAGCCTCAACCGCTATCTGGCCGAGATCCGCAAGTTCCCGGTGCTCACCGCCGAGCAAGAATACATGCTCGCCAAGCGCTATCAGGAACATGAAGACCCCGATGCCGCCGCCCAGCTGGTGACCAGCCACCTGCGGCTCGTCGCGAAGATCGCGATGGGTTACCGCGGCTATGGCCTGCCGGTCGCCGATCTGATCTCGGAAGGCAACGTGGGCCTGATGCAGGGCGTCAAGAAGTTCGAGCCCGATCGCGGCTTCCGCCTCGCGACCTATGCGATGTGGTGGATCAAGGCCTCGATCCAGGAATACATCCTGCGTTCGTGGAGCCTCGTGAAGATGGGCACCACCGCCGCGCAGAAAAAGCTGTTCTTCAACCTGCGCCGCATGAAGAAGAACCTCGACGCCTACGAGGACACCGATCTCCACCCCGACGATGTCGCCAAGATCGCGACCGATCTGGGCGTGCCGGAGCAGGAAGTCGTCAACATGAACCGCCGGATGATGATGGGCGGCGACGGCTCGCTCAACACGCCGATGCGCGGGGGCGAGGAAGGCTCGGGCGAATGGCAGGACTGGCTGACGGATGACCGTCCGCTGCAGGACGAAACCGTCGCCGAGGCCGAGGAATCGCAGATGCGCCACGAAATGCTGGCCGAGGCGATGGAAAGCCTGAATGATCGCGAGCGGCACATCCTTGTCGAACGCCGCCTGTCGGACAAGCCGCAGACGCTCGAGGAGCTCTCGCAGACCTACGACGTCAGCCGCGAACGCATCCGCCAGATCGAGGTGCGCGCCTTCGAGAAGCTGCAGAAGGCGATGCAGCGGATCGCGGGCGAACGGCTGCTGCCCGGCGTGGCGTGACGCATTGACGGGTCGTCGGCGGGTCGT
>CAZQOO010000117.1:0-6612 GCA_964594845.1 uncultured Porphyrobacter sp. | reverse complement strand
CGGGTCGTCGGCGGGTCGTTGCCGGTTCATTGCCGGATCATTGACCAGAATCGGAACGGGGCGCGGCGGAGGATCGCCGCGCCCCGTTTCGCGTTCCCGCCGATGTTTCACGTGAAACATTTCGGGAACAGATTACCGCTCCTGTTTCGCCCCGGCCAGATCAAGCACGGCGGCGATCATCGCCCGGGTGCCAAGCGTCACGCTTTCCCTCGGCGCGATCTTGAACAGCGGGGAGTGGTGGCTCGGCACGGCAGGGCCGCCGTTTTCGGCCGCATCGAAGGCCGCCTGCGGGGTGCCGCCGACCGCGAAGTAATAGCCCGGCACACCCATGCTCTCGGCCACGAAATAGGCGAAATCCTCCGCCCCCATGCCCTGCTGCTCGAACGGCACGAAAGCCTCTTCGCCCAGTTCGCGCTTCATCACCCCGTTGAGGCGGCGGGCGAGCGCGGGGTCGTTGAAGGTGACCGGCGTTCCCGAGACCACCTTGACCTTTACCGGCATGTCGTCAGGCAGCCCGTGCGCCTTGCCGACATTGACCGCCACCCGCTCGATCGCGGCGAGCAGCTGGGCGCGCACCTTCTCGTCGTTCGAACGCACGGTCAGTTGCAAGTCGGCCTGGTCGGAGATGATATTGTGCTTCGAGCCCGAATGGAACGATCCGACCGTGATGACCGCAGGCGAAAGCGGCATGATCTCGCGGCTGACGATCGATTGCAGGGCGGTGACGATCTGCGAGGCGATATAGACCGGATCGCGGCCCATGTGCGGGCTGGCACCGTGCGCGCCGATGCCGGGCACGGTGATGTCGATCGAATCCGAGCTTGAATACTGGATCCCTTCGGACGCGGAGACTTTCCCGGTCGGCAGGACGCTGGCGACGTGGAAGGCAAGCGCATAGTCAGGCTTGCCGAAGCGTTCGTAGAGCCCGTCCGCCAGCATCGCCTTGGCTCCGCCGACGCGCTCCTCGGCCGGCTGCACGACGAACATCAGCGTGCCGCGCCACTGGTCCTTCATCGCCATCAGCCGCCGGGCGGTGCCGACCATCGCCGTGATGTGGACGTCGTGCCCGCAGGCGTGCATCACCGGATATTCCTTGCCGTCCTGCCCGGTCTGCATCGCTTCCGAGGCATATTCGAGGCCCGACTTCTCCTTCACCGGCAGCCCGTCCATGTCGGCGCGCAGCAGGATCAGCGGGCCCTCGCCGTTCTTGAGGATACCCACCACCCCGGTGCCGCCGACGCCCTCGGTCACTTCCAGTCCGGCCGCCCGCAATTCCGCCGCCATGCGCGCAGCGGTGCGGTTTTCGAGGAAGGAGAGTTCGGGGTTCTGGTGGAAATGCACGAACAGCGGCGCGAGGTAGCTGTCGTAATCGGCCTCCACCGCCTGCGCGGTCTCGCGATCATCGGCCAAGAGGGGCGTGGACGTTCCGGCGGCGACAAGAGCCAGCGCGGCGGCGGCAGTGCGAAACGAAGGCATCAAGCAGTTCTCCCTGTTGTGGCGACAGGGTAAGCACGGCCTTTGCCGGACTGCAAGCGCGGGGCATGCACGGGCGATTGCGTGCCGCGCAGGGGCGCACTAGACGCTGGAGCCATGCGCAGCCCCCTCGCCCTCGCCGCTCGCCTGCTGGCCAAGTTCGTGCTCTGGTTCGTCGGCGTCACGCTGCTGCTGGTGATCGCGTTGAAGTGGCTCCCCGTGCCCGTCACCGCGACCATGCTGATGGACGAGAACGGGATCACGAAAGACTGGGAGAGCCTCGACAACATCGACCGCAATCTCGTCTCCGCGGTGATCGCGGCCGAGGATTCGCGCTTCTGCGAGCATTTCGGCTTCGACACCGAGGCGATCGAGCAGGCGATGAGGGAGAACATGGAAGGCGGGCGCATCCGCGGCGGTTCGACCATCAGCCAGCAGACCGCCAAGAACGTCTTCCTGTGGCAGGGCGGCGGGTTCTTCCGCAAGGGACTGGAGGCCTGGTTCACTTTCTGGATCGAGGCGGTGTGGGGCAAGCGGCGGATCATGGAAGTCTACCTCAATGTCGCCGAGACGGGCATCGGCACCTATGGCGCCGAGGCCGGGGCGCAGCGCTATTTCGGCAAGTCCGCCGCACGCCTTTCCGCCGACGAGGCAAGCCGCATGGCCGCCGCTCTCCCCAGCCCCAAGAAGCGCGCGGTCAAAGGCCCGAGCGGGTGGCTCGCGCGCCACGGCAACCGCATCGAACGGCGGATCGGCATCGTCAGGCGTGACGGGCTCGATGCTTGCGTCTACAACTGACGCAATGGCCCACGCGCACGCCCATCATCACCACCATGGCCACGACCATCATGGGCATGGCCACGCGCATGGCCACGGCCATGGACACCACCATGCGCCCGCCGATTTCGGACGCGCCTTCGCCGTCGGGATTGCGCTCAACGCCGGCTTCGTCGTGGTCGAGGCGGTCGCCGGTTTGCTCTACGGCTCGATGGCGCTGGTCGCCGATGCCGGGCACAACCTGTCCGACGTGCTGGCGCTGGCGCTCGCATGGATCGCCGCGATTGCCGCGCGGCGCCCGCCGTCCGGTCGCTTCACCTATGGCTACAAGTCCTCGACCATCCTCGCCGCCCTTGCCAATGCGCTGCTGCTGGCGATCGCGATCGGGGCGATTCTGTTCGAGACCTTTCACCGCCTCACCCAGCCGCAAGCTCCGCAAGGCATGGCGATGATGGCGGTGGCCGGGATCGGTATCGCGATCAATGCGTTCACGGCCATGCTGTTCATGCGCGGTCAGGAGGATCTCAACATCCGCGGAGCCTATCTCCACATGGCCGCCGATGCGCTGGTGTCGCTCGGCGTGGTGCTGGCGGGCGCGGCGATCCTGCTGACCGGTCTCGTCTGGATCGACGCCGCGGTGAGCCTTGCGATCGTCGCCGTGATCGGGGTCAGCACCTGGGGCCTCGCCCGCGATTCCGTGGCCATGAGCCTGCTGGCAGCGCCTGCCAATATCGACCTTGGCGAGGTGCGCCGGCATCTTGCGGGTTTCGAGGGCGTGGCGGCGGTGCATGATCTCCACGTCTGGCCGATGTCGACCACCGAGACCGCACTGACCGCCCATCTCGTGATGCCGCAGCGCCCGGCCTCCGACACCTTCCTCCACGATGTCGCCGCATCCCTGCGCACCCGCTTCGGGGTGAACCACGCGACCATCCAGATCGAGCAGGGCGAGGCGCCTTGCGCGCCCTCCTGCGGGGCGCATTGCTGATGGCCGCCTGCCCCCGCCCCGCCAGTGACGAAGCGCGCGAGGCGCTGCGCGAGGCGATGGAGCGCCTGGCCGCCGGCGATCAGGCGGCGCTCGAAATCGTCTATCGCATGACCCGGGTGAAGCTGTTCGGCATATGCCTGCGTATCTTGGGCGACAGGAAGGAAGCCGAGGACGCCTTGCAGGACGTCTATGTCAATCTCTGGCAGCGGGCAGACCGCTATGATCCCGCGCGGGCAAGCCCGATTTCGTGGCTGGCGACCTTCGCCCGCAACCGCGCGATCGATCGCCTGCGCACCGGCAAGGTCCGCGGCGGAGCCGTCGGCATCGAGGAAGCCGCGCCGCTTCCCGACGAAAGCCCGCTGGCGGACGCGCTGCTGGTCGATGCCGAACAGGCCGCGCAGATCCACAAGTGCATCGCCGGCCTCGACGAGCGCACCCAGACGCACATCCGCGCGGCCTTCTTCGACGGCTATACCTATGCCCAGCTGGCCGAGCAGGCGGGCGTGCCGCTCGGCACGATGAAAAGCTGGATCCGCCGCGGGCTGCAGCGCCTGCGCGCCTGCCTCGAAGCGAGTGAAGCGGCATGAGCGGCCCCGAAGACAACGCGTCCGAGCCCATGCGCGACGATCCGCTGATCGCCGCCGAATGGGCGCTGGGCCTGCTCGAAGGCGAGGAACTGCTCGCCGCGCGCGGCAAATTCGCGACCGACCCGGCCTTCGCCTGGCGCAAGGAATGGTGGGACAACTGGTTCGCCCCGTGGACCGACGAAATGGCCGGCGCCGCCGAGCCGGGCGCCCATGTGTGGCAGGGCATCGCCGCGCGTATCGGAGCGCAGCCGGACGAGACCGGACCCGCCGCCGCGCCGCTGGGTGAGGTGGTGGAATTGAAGGCGCGGCTGCGGCGCTGGCAGTGGGCGGCGGGACTTTCCTCGGCGGCGGCCGCCGTGGCGCTTGCCGTGCTGGCTTTCACCCCGGGCACCACCCCTCGCGTGCCGGGTGACGATGTGCCGCTCCAGGTCGCCGCTGCGCCGCTGGTGGCGACCGTGCCCATCGGCGAAACCGGCCTAAGGCTCGACGTGACCTACATCCCCGAAAGCGGGAAGATGCTGGTCGCCGCCATCGGCCTCACGCCGGACGGCGTGCACGATCACGAGCTGTGGCTGGTGCCCGATGACGGCGGTGCAGCGAAATCGCTCGGCGTGGTCGTCCCGGGCGAGGTGCGTTCCATGGCCCTGCCGCAGGACATCACCGCCGCGCTGCATGACGGCTCGCAGCTGGTGCTCACCCGCGAACCGCTGGGCGGCAAACCGGAAGGCGTGGATGCCGGCCCCGTGGTCGCCAAGGGTGCCTTCAGCACTGTCTGAGACGGGCGTCTGAGCGGGGCGTCTGAAGCGCCCTCGCTTCGCCGTGCGCCAACGGCAATTCATCGGCATTGGCCTTTTTCTCCGCATCCGCTCCTCGCGGGTCTGCGTAGCTCTCCATGCAAGCGGGAGGTGCTTGCAGACGTGACGTTCCCCCGAGAGGAGATACCCCTGTGACCCCCAAGACCACCTTCACCGCGATCATCGCCGCCGCGCTGGCCGCCACCACCGGCCTTGTCGCCGCCCCGGCGCTGGCCGATCACCACATGGAAAGGAAGGCTGCCGCCAACATCGTTCAGACCGCGATGAGCACCGGCGTCCACAACACCCTCGTCGCTGCGGTGAAGGCCGCAGGCCTCGTCGAAACCCTGCAGGGCCCCGGCCCTTTCACCATCTTCGCGCCGACCGACGCGGCCTTCGCCAAGCTGCCCGCCGGCACCGTGGAAACGCTGGTGAAACCGGAGAACAAGGGCACCCTGACCACGATCCTCACCTACCATGCGGTTGCCGGCAAGGTGACCGCGGGTGACCTCGTCAAGCTGATCAACGCCAATGGCGGCAAGGCCACCATCACCACCCTGCAGGGCGGCACGCTCACCGCGATGCTCGATGGCGGCAAGGTCGTGATCACCGATGCCAAGGGCGGCAAGACCACCGTGACGCAGGCTGACGTGACGACCTCGAACGGCGTGATCCACGTCACCGACGGGGTGTTCCTGCCCGCCTGATCGAAACGGCTCAACGGCTAGCGCCGCTCCTAATTCCCCAACCCCTCCATCCCGAGGGGCGGCGCTGATCCCGACCCCGTCCGGCCTCTCCTCCAAGGGCCGGGCGGGGTTTTTGGTTCCAGTTTAATCTGTTAATCCCTCCCCGTCCCGTACGGGATGGGGAGGTGGCAGCCCGCAGGGCTGACGGAGGGGTCAATGCGCAAGGCCGACCACAACTACCAACTCGCCCGACAACAACGAAAAGCGCCGTCCCTGCCGGAAGGCCTGCTCTGGCGCGAGCTGCGTGGCGGGCGCGGCGGGCTCAAGTTCCGCCGCCAGCATCCGGTGGGCCGCTTCGTACTCGATTTCTATTGCGCGGCGGCGAAATGCGGCTTCGAGATTGATGGCATCGCGCATGACATGGGTAATAGGCCCACGCGCGACGCGGAGCGCGACGACCTTTTGGCGCGGCAGGGAGTCAGGGTCGTGCGCATTCCGGCGCGCGAAGTGCTGGATGATCCGGTCAGAGTCGCCGAGGCGATGGTGCGGACGTGTAGGGGGATTGTTGAGGGAGACGTTTGAGGGGAAAGAAGAACCCCTCCGACACCGCTTCGCGGTGCCACCTCCCCATCCCTTGCGGGACGGGGAGGGACACAAAGCGACAACCTACGCCGCCTCTTCCTTCTTCTCTTCGCCACCGATCACGCGGACCGGTTCCTTCTTGCCCTCGACCACTTCGCGGTCGATCACGATCTCGGTCACGCCTTCCATGTCGGGCAGATCGAACATCGTGTCGAGCAGCAGACCTTCGACGATCGAGCGCAGGCCGCGCGCCCCGGTCTTGCGCTTGATCGCACGCTCGGCGATCGCCTGGAGCGCGTCGTCGGTGAAGGTGAGTTCGACATCCTCAAGCTCGAACAGCTTGCGATACTGCTTCACCAGCGCGTTCTTGGGCTCCTTGAGGATCGTCACCAGCGCCGGAATATCGAGATCGTGCAGGGTGGCGATCACCGGCAGACGGCCGACGAATTCGGGGATGAGGCCGAACTTCAACAGATCTTCCGGCTCGCTCTTTTCGAGCAGCTCGCCCACGCGGCGCTTGTCGGGATCGGCAACATGCGCGCCGAAGCCGATGCTGCGTTTCTGCAAGCGGTCAGCGATGATCTTGTCGAGACCGGCAAAGGCCCCGCCGCAGATGAACAGGATGTTGGTGGTGTCGACCTGCAGGAACTCCTGCTGCGGATGCTTGCGCCCGCCCTGCGGCGGCACGGAGGCGGTGGTGCCCTCCATAAGCTTGAGCAGCGCCT
>CAZQOO010000116.1:0-8304 GCA_964594845.1 uncultured Porphyrobacter sp. | reverse complement strand
TCGAACCTAGGACCCGCTGATTAAGAGTCAGCTGCTCTACCAACTGAGCTATGCGTCCATTCCGACGATCCCCGATGAAGGGGCCGGAACCGCGATCCGAAGCGCCGAAGCTGCATCCCGATTCGCGTGAGGCGCTGCATTTAGCGCGTCCCGCCCCGATGGCAAGGGGCTAATTGCCGCGAAATCGCTCATCAGGTGGTCAGCCCGCGGCGTGGGGCGTTCTGGTTCCAGCGGTTGACCATCATGAGGAGGCCGATGCAGATCATGTTGGTCATCATCGAGGATCCGCCATGGCTCATCCACGGCAGCGGGATGCCCTTGGCCGGGGCCATGCCCATCACCATCAGGAGGTTGATGGCGATGTAGAAGAAGATCGTCGCCGTCGCCCCGGCGGCCAGCAGCGCGGTGAAGCGGTCCTGCGACTGGCGCGAGACCTTGGTGCCCCACCACAGGATCATGCCGTACATCGTCAGCACGAACAGCCCGCCCATCAGGCCCCATTCCTCCGCCATGGTGGCGAAGACGAAGTCGGTATGCGGTTCGGGCAGATATTCGAGATGGCTCTGGGTGCCCGCGTTGAAGCCCTTGCCGAAGATCCCGCCCGATCCGATCGCGATTTTCGACTGGGCGATGTGGTAGCCCGCCCCCAGCGGATCGCTCTCGGGATCAAGGAAGGTGGTCACGCGCGCGCGCTGGTAGTCATGCAGGGCGAAGAAATAGATCAGGGGTGCGGCGGCAACAGCCGCGCCGCCGGCGGTCAGGAACCACCACAGGGGCAGGCCGGCCAGGAACATCACCACCACGCCGCCGAACGCAATCGCGACCGAGGTGCCGAGATCGGGCTGCATCAGCACCAGCCCCATGGGCAGGGCGATCAGGCCCCCGGCGGGCACCAGCGAGCGCCAGGTGCCGATCATGCCCGACGGCAGCGTCTCGTAGAAGCGTGCCATCGCCAGCACCACCGCGGGCTTCATCAGCTCGGATGGCTGGATGCGGATCGGCCCGAATTCGAGCCAGCGCTGGCTTCCCCCGCCGACCTGGCCGACCACCTCGACCCCCAGCAGCATCAGCAGCACAAGCAGATAGGCCGGATAGGTCAGCACCCGCACCGCCTCGCGCGGCATCGCGGCGATGATCGCAGTCATTACCATGAACACGGCAAAGCGGATGAAATGCGAGGTGGCGAAGGGCTCCATCGCACCGCCGCCTGCCGAATACAGCACCATGCCGCCGAACAGGGTGAGCAGCAGCACCGGGATCAGCATCTCCCAGGGCTGGCGGGCGATCGGGGCGGGGACAATCCCGCTGGACGTGCCGAACGTATCGTTCATTGCGCCCCGCTCTCGATGTTGGCGGGGCTGGCAGCGGGTGGCGCCGGTGCCGGGGAGGGCGCCGGTGCCGGAGTCTGCGTAGTGCCAGCCGGCGCGGCGGGAGTGCCAGCGGTGCCGGACCCAGTGACATCGGCATTGGGCGCGCCCGAAGGATTGGCCTCGGGCCGCGGTGCGATAACCTCCTCGGCAATCGCCTGCGACTGGCGTGCGGCCACGCGGGCCTCGGCCTCGACCCGGTCGAAGATATCCTCCTCGCGGCGTGGCGGGCGCGAGACGTTCTGGCCGCGCTCGGCAGCATAGGCGGCATAGCGCGCCTCCAGCCGCTGCTGCGCGGTGCCGCCCCATCCGGCCTCGAGCGCGCGCAGCGCGTCCATGCCCTTGGCCGGATCGAACAGGAAGGTCATCACGTCGCGCGCGATCGGATAGGCCGCGCCCGAGCCGCCGCCATGCTCAATCACCACCGCGCCAGCATAGCGCGGATTGTCATAGGGGGCGAAGAAGATGAACAGCCCGTGGTCGCGATACTTCCACGGCCCCGACTTGCCGTTGGAGATCGACAGCGAGACGACCTGCGCGGTGCCGGTCTTTCCGGCCATCAGCGTGTTCTCGATCGGCAGGCGCGCGCGGCCCGCCGTGCCGGGGCCGTTGACGACGTCGCTCATCGCCTGGCGGACATATTCCACCTGTTCGGCCGGGAAGTCGATTTTGTCGAAGCCTTGCGGCTTGGTGTCGAGCGTCAGGCGCGGCATCACGTGCTTGCCGGTGGCCAGCCGCGAGGCCATCACCGCCAGCTGCAAGGGACTGGAGAGCATGTAGCCCTGACCGATCGTGGCATTGACCGTGTCGAAGGTCTGCCATTCGCGGCCCCACTTCTTCATCTTCCACGCCGGATCAGGGACGGTGCCGTAGAACTGGCTGGTGACCGGCAGGGGGAATTCCTGCCCCATCCCGCAGCGCCGCGCCATCTCTGCAATCGGATCCATCCCGACACGCTGGGCCATGGCGTAGAAATAGACGTCGCAGCTCTGGTAGATGCCCTTGGCCATGTTGACTGCGCCGTGCCCGCGCCGGTTCCAGCAGCCGAACACGCGGTTCCCGACGCGCAGGCCTCCGCCGCAGAACACGGTTTCCTCCGGATCGACCCCGGCCTGCATCAGCGCCATCGACACCATCGGCTTGACGGTGGAGCCGGGCGGGTAGAGGCCCTTCAAGACCTTGTTGCGCAGCGGCACACGCTCGTCGTCGCGCAGCATTCCGTATTCGACGCTGCCGATCCCGTCGGAGAAGGAATTGGGATCGAAGCTGGGCATCGAGGCCATGCACAGCAGGTCGCCGCTGCGGCAGTCCATCACCACCACCGAGCCGCTTTCGAGGCCGATGCGCCGCGCGGCATAGTCCTGAAGCGGGCCGTCGATGGTGAGGCGGACGGGATTGCCCTGCACATCGTCGCGGGTTTCGAGATCGCGGATGATCCGCCCGCCCGCCGTCACCTCCACCCGGCGCGCCCCGGGGATGCCGCGCAGTTCCTTTTCGAACTGCTTTTCCAGCCCATCCTTGCCGATCTTGTAGCCCGGCGTGATCAGCAGCGGGTTGGGGTCCTTCTCGAATTCCTCGGCAGACGCAGGCCCGACATAGCCGATCAGGTGGCCGACGCTGGAGGCGGTGGGATAGAAGCGCGAGAAACCGCGCTGGGGCACCACGCCCTGCAGATCGGGCAGGCGCACGCTGACGGCGGCGAACTGTTCGTAATCGAGCCCGCTGGCGACTTCGATCGGCTGAAATCCGCGCGCCTCGGCGACCTTGGTCTTGATGTCGGCAATGCGGGTCGGCTCCAGCGCCAGCAGTTCGCCAAGCTGGTCGATGGTACGCTCCGGATCGGTCAGGCGCTCAGGGATGATATCGACCCGGAAATCGGCGCGGTTTGACGCCAGCGGGGCGCCGTCGCGATCGAGAATCCAGCCCCGCCGCGGCGGGATCAGCGTGAGGTTGACGCGGTTGCTTTCGGATTCGAGCCGGTATTTCTCGTTCTCGGCAATCGCGAGATAGGCCATGCGCCCGGCCAGCAGCACCCCGATGCCGCCCTGCACCGTGCCGATCAGCACCGAGCGGCGCTCGAAGGTGTCGCGCAGGATCGAAGGATTGATGATCCGTCCGGGGCGCCCCGGACGCTTCGGGCGCGAGAACAACGACTTCACCCGATCCTCCGCGCCCGGGCGAGCCGGAACCGGTCAAGGCTGGCCACCATGCGCGCCACTATCGGGTAAAGCAGCAAGGCCAGCAAGGCCTGCGGCAACGCCACCACCAGCATTTCCGGCGTAACCGGCGCGCCTGCGAGCATCAGGCCGGCGAGCCACACCAGCACGGCGGCGAGGCCTGCGGTGAACCAGTCCTGCCAGAACCCGCGCCAGGGAAAGCGCGCCTCGATCAGCTCGATCGCGATCAGCGCCAGCGACCACAGCAGCATCGCGCTGCCGAAAGGCTGGCCGCTGAACAGATCATCGAAGGCGCCAAGCGGCGCTCCGGCCCACAGCGGCAGCAGCCCGGGGCGCACCATCCGCCAGGCCAGCAGCATCAGCAGGCCGAGCGAGGGCAGCAGCGGCATGACATCGGCAATCAGCAACACCGGCAGCAGCGAGGCGAGCATGATCGAGAGATAGGGCACGCTGCCGACCCGGATGGGGGACTGGGTGCGGTTGATGCGGCTGCCATAGCGATCGGCCCGGGCATGCGGGTTGAGCCGCTCCATCACTGGCCGCCCTGTTCCGGGTCGGGAGAGGCGGTGGCGGAAGGCGAGGGGGAAGGCGCGGCCGCCGCAGCCGGCGGGGCAGCCGCGTCCGCGTCATCCGCATCGCCCGATGCCGTGCGCTGCGCACGCAAGGCGGCAACCGCTTCGGGCTGGTGCACCGGCTCGACCGCGACAAAATTGGTGGCTGAGGGTTCGGCCACCAGCCTGGCGATGCCGCCATCCGGGGTGGTCTTGGTGATCACCGCAACTGCTACGCCCGGGCGGTAATAGCCGCCGGCGCCGCTCGTCACCATCAGATCGCCGGGCTTCAGGGGATTGATCCCGAGATTGACGAGCCGCACCCGCAGCAGGCCATCCCCGCGCCCTTCGGCAAAGGCGACCACATCGCCCTTGGCGCGGCGCACCGGCAGCACGCTTTCGCTATCGGTGAGCAGTAGCACCCGGGCCGAGGCGCGGCCGGTCTCCAGCACCCGCCCGATCACGCCGCGCTCGGACAGCACCGGCATGCCCGGCCTGACGCCATCACTGCTGCCGGCGCCAAGATAGGCAAAGCGGCGTCCGCTGGTCGCGGTGGAGCCGACCAGCCGCGCGACCGCGACCGGCTTGACCGCCTTGTCCTGCAATCCGAGCAGCGCCTTCAGGCGCCGGTTCTCGGCCTTGACGGCCTCCGCTTCGGCAAGCCGGATGCGCGCCAGTTCCATTTCCTCGCGGAGCGCCGCGTTCTGGCTGCCGGCGCGGAGGTAGCCCGCGATTCCGTCGAAGAACCCCTGCTGGCCGCTGCGGGCCACCGCCGCCGCCTCGCCAGCAGGCGCGACCGCATCGCCGGCAAGGCCGCGCAAGGGGGCGAAGGCGGAAGGCTGCCACAGCGACAGCAGCAAGAGCGCGAGTCCCAGCAAAGCCCCCGCTCCAGCCAGCAGGTAGCCGGTGAACAGCGAGAACTGCGCCTTTTTCGAGAAGCCCGACCGTCGCGATGAAGGCGGCGCCATGGCTTGTCGTCCCTTCTGCCAGATCCCCCGGCGTCAGGCCGATGCGGCTTACGCCGTCATCAGCACGCCGCGATAGACCGGATCTTCCATCGCGCGGCCGGTGCCGATCGCGACGCAGGTGAGCGGATCCTCGGCAACCGAGACCGGCAGGCCGGTTTCCTCGCGCAGGTGCTCGTCGAGGCGGCGGATCAGCGCGCCGCCACCGGTCAGGACAATGCCCTGATCGACGATGTCGGCAGCGAGTTCGGGCGCTGTGTTTTCCAGCGCGATGCGCACGCCTTCGACGATCGCGCCGATCGGTTCGCTCAGCGCCTCGGCAACATGCGCCTGGTTGATGGTGATTTCCTTGGGCACGCCGTTGACGAGATCGCGGCCCTTCAGGGTGATCGTCTCGCCGATCCCGTCTTCGGGGATCATGGCGATGCCGTAATCCTTCTTGATCCGTTCGGCGGTCGCGTCACCGATCAGCAGGTTGTGGTGGCGGCGCACGTAGCTGACGATGGCTTCGTCCATCTTGTCGCCCCCGGTGCGCACCGAGGTGGTATAGGCCAGGCCGCGCAGGCTCAGCACCGCAACTTCGGTGGTGCCGCCGCCGATGTCGACCACCATCGAGCCGACCGGCTCGGTCACCGGCATATCCGCGCCGATAGCGGCGGCCATGGGTTCGAGGATCAGGTGGACTTCCGATGCGCCCGCGTTCGAGGCGGCGTCGCGGATCGCGCGTTTTTCCACCGAGGTCGAGCCCGAGGGCACGCAGATCACGATTTCGGGGTAGCGGAACAGGTTGCGCTTGCCGTGGACCTTGCGGATGAAGTGCTTGATCATCTCTTCGGCGATTTCGATGTCGGCGATCACGCCGTCCCGCAGCGGGCGGATCGCCTCGATGCTGTCCGGGGTCTTGCCCATCATCATCTTGGCGTCATCGCCCACGGCCTTCACGCGCTTGATCCCGTTGATCGTCTCGATCGCGACGACCGAAGGCTCGTTCAGCACGATCCCCTGATCCTGCACATAGACGAGGGTATTGGCGGTGCCGAGATCGATCGCCATGTTCTGCGAGCCGAACTTGAAGAGATTGGACAGGAAGCTCATGGGTTTTGGTGTTCCAGTGGTGGCGGGGCGGGGCTGCAGGCCATAGATGGGGATGGCTGCAGGGGATTTCGACCCGGTTATGACATCAAGCCTCGCGCCTAGCGAATCCGCGGCCAAAACGCCAAAATAATTATGGCCGCGCTTGGTGATTTCTGGGGTGTTCCCCTCGAATTTGCGACCATCGCCCGCTAGCGTGCGACAAATGCCCGAAATCCGCCGCCTCCCGTCTGCTCTGGTGAACCGCATTGCCGCGGGCGAGGTGGTCGAACGCCCGGCTGCGGCCCTCAAGGAGCTGGTCGAGAACGCTATCGACGCCGGCGCGCGGCGAATCGGGGTGGTGCTGGCCGACGGGGGATTGCAGCGCATCGAAGTGGTCGATGACGGCTGCGGGATGGGGCCAGAGGCGATGGCTCTGGCGCTCGAACGCCATGCCACCTCGAAGCTGCCCGATGCCCTGATTGGCCCCGACGGCGCGATCGAGCTGGTGACGACGCTGGGCTTCCGCGGCGAAGCACTGCCGAGCATCGCCAGCGTCGCGCGCCTCACCATCGAGAGCCGTGAACAGGGTGCTTCCGAAGGCTGGCGGCGCGTGGTCGATCACGGCGCGCTGCTGGCGGACGAGCCTGCCGCGCTCCCGCCCGGCACCCGCGTGCGCGTCGAGGAGCTGTTTGCCAAGGTGCCCGCGCGCCGCAAGTTCCTGCGCTCGGCCCGCAGCGAATATGCTGCCTGCCTCGATGTGGTGAGGCGCCTCGCGATGGCGCGGCCGGATGTTGCCTTCACGCTGGAGACCTTGGGCGACGGCACGAAGCGCACTGTCCTCAATCTGCAAGCGGGCGAGGAACTTGCGACCCGCGTGGCGCGGATCATCGCCCATGAATTGAAGGACAACTCGGTCGCAATCGAACTCGAACGCGACACGCCCCACGGGGTCATGCGGCTGACGGGCGTGGCGGGCCTGCCGACGTGGAACCGCGGGGTGGCCGATCACCAGTATCTCTTCGTCAATGGCCGTCCGGTGAAGGACCGGCTGCTGGTCGGTGCGGTGCGCGGGGCCTATGCCGACATGCTCGCACGCGACCGCCACGCGGTGCTGGCGCTGTTCCTCGACCTGCCGCCGCAGGATGTGGATGTGAACGTCCACCCGGCCAAGACCGAGGTGCGGTTCCGGGATAGCGCGGGGGTGAGGGGGTTCATCGTCTCGGGCCTCAGGCAGGCGCTGGCAACGGGCGACCGGCGCAGCGCGCAGGGGCCGGACCGTGGCGCGATGGCGCGGTGGCAGGCGGAGCCGATAATGGAGCAGGGCGACCTTCTCCCCTCTCGCTTGCGGGAGGGGGCGGGGGTGGGAATGTCCCAAGCGCCGCTCTGGCCCCAACAGGCCCACCCCAACCACGATACCCGCCCCGGCCCAGGAGCTGGGGGCGAGCGGGAGGGGCTATTGCTGCGCGAAGCCGCGCTGGCATGGTCACAGCCTCAGGGCCGCGCCGAGGAAGCCGCACCCGTCCCCGCCGAAGCCCAAGCCTACCCCCTCGGCATCGCCCGCGGGCAAGTGGCCAACACCTATATCGTCGCGGAGGCTGCCGACGGGCTGGTGCTGGTCGATCAGCACGCCGCGCACGAACGCCTCGTCCTCGAACGCCTGCGCGCTGCCGGAGCCGACGAGAGCGTGCGCCGCTCGCAGGCGCTGCTGGTGCCCGATGTGGTGGAGATGGACGAGGTCGATTGCGACCGTCTGGAAGACGCCGCCGGAGGCCTTGCGCGCTATGGCCTCGTGATCGAGCGCTTCGGCCCGTCCGCGATGTTGGTGCGCGCGGTGCCCTCGGCCATCGCCAAGGCCGACACCGCCAAGCTGCTCACCGACCTTGCCGACGACATCGCCAAGCATGGCAAGCAGGAGGACAGCGGCGCGCTGCTCTTGGCCGAGCGGCTTGAACTGGTGCTGGCGACGATGGCCTGCCACGGCTCGGTGCGGGCAGGGCGGGTGCTCAGCGTGGCGGAAATGAACGCCCTGCTGCGCGAGATGGAGGCAACCCCGCGTTCGGGCCAGTGCAACCACGGGCGGCCGACCTGGGTGAAGCTCAGCATGGAAGATGTCGAGAAGCTGTTCGGGCGGCATTGAGGGAAGCACCAACGCCCAATTCGTCACCCCGGA
>CAZQOO010000115.1:0-8470 GCA_964594845.1 uncultured Porphyrobacter sp. | reverse complement strand
AGCCGCGCGATATGGCGGATGCCGGTCCGGCGCTGGAGGCGGAACTGCGCGAGTTCCTGAGCGGCAGCCTGTCCAAGATCAAGATGCCCAAGCTGTTCGACTTCCGCCCCGATCTCCCGCGAGAGGCCAATGGTAAGCTCTACAAGCGCGAGCTGCGCGACGAATACGCCGCCAAGGCAGCCGCGGCATGAGCGGTGAAGCCGTCCTGTCCGGCGATATCGCCCGCCGGGTGATCGATCCGCACGCCTATGCGCAGTGGGACGGGCTGCTCGACACCTTCGACGCGATCCGTGCGGAAACCCCGGTCGCCAAGGTTCAGCCCGACACACCGGGGCTGTTCGAGCCGTTCTGGCTGGTCACCGCCTATGACGACGTGATGCGGATCTCGAAGGACAATGCGACCTTCCTCAACAATCCGCGCCCGGTGGTGTTCAGCTTCAACCAGGCGATCGAGTTTTCCCGCGCGGCCACCGGCTCGAACATGCTGGTCGATTCACTGGTGGTGTTCGACGCGCCGATCCATCCCAAATACCGCAAGCTGACGCAGGAATGGTTCATGCCGAGGAACCTTGCGCAGCTTGAAGGCGAGCTGCGCGCGCTGGCGGCACGGACGGTCGACCGGATGATCGAGCAGGGGCCCGAGGTGGACTTCGTCAAGGAGGTCTCCGGCCCCTATCCCTTGCGGGTGGTGATGCAGATCCTCGGCGTGCCGCCCGAGGACGAGTTCCGGATGCAGATGCTCACCCAGCAGCTGTTCGGCGGGCAGGACAAGGACCTGTCGGGCAGCGGCATGGATCAGATGACGCCGGAACAGGTGGTGCAGATCGTCGCCGGTGCGGTGAAGACCTTCGAGGACTACTTCGCGGCGCTCGCAGAGGATCGCCGCCGCAACCCCACCGACGATGTGGCGAGCGTCATCGCCAACGCCACTGTCGACGGCCAGCCGCTCCCGCCGCGCGACATGGCAGGATACTACATCATCGTCGCCACCGCCGGACACGACACCACATCGGCAAGCACCGCAGGCGCGATGCAGGCGCTGGCGAATGATCCCGAGCAATATGCCCGGGTGCGGGCCGACCGCAGCTTGTTGCCCGGCATTGTCGAGGAGGCGATCCGCTGGACCAGCCCGGTGCAGCACTTCATGCGCACCGCGGCCGAGGACGTCGAGATCGGTGGGCAACAGATCAAGAAGGGCGACTGGCTGATGATCAACTATGTCGCCGCCAACCACGATCCCGCGCAGTTCCCCGATCCGCGCAAGTTCGATGCCGCGCGCTCTCCCAACCGCCACCTCGCCTTCGGGGCAGGGGCGCACCAGTGCCTCGGCCTGCATCTGGCGCGGCTGGAGATGAAGATCCTGTTCGAAGCCCTGCTCGATCGGGTCGCGGCGGTCGAACCGGCCGGCGAGGCCAAGCGCGCCAGCAGCACCTTCGTCGGCGGGCTCAAGACCTTGCCGCTGCGCGTGACGCCTGCCTGAAAAACCGACGGAAAATCGGACGGGACTGTCCGATTCCGCTAGGGTTCCTCCGCGATTTGCCTTAGCTTTGCGGGCATGGGATTTCCGGTTCGCCTTGAATCAGGGCAGGCCGCAGCATGAGCCTGCTTGCCGCGCACAACCTGCCGTTCCTGATCGCGCTCGGGCTGCTGGCGCTGGTTGCGCTCGTACAGGCCACCGGCGTTGGTGATGCCATTGACGGCGCGGGCGATTTCGACGCAGCCGATGGGTTGGAAGCGGGCGGCTTCGGCGAGGCGCTGACGTCGCTGCTCGGGCTTGGCCGGGTGCCGCTGATGATCTGGCTGGCGAGCCTGCTGCTCACCTTTGGCGCGGTCGGCCTGATTGGCCAGAGCGTGATCGCCGATCTGCTCGGCGCGCCGCTCTCCGCCGGATGGGCGGCGCTGCTGGCGGGCGCTGCCGCGCTGCCGCTCAACAGCCTCGCGATGCGCCCGCTTGGCGCGATTATGCCCAAGGACGAAACCACGGCCATCGGGCTCGACGGGCTGGTGCGGCGCGATGCGGAAATCCAGATCGGTACCGCCCGCGCCGGATCGCCAGCCCGCGCCAAGGTGATCGACCTCCACGGGCAGTCGCATTTCGTCATGGTCGAACCCCATGACGCCGCAACCGAATTGCAGGCGGGCGACACCGTCCTGCTGGTGCGCCGCGAAGGCCAGATCTTCTACGGCGTACGCTACGAAAGCCCGCTGCTCGGGCTCGAAATCTAAGGGGAACGCAGATGTCTTTGACGACGACCACCGGCGATGTGACCATGACCGGTGCCGAGACCTCCACCGGTGATCTGATCACCTACGGCGCCGTCGGCGTGAGCGCGCTGCTGTTCGTCGTCGTGTTCTTCGTCTTCCTGATCCGGCTCTACCGCCGCGCCTCGAAGGAAACCGCCTTCGTGCGCACCGGCATGGGCGGCGAGAAGGTGGTGATGAACGGCGGTGCGCTGGTGTTCCCGGTGTTCCATGAGGCGATGCCGGTGAACATGAACACCCTCGTCCTCAGCGTGGTGCGCCGCGATGCCGAGGCGCTGATCACGCTCGACCGGCTGCGGATCGACGTGAAGGCGGAATTCTACGTCCGTGTCCGCCCCGATGCCGAAGCGATCGCGATGGCCGCCCAGACGCTGGGGATGCGCACCATGCAGCCCGATGCATTGAAGGACCTCGTCGAAGGCAAGTTCGTCGACGCGCTGCGTTCCGTGGCGGCGGGGATGACCATGAACGAACTGCACGAACAGCGCGCCGACTTCGTGCAGAAGGTGCAGCAGGTCTCCTCCAACGATCTGGCGATGAACGGTCTGGAGCTGGAGTCGGTGTCGCTCACCGGCCTCGACCAGACCTCGATCGAGCACTTCAACGCCAACAACGCCTTCGACGCGGAAGGTCTGACCAAGCTGACCGAGCAGATCGAGGCGCGCAAGAAGCTGCGCAACGACATCGAGCAGGACACCCGCGTCCAGATGGAGAGCAAGAACCTCGAAGCCGACAAGAAGAGCTTCGAGATCGCGCGCGACCAGGAATATGCGCGGCTCGAGCAGGAGCGGGAGGTGGAAATCCGCCGCGCCGCGCAGGCCGCCGAGATCGCCCGCGAGCAGGCCGAGCGCAACCGCGAGGCGGAAGCCGCCCGGATCGAGGCCAAGAAGCAGGTCGATGCCCAGCAGATCGAGGCGGATCGTCTCGTCGAGGAAGCGCGCATCGACCAGCAACGCGCGCTCGAAATCGCGCGGCAGGAACAGCAGATCGCGGTGCAGAACAAGAGCCGCGAGGAAAGCCAGGCCAAGGCCGAGGCCGACGAGGCCCGTGCCAAGGCGGTTGAGGCCGAGGAACGCGTCGCCACTGCGCGCGAAAGCGAGATCGCCGAGCGCCAGAAGAAGATCGAGCTGATCGAGGCCGCCAAGCAGGCCGAGCGCGATGCCATCGCGATCAAGGTGCAGGCCGAGGCGGAAAAGGACGCGGCCACCAACCGCGCCGAGGCGATCAAGTTCGAAGCCCAGGGCGAGGCCGAGGCCGAGAAGCTGCGCGCCGAGGCGGCGCGGGTGCGCTTCGAGGTCGAAGCTGCGGGCCAGCGCGCGATCAACGAGGCGGCCAACATCCTGTCGATGGACCAGATCAGCCTCCAGACCAAGATGGCGCTCCTGAAGGTGCTGCCCGAGGTCATCCGCGAAAGTGCCAAGCCGATGGAAGCGATCGATTCGATCAAGATCGTGCAGGTCGACGGGCTCACCAATGGCGCGCGCGCGGCCAACGACGGCAATTCGTCGGGCGGCGGCGCGGGCGGCGGCTCGGGCAATCTCGCCAGCGATGCCGTGGCCGCCGCGCTTGCCTATCGTGCCCAGGCGCCGGTGCTCGACGGGCTGATGAAGGAGCTGGGCCTCGACGGCTCGTCGCTCTCGGGCCTTGCCAAGGGCGCCGCCGATGCGGTGGAAACGCCCCCGCCTGCCCCGGCCAAGCCCGCGCCGGCCAAGGCTATCGCCCGCGACAATGACACGGACGACCTGCCGACGGGCGAAGCGGCGGAGTAAGGTCTAAAGCCGTTCGTTCTGAGCTTGTCGAAGCACCGCTTTTCTTCTGCTTGATGGCAAAGAGAAGTGCAGCCGTTGACCCTGCGGGGTCAGCTTCGCTTCCGACCGGCTCAGGGCGAACGGAATTTGTAGCTGGACGTTACTTCAGCAGATCCTCCGCAATCGCCCGCACCGCAGCGCCCATGTCGGGGCGGGAGAGCGCGATCGCCAGAGTGGCCTCGACGAAGCCGACCTTGCTGCCGCAGTCATAGCGTGCGCCGTCGAAGGTGACGGCGTGGAACGGCTGGGTGCCGATCATCTTGGCCATCGCGTCGGTCAGCTGGATCTCGCCGCCCGCGCCCTTGCCCTGGTTCTCCAGCACCCGCATCACCTCGGGCTGGAGGATGTAGCGGCCCGAGACGATCTTGTTGGAGGGCGCTTGCGAAACTGGCGGCTTCTCCACCAGGCCCTTCACTTCGGTCAGCGCGCCAGCGGTCCTGCCCGGATCGATCACGCCGTAGCTGGAGACCTGCTCCATCGGCACTTCGAGCACCGATATGAGATTGCCGCCGACCTGTTCATAGGCCTCCACCATCTGCTTCATGCAGCCGGTGCCGCCTTCCTTGGCCACCATCAGCTCGTCGGGCAGGAAGATCGCGAAAGGCTCTTCCCCGACGATCGCGCGCGCGCACCAGATCGCATGGCCGAGGCCCAATGGCACCTGCTGGCGCACCGCGATCACGTCGCCCGGGGTGGCGCGGGTGCATTCGAGCACCGAGAGATCCTTGCCGCGCTCGGACATGGTTTTTTCGAGCTCGAAGGCGATGTCGAAATGCTCGACGATTCCGGTCTTGCCGCGCCCGGTGACGAAGATCATCTGCTCGATCCCCGCCTCGCGCGCCTCGTCGACGGCGTACTGGATCAGCGGCCGGTCGACCACCGGGAGCAACTCCTTGGGCACCACCTTGGTCGCAGGCAGGAAGCGGGTGCCGAGCCCGGCGACGGGGAACACGGCTTTACGGATCGGCTTGGGGGACATTCGGTTCTCTCTCTGGAAAGGATCGGAAAGTCGTGCGCCCGGCGGTGCGCCTTCCCGTGCCGCGCCCGGGAAGGAAGGTCAATCATTGAACGCGGCTTGCGGCTGCGAGTTGCGCGAAAGTCACTTTTCGCTAAGGCATGAGCCATGGACAAGCTCATCATCCGTGGCGGCAACCGCCTTTCCGGCACCATCCCGATTTCCGGCGCCAAGAACGCCGCGCTGACGCTGATCCCGTGCGCGCTGCTGACCGAGGAGCCGCTGACGCTGCGCAACCTGCCGCGGCTGGCGGACATCGACGGGTTCCAGCACCTGATGAACCAGTTCGGCGTCACCACCGTGATCCAGGGCACGCGGCCCGAGGATTTCGGCCGGGTGATGAGCATGGAAGCGACGCGGATCACCTCGAATGTCGCGCCCTATGATCTGGTGCGCAAGATGCGCGCGAGCATCCTCGTGCTCGGTCCGATGCTGGCCCGCAGCGGCGAGGCCACGGTGTCGATGCCGGGCGGCTGCGCGATCGGCAACCGCCCCATCGACCTGCACCTGAAGGCACTCGAAGCCTTCGGTGCGCATATCGAACTCGCGGCGGGTTACGTGAAGGCCTATCAGCCCGACGGCGGGATGCCGGGGGGCGATTTCGACTTCCCGGTGGTGAGCGTCGGCGCAACCGAGAACGCGCTGATGGCTGCGGTGCTGGCGAACGGCACCAGCCGCCTGTTCAACGCCGCGCGCGAGCCGGAGATCGTCGATCTGTGCAACATGCTCGTCGCGATGGGGGCGGAGATCGAGGGCATCGGCACCTCGAATCTCGTGATCCACGGCGTGAAGCGCCTGCACGGCGCGACCTACCGTGTCATGCCCGACCGGATCGAGGCCGGCTCCTACGCCTGCGCGGCGGCGATCACCGGCGGCGAAGTGCGTTTGGAGGGCGCGCGGGCTGACGAGATGATGGCGACGATCCATGCGTTGCAAGCCATCGGGTGCGACGTGACGTGGGATGCCAAGAGCGTCACGGTCGGCGCGAGCGGTGCGCTCAAGGCCACCAACCTCACCACCGCGCCCTATCCGGGCCTTGCCACCGATATGCAGGCGCAGCTGATGGCGCTGCTGTGCAAGGCGGAAGGCACCAGCGTGCTGAAAGAGACGATCTTCGAAAACCGCTTCATGCACGTGCCCGAACTGGCGCGCATGGGGGCGGACATCACCACCGAAGGGCGCACCGCGATCGTCAAGGGCGTCGAGCGCCTGACCGGCGCGGAAGTGATGGCGACCGACCTGCGCGCCTCGATGAGCCTTGTCATCGCCGCGCTGGCAGCGGAAGGCGAGACCACCGTGCGGCGGCTCTATCACCTGGATCGCGGCTACGAGCGGCTGGAGGAGAAGCTCCAGCTGGTCGGCGCGGATATCGAGCGGGTCGACGACTAGGCGGCGGCCGCGCAGGCTTAGCAGCCCAGCAGCTCGGCCAACTCCGTCAGGCTGGACGCTGACCATTCCCAGTCTTGCGCATGATGCGCATCAGGCGCGGGCGCGCCGCCATATTCGTCCGGGCGGTCGACATAGGCGGTCAGCAGCCCGCAGGCGCGCGCCGCCGCCAGATCGCCGTGATGCGCGGCAACGAGGCATAGCTCCCCCGGCGCGATGCCCAGCACTTCGGCCGTGCGCAGATAGGCCTGAGGGTCGGGCTTGTAGGCCCCGCTGACCTCGGCGCCGAGAAGCGCATCCCACGGCAGACCGGCGCGCCGCGCCATGGTGAGCAGCAGGGCGACATTGCCGTTCGAGAGCGTGACAATCGGCAGGCGCGCCTTCAGCCGGGTCAGTCCCTCGACGGTGTCCGGCCAAGGATCGAGCCGGTGCCAGGCGCGGTTCCAGTCGGCCAGCAACCCCTCGTCGAGGCCCGCCGGATCGATGTCGCGCTCGCGCAGTTCCGCTTCGAGCATCTCGCGGTGGAGCACGTCGAGCACTTCAAAGGCGCGGCCCGATTTGCGCATCCCGATCATCGCCGCGATATACTGCCCCCGCCATGCATCGGCGAAGGCCGCGGCATCGATATCGCTGCGCCCGATCGCCGCAAGGAAGGTGGCGGACTCGCGCGTGACGCTGGTGCGCCAGTCAACGACCGTGCCGAACACGTCGAAGGCGAGCGCCTTGGGGAGGGGGTGGGTGGCCATGCCTCAGCGCGGCAGTTCGGAAACCCCCATCAGCGCTTCATCGACGCTGCGCGCACACTGGCGGCCCTCGCGGATCGCCCAGACGACGAGGCTCTGGCCGCGCCGCATGTCGCCGCAGGCGAACACGCCCGGCTCGGAAGTCGCGTAGCTGTCGGTATCGGCATCGACATTGCCGCGCGCGCTGAGCTTCACGCCTGCCTGTTCGAGCAGCCCGGCCTTCTTCGGCCCGACAAAGCCCATCGCCAGCAGGATCAGATCGGCGGGGATGGTGAATTCGCTGCCAGCGACTTCCTGCATCTGGCCGCCGACCCATTCGACGCGCACGCATTCGAGGCCGGTCACAGTCTCGCCATCGCCCAGCACGCGCTTGGCCAGCACCGCCCTCCACGCCTTCCTGGTGGCTGGAGGAAGTGCGCAGCTTCAGCGGCCAGTCGGGCCAGGTCAGCGCCTTGTCTTCCTTTTCGGGCGGCTTGGGCATGATCTCAAGCTGGGTGACGCTCTTGGCGCCCTGCCGGTTCGAGGTGCCGACACAGTCGCTGCCCGTGTCGCCGCCGCCGATCACCACCACGTGCTTGCCGGTGGCAAGCAGCGAACCGCGCGGCGCGGCACGCAGTTCGTCGTCACCCGCGACGCGCTTGTTCTGCTGGGTGAGGAATTCCATCGCGAGGCGCACGCCGGGCATTTCCGCGCCGGGGATCGAGAGCGGACGCGCATCTTCCGCGCCGCCGGCCAGCACCACCGCGTCGAAATTCTCCTTCAGCGACGCGAAGGAGATGTCGACGCCGACTTCCTTGGAGGTTTTGAAGGTCACTCCTTCGGCTTCCATCTGCACGCAGCGGCGGTTGATGAGGTGCTTTTCCATCTTGAAGTCGGGGATGCCATAGCGGAGCAGCCCGCCGACGCGGTCGGCCTTCTCGAACACGGTGACGCTATGCCCCGCGCGCGCCAGCTGCTGCGCGCAGGCGAGGCCCGCCGGGCCGGAACCGACAACAGCGACCGACTTGCCGGTCTTCTTCTCGGGCACCTTGGGCGTGATCCAGCCTTCCTTCCACCCGCGATCGACGATGGCACATTCGATCGACTTGATGGTGACCGGCTGGTCGATGATGTTGAGCGTGCAGGCCGCCTCGCACGGGGCGGGACAGATGCGCCCCGTGAATTCGGGGAAGTTGTTGGTAGAGTGCAGGTTGTCGAGCGCGCGCTTCCAGTCCGCCTCGTAGACGAGGTGGTTCCAGTCCGGGATCATGTTGTTC
>CAZQOO010000114.1:0-8628 GCA_964594845.1 uncultured Porphyrobacter sp. | reverse complement strand
GTGCCAGCCGGCCTCGGAGAATTCGAGATAGGGCTGGCCCCATGCCGCGCCGGCGTTGTTGATGAGGATGTCGAGCCGGCTCTCGCGCGCCTTCATTTCGTTGGCGAGACTGACGATGCCGTCCATCTGGCTGAGATCGGCGGGGATACCGATCACCTTGTCAGCGCCGAACTCGTCAATGGTCGCCTGCATCTGCTCGATCTTGCGCGCCGAGATATAGACCCGCGCGCAGCCCGCCGCGAGCAGGCCTTCGACGAACATCTTGCCGATCCCGCGGCTGCCGCCGGTGACGAGCGCGATGCGCCCTTCGAGGCTGAAGAGTGATTGAATGTCCATGATTTAATATCCGCTCAAGGTCGCCACGCGGTTTGCGTGGAAGAAGGCATCACCCAGGAATTCGGCCAGCGCGCGGTCGCGCTTCATGTAGAGGCCGATGTCGTATTCGTCGGTCATGCCGATGCCGCCGTGCATCTGCACGCCTTCCTGCACCGCCAGCCGCGCGGCCTTGGCGACCTTGGCCTTGGCGACGCTCGCCATCAGATCAGCACTGTCGGCCCCGGCGTCGAGCAGCTGCTGCGCCTTGATGGTCACGGCGCGGGCGATCTCGACCTCGGAATAGAGATGGCTGGCGCGGTGCTGGAGCGCCTGGAACTCGCCGATGAGCTTGCCGAACTGCTTGCGCTGCTTGAGGTAATCGACCGTCATGTCCATCGCCCCGCGGGCAACCCCGACACCCTCGGCCGCCGCGCCCACGCGGCCCGCCATCAGCATGGCATCGAGCACGGCGCGCCCGCCGTCGATCTCGCCGATCACCGCATCGCCGTCCAGTTCCACGCCATCGAACTTCGCATGGGTCGCCATCGAACTGTCAACGAGGCGCACATGATCGTGCGACAACCCGTGGGCGTCCTTGGGCACAGCGAACAGCGTGATGCCGTCGGCGTCCTCGTCCGAACCCGAGGTGCGCGCGGCGACCACGATCATGTCGGCGCTGCCGCCGTGGATGACGAAGCTCTTGGAGCCGGTCAGGCGGAAGCCGTTGCCCGACTTCTCGGCGCGGGTGGCAATGCGCGAGGGGCGGTGCTTGGCGGTCTCGTCGATGGCGACAGCGAAGACACTGTCACCCGCGATGAGGCCCGGCAGGTAGCGGCCCTTCAAGTCCGCCGAACCGTGCTTCAGCGCGGTCGCTGCCAGCACCGACGAGGTCAGGAACGGCGAAGGGGTGAGGTTGCGGCCGATCTCTTCCAGCACGATCCCGGCCTCGACATGGCCCATGCCGAGCCCGCCGTCGGCCTCGTCCACCAACATGCCGGTGAAGCCCATTTCGGCCATCTGCTTCCACAGGCCATGGCCGAAGCCATCCTTGCAGTTGCGGTCGCGCCAGTGGCGCAGCTGCTTGGCGATATTGCCTTCCTCGGCGATGAACCCGCGCGCGGTGTCGGCGAGCATCGCCTGATCGTCGTTGTGATACAGGGGCATTGGTTTTCCCTCTCCCGGAAATTCAAATCGTCATCCCGGGCTCGACCCGGGACCGCTGTGATCTTGGCGCCAAGGGCGATAGCGGCCCCGGATCAGGTCCGGGGCGACGCTTGTCTCAAGCCCCCGGCAGATCGAGGATGCGCTTGGCGATGACGTTGAGCATCACCTCGCTGGTGCCGCCCTCGATCGAGTTGGCCTTGGTGCGCAGCCAGTTGCGGGCCGGTTTGCCGCCGGCAGTCTCCTCGCTCTCCCATTCGAGGCTGTGCGAGCCGCCGACCGCCATCATCAGCTCATGGCGGCGCTTGTTCAGCTCGGTGCCGACATATTTCATCATGTTCGGCTGCGCGGGGTGCGCCTTGCCGACCTTGATCTCGTCGAGGAACTTCTCGCCCATCGCGGTATAGGCCAGCGCATCGACATCGAACATCGCGAGCTCTGCCCGCAGCACCGGATCGAGCTCGTCGCCAAGCTTCGCCGCATGGCGCTTCATCATCGCGCCGATTGCAGCGGAGCGATCGCCGCCACCTGCGCCCGAGATCATCTCGCGCTCGTGGCCGAGCAGATACTTGGCCACATCCCAGCCGCGGTTCACCTGACCGACATAGGCCGGCACGTCATCGCCATAGGACTTGGGCACCTTCACATTGTCGAAGAAGGTTTCGCAGAAGGGCGAACTGCCGCTGATCAGCAGGATCGGCTTGGTCGTCACCCCTTCGCTCGCCATGTCGTAGAGCATGAAGGTGATGCCCTGATACTTGTCGTTCTTGTCGGTGCGGACAAGACAGAAGATCCAGTCGGCGTGGTCGGCATAGGAGGTCCAGATCTTCTGGCCGTTGACGATCCAGTGATCGCCCTTGTCCTCGCCATAGGTCTGCAAGGACACCAGGTCAGATCCCGAGCCGGGCTCCGAATAGCCCTGGCACCAGCGGATCTCGCCACGCGCGATTTCATTGAGGAAGCGCTGCTTCTGGCCTTCGGTGCCGAAGTGCAGCAGCGCCGGACCGAGCATCCAGATGCCGAAGGAACTGAGCGGCGGGCGCGCGTTGATGCGGCTCATTTCCTCGCGCAGCACCTTGGCTTCAGCCGGGCTGAGCCCCGCGCCGCCATATTCCTTGGGCCAGGCCGGGACAGTGTAGCCCTTGGCCACGCAGGCCTCGAACCAGGCTTTCTGCGCATCGTTCTTGAAGGTGGCCCGGCGGCCGCCCCAGTAGATATCGTCCTCGTCACGCGCGGGTTCGCGCATTTCCGGCGGGCAGTTGGCTTCCAGCCACGCGCGGGTTTCTTGGCGGAATGTTTCCAGATCGGCCATGACCGACTCTCCTCTCAAAAAGCTCTCACTTGACGCTTACGTTAGGAGCAATTCGCGCTGGCCTGCAAGCGCTCTTCGCACGGGCAAGCGTGCCGTAGCGTCAGAGCAAGCGCGATTGACGAGCCGCGCAATCGGTCTAGGTTCGAAACTGAATTAGGGAGAGAGAAATTGGCCGGTAACGTCCGGAAACCGGAGCCGCGCGCATGGGCATGATTACAGGCCCGCTGCCGATGCGACTCAAGCTGATACAGGGCTTCGGGGCGGTCGCCTTCGGGGTCAAGGACAACGGCTTTTCGTTCTTCCTCCTGATCTTCTACAATCAGGTGCTGGGCATGGATGCGGCGCTCGTCAGCCTTGCGCTGCTGATTGCGCTCTTGGTGGATGCGGTGGTCGACCCGATCCTCGGCAACTTGTCGGACCGCACCTATACGAACTGGGGCCGCCGCCTGCCGTGGCTCTATGCCGCACCGGTTCCGCTCGCCTTTTGCTGGGTGATACTGTGGAGCCCGCCCGCCGGCGAGGCGCCGAGCTTTGCCGGCCTTGTCGGCATTGCAATCGCGGTCAGGGTGCTGCTGTCGGCCTGCGAGGTGCCTTCGATCAGCCTCGTGCCCGAAATCACCGCCGATTATGACGAGCGCACCACGCTGTTCCGCTACCGCGCGCTGGGCGGGTGGATCGGCGGGCTGGCGATGATGGTGCTGGCCTACACCGTGTTCATGCCCGGGTCCGAGGGTATGCTGCAGCGCGAGGGCTATTACGCCTTCGGACTGTTCGGCGCGGTGCTGATGGCGGTTTCGGTGATCGGATCGGCGCTCGGCCAGCATCGGCTGGTAGCCCGCCTGCCCGATACCCGTCCGCCGCCATTCAGCATCGCGGGCGCCTTTGCCGAGATCCGCGAGGCCTTTTCCGAGCGCGCCTTCCTGATCTTCGCGGCGGGCGGCCTTGCGGCCTATGTCCATCAGGGGCTCAATTTCTCGATCACCAACTACATCAACCTGTTCGTGCTGCAACTGAGCAGCAGCCAGCTGATGTTCTTTCCGCTGGTGCTGCTGGGCGCGGTGGTGCTGATGTTCGTGACGATCGGTCCGCTGCACCAGCGCCTCGGCAAGGCGCGGACGGCAGGTCTCGGGATGATTGCGGGCACGATGCTGGGCATGGTCCCCTTCGTGCTACTGCTCTCCGGCCTGTGGCCTGTGCCCGGCAGCGCGGCCTCGGCGGCGCTGTATTATGCTTTTGCGCTGGTCGCGACGGGGCTCGGGATCATCTCGCTGGTCTCGGCCACCTCGATGATCGCCGAGATCGTCGAGGCTTTCGAGGAACGCACCGGACGGCGCGCCGAGGGATCGTTCTATTCGGGCAACTGGCTGGTGCAGAAATGCGCGACCGGCGCGGGGATCTTCCTGTCGGGGCAGATCATCGCCTTCTCGCAGCTCGCGCCCGAGGCCATGCCGGGCACCGTGGCGCCCGAAGTGCTGACGCGTCTGCTGCTGTGCTACGGCGGTGCGATGCTTTCGCTGGCGGTGGTTTCGGCCTTCTGGCTGGCGCGCTTTCCGATCAGTCGCGCCGAGCACGAGGCCCGTATCAACCGCCTGGCCGAGCGCCGTGCACGGGCGAGGCGGGCTGCTGCGGGGGAAACGCAACCCGAAGCCGCCGCACCGCCGCAGATCATGCCCGCGCACCACAAATGAGAGCTTGGCGGGTGGCCAAGGCTCTGCCACGGTCACCCGCAGATTCGACCCGTAATCTTGGACGAGAGAGGAACTACCCCATGGATTTCGAACCCACCGAACGCCAGGTCTACTGGCGCAATCGTGTGCGCGATTTCATCGAGGCGCATGTGCGCCCCAACATGGATGTCTACAAGACGCAGGATGCCGAGGGTGATCGCTGGAAGGTGATCCAGATCATCGAGGACAAGAAGAAGCTGGCCAAGGAAGCCGGCATCTGGAACCTGTTCATGCCGCCGCGCAACGACAGCCATCACCATGTCGATGATACCTTCGAATTCGAAGGCCCGGGCCTTACCAACCTCGAATACGCCCTGTGCGCCGAGGAAATGGGCCGCATCGGCTGGGCGTCGGAAGTGTTCAACTGCTCCGCGCCAGACACCGGCAACATGGAAGTGTTCCACCGCTACGGCACCCGCGAGCAGAAGGAAGAGTGGCTGCGTCCGCTGATGAACGGCGAGATCCGTTCGGCCTTCCTGATGACCGAGCCCTACACCGCCTCGTCCGACGCGACCAACATCGAAACCCGGATCGAGCGCGACGGCGATCACTACGTGATCAACGGGCGCAAGTGGTGGTCTTCGGGTCTCGGCGATCCGCGCTGCAAGATCGCGATCGTGATGGGCAAGACCGATTTCTCGGCCCAGCGCCACGCGCAGCAGTCGATGGTGCTGATGCCGATCGACGCGCCGGGCGTGAACATCATCCGCCACCTGCCGGTGTTCGGTTATGACGATGCCCCGCACGGCCACATGGAAGTCGAGATGAAGGACGTGCGCGTCCCCGTCAGCAACATGCTGCTGGGCGAGGGCCGCGGCTTCGAGATCGCGCAGGGCCGCCTCGGGCCGGGCCGCATCCACCACTGCATGCGCACCATCGGCGTTGCCGAGGAAGCGCTCGCCAAGATGTGCCGCCGCCTGCAGGAGCGCGAGGCCTTCGGCAAGCCGGTCTACAAGCACTCGGTCTGGGAAGAGCGCGTGGCGCGCGCCCGCATCGACATCGAGATGACCCGCCTGCTGTGTCTCAAGGCCGCCGACATGATGGACAAAGTCGGCAACAAGTCGGCCAAGCAGGAAATCGCGATGATCAAGGTGCAGGCGCCCAACATGGCGCTCAAGATCATCGACGATGCCATCCAGGCCCATGGCGGCGGCGGCGTGTCGGAGGACTACGGCCTCGCCTCGGCCTATGCCCACCAGCGCACCCTGCGGCTCGCCGACGGGCCGGACGAAGTCCACGCCCGCTCGATCGCGCACATGGAATTCGCCAAGCACGCGCCGGTTCCGGGGCCGACGGCGAACGCCCTGCGCGGCGGTCACGGCCGCGCGACCGAAGCCCAGAGCTTCAGCTCGGGCGACATGGGCGTGGCGCGCTGACAACCTGACCGAAGACCGTTCGTGTCGAGCGAAGTCGAGACACGCTCTCACGAACGGTCCTCGACTTCGCTCGAACCGAACGGAAAGTTTTCTGATGGCAAAAGCCGCAATCCTCGAAACCCCCGGCGAAGGCCTGCGCATCGCCGAAGTCACCTATGCCGAGCCCGGCCCGCACGAGGTGTTGATCGACACCAAGGCCTGCGGGCTGTGCCATTCGGACCTGCACTTCATCGACGGTCACTACCCCCACGCGCTGCCCGCGATTCCGGGACACGAAGCAGCGGGGATCGTCCGGGCGGTCGGCAGCGAGGTAAAGACCGTGAAGCCGGGCGATCACGTCGTCAGCTGCCTCTCGGCCTTCTGCGGCCACTGCGAGTTCTGTGTGACGGGCCGCATGGCGCTGTGCCTGGGTGGCGACACCCGCCGCCAGAAGGGTGATGCCTCGCGCATCGCCTTTGCCGACGGCTCGCCAGTCAACCAGATGCTCAACCTCTCCGCCCTGTCGGAGCAGATGCTGATCCACGAGCACGCCTGCGTCGCGATTGACAAGGACATGCCCTTCGATCGCGCCGCCCTGCTCGGCTGTGCGGTGACGACCGGCGCGGGGACAATCTTCAACGCCTGCAAGGTAACCCCGGGTGAGACCGTGCTCGTGGTCGGCTGCGGCGGGGTGGGCCTGGCTGCGATCAATGCCGCCAAGATCGCCGGTGCGGGCAAGATCATTGCCGCCGATCCGCTCCTCGAAAAGCGCGCGCTCGCCAAGGTGCTCGGCGCGACCCATACAGTCGACGCACTCGATCCAGACGCGGCCAAGGAGATCATCGCGATCTCGGGCGGCGGCGTGCATTGGGGCATCGAGGCGGTGGGCCGTCAGGCCTCGGCCGATCTCGCGGTCGCATCGCTGCGGCGCGGCGGGACCGCGGTGATCCTCGGCATGATGCCATTGGACTGCAAGGTCGGGCTGTCCGCCTTCGACCTGCTTGGCGGAAAGAAGCTGATGGGCGCCTTGATGGGGATGAACCACTTCCCCGTCGATCTGCCGCGTCTGGTCGATTTCTACCTGCGGGGCCTGCTCGATCTCGACACGATCATCGCCGAGCGCATTCCGCTCGATCAGGTCAACGAAGGGTTCAACACAATGCGCGCCGGGACCTCGGCCCGCACCGTGGTGGTGTTCGACTGATGGATATCGATTTCGACAAGGAGATGGTCGGCACGGTCACAGTGACCGAGAAGGACGCGCTCGACCTCGCTTCGCTGACCCGCTGGTTCGAGGCCAATGTCGAGGGCTTCGCCGGGCCTATCAGCTACACCAAGTTCAAGGGCGGACAATCGAACCCGACCTACCGGATCGACACGCCCGGAACGAGCTACGTCCTGCGCCGCCAGCCCTTCGGCAAGCTGCTGCCCTCGGCCCATGCCGTCGACCGCGAATATGCGGCGATGACGGGGCTCTACCCCACCGGCTTTCCGGTGCCGCGCACCTATGGCCTGTGCGAGGACGTCGATGTCATTGGCTCGAAGTTCTTCGTGATGAGCATGGCCGATGGCCGCTCGCTGTGGAACGGCGCACTGCCCGGCATGACCCCGGAGGAACGCCGCGCGCATTACCACGCATTGATCGACACCATGGCCGATCTGCACCTCAACCAGCCCGACCAGATCGGGATGGGCGACTATGGCAAGCCGACCGATTACTGCGCCCGCCAGATCGCCCGCTGGACCAAGCAGTACAAGCTCTCCGAGACCGAGCACATGCCCGAGATGGAGCGGCTGATCGCATGGCTGCCGCAGACCATCCCGCCGCAGCATGGCTCTTCGGTGGTGCATGGCGACTACCGGCTCGACAACGTGATCTTCCACAAGACCGAACCCCGCATCATCGCGGTGCTCGACTGGGAGCTGTCGACGCTGGGCGATCCGATTGCCGATTTCAGCTACCTGATGCTCAACTGGCACAACCCGGCTGATGGGCGCGCGGGGTTGCTGGGTCTCGATCTCGCGGCGCTCGGCATCCCCTCGCAACAGGAGGCGGTTGATCGCTACGTTGCGCGCACCGGCTATCCGGTGCCGCCGATGGACTGGTACTTTGCCTACAACCTGTTCCGCCTCGCCGGGATCATGCAGGGCATCAAGAAGCGGGTGATCGACGGGACCGCATCCAGCGCCCATGCGCAGGCGATGAGCGACCGCGTGCGGCCGCTGGCCGAGCGGGCCTACCAGTTCGCGCTGGCGGCAGGGATGCCAGCGTAACGCTTGCCGAGTGTCTCCGGCGCGGCTAGGCGCGCAGGCGCAATTGTGCGCCGGAGAACGCCATGAGTGACACGCTGATCACCGCCATCGAAGCCGCGTGGGAAAACCGCGCCGAGATCACGCCGGGGCACGATGTGCGCCATCAGGTGGCCGACGCGCTCGCCCTGCTCGACAGCGGCGAGGCGCGCGTGGCCGAGCCTGACGGCAACGGCGGATGGCGGGTCAACCAGTGGCTCAAGAAGGCGGTGCTGCTGAGCTTCCGCCTCAACGACAACCGCGTGATGGACGGCGGTGCGGCGGGCGCGCCGGCCTATGACAAGGTTCCGCTGAAGTTCGCCGGCTGGGGCGAGAACCGCTTCAAGGACGCGGGCTTCCGCGTGGTGCCGGGCGCGGTGGTGCGGCGCGGCGCGCATATCTCGAAGGGCGCGGTGCTGATGCCGAGCTTCGTCAATATCGGCGCCTATGTCGGCGAGAACACGATGAT
>CAZQOO010000113.1:0-8668 GCA_964594845.1 uncultured Porphyrobacter sp. | reverse complement strand
AGAGTTCTTGTCAGGCGCCACGAACATCGCCCCCTTTGCCGTTTTCCTACTCGCGCGAATTGTGCTGAATGCCTGTGCCTCGTCGTTTGCATCCAGCCATCGAGGTATCCTGCCATGCCGCACCAATCCCCCTCCCCGCTGCTCGCCTTCCTTCGCCGTCTGCTGGGCCAGCCCCGCAGGCCGGTCAGCCGGCCGCCCGCCGCTGCCTTAGCCACCAAGCCCGCGCCGCCACGTTTTCCTTCTCAGGACAGTGTCTCATGTGTCTCCAACACGCCACCGCCGCTGGCGCCGCGCGCCATCGGCGCGGCCGGCATCGCGCTGATCAAGCGGTTCGAGGGCTGCGCGCGGCTGCGGCTTGACGGGCTGGTCGAGGCCTATCCCGATCCCGGCACCGGGGCTGCGCCCTGGACCATCGGCTGGGGCGCGACGGGGCGCGATCATGTCCATGGCGGCAGGATCGGGCCCGACACGGTGTGGACGCAGGCCCAGTGCGACGCGCGCCTTGCCGAAGATCTCGTCCGCTACGCCGCCGAGGTTGCCGCCGCGATTGGCGAGGCAACGACCTCGCAGGCGCAGTTCGATGCGCTGGTCAGCTTCCACTACAACACCGGCGCGATCGGCCGCGCGACGCTGACCCGCAAGCACCGTGCAGGCGACACCGAGGGCGCGGCGCGCGAATTCGCGCGCTGGAACCGCGCAGGCGGCCGGGTGCTCAAGGGGCTGGTGCGCCGCCGCGAGGCCGAGGCTGAGCTCTACCTCACCCCTCAGTAGTCGCGGCTGACCTCCACCAGCACAGAGTCGCGGCCGATGGTCGATACCGTGCCCAGCAGCGCCAGCCAGCTGGTGATGCGGTATTCCATCTGGGTCGCGCTGTAGCCCTGCCCGTCGGTGACAAGTTCGACATAGATACGCCGCGTGATGTTCTTGCCCAGCGCCACGCCCGTCTCGCGCCCGATCAGCGGATCGGCGCTGACGATGCGCAGCTGGTCGAGCCCGATCGAGCGGCGCAGATCGCCGATCGGATCGAGCCCGCCGCCCCCGCCCTGCAACGAGGCGATCGCCGCGGCCAGTTGCAAGGCATCTGTCGCCGAGAGCGAGGTGACCGAGCCGCCGAACAGCAGGCGGGCGAGGATCTCCTCCTCGGGCAACGCCGGGTCTGACGAGAAAGCGATGGCGGGCGACTGGGCATTGCCGTTGATCGCAATGTCGACATTGGTGCCGTTGCGCGAGGTCTCGGCGAGGATGTCGAGCCGCGGGTCGATCGCCTCGTTCTCGTCGAACAGGATGCGCCCGCGGGTCAGTTCGAAGCGGTTGCCCGCGAAGGTGTAATCGCCCCGCACCAGCCGCGCGGTGCCGCCGATGCGGGGATCGTCGACCGTGCCCCGCAGCGCGAGATCGACGCCCCATTCGCTCTCCAGCCCCATGCCCTCCACCTGCACGCGGCCCGGGGCCGAGGCATTGACGAGATAGCGCCAGGCGACATCGCGCGCGGACACCTGCTCGCGGTTGCGGCCATCGGCAGTGTTGATCTCGCGGGTGGCGATCTGGGGCAGGGCAACGTCCTCGGCCGCTGTGCCCAGCTCCCAGCGCGCGCGGTCGATCTTGACCCGCCCGGCGATGGTGCCGCCGCGCCCGTTGGAGACGATCCGCAAGGGGCCGGTGATGGTCGCTTCGAGGCCATTGGCATCGAGCAGCCGCGCGCCCTTCACCGCCGCGCGCAGATCGAGCCCGGGGCCGCGCGTCGCGCTCATGCCGGCCAGATCGACGATGCCGCTGCCGCTCACAGTGCCGCCGCCCGGCGTGGCGCCGGCAAAGCGGATGAGTTCAAGCCGCGATCCGGCAAACCGCCCGCGCGCGCGCACGGCATCGATGCGGGTGCCGGTGAGCGCGCTGGTGACCTTGAGGTCGTCGGTCGCCAGCGTGCCGGTGATGCGCGGATCGGCGAGCGTGCCGGTGGCGCGCGCGGCGAGGCGCACCGGGCCGGTGAGGTCGAACGCCTCGACCGCCGCCAGCCGCCAAAGTGTCTCGGCTGCGCCTTCGAACATCAGCCGTCCGTCGAGCCGTCCCTTGAGCAGCCGCTGGGTGAGGTCGCGCTCGGGTGGGAAGGCGGTGATCCGCACGGCAATGTCGCCGAGCCGCGCGCCGCCCTCGGTCAGGCGGCCCGCGGCGGTCAGGCGCTCGCCGTCAAGGTCGATCACCCCGAGCACGCCGACCGGCTTGGACGACAGCACCAGCCCGGAACGGCTGAAGTTGTCGATCTTCACCCGGGCCCGCGCCGCCGGCGCAGCATCGCCGGTCTGGCGATAGTCGATCACCCCCGACAGACGCCCGCCAAGGCCGAGTTCCGCTCCGGCCAGATCGAGCAGCCGCAAGGGCATGCGCGCGAGCTTGATCTCGAGCGCGGTCTCGCCGCCGCCGAGAGCTCCTTCCAACAGGGCATAGCCGCGCGAGAAGCCGATCTGGGTCTGCGCCAGCCGCCAGCCGCCGTCCTCCTCGGCGGTCAGCACCGCACGGCGCGGCATGGTGATCGGCTCGCCGCCATACTGGCCGCGCGCGACAGCGGCGATGCGATCCGGCGCGACATCGGCGTCGAAGTTGAGCGCGAAGCGGTCCGCCCGCTCGCCCGCGACTCCGCCGGTGACCTTGCCCCGGCCGTTGACGATATCGGCCTTCGCCGCAAAGTTGGCGAGGTAGAGACCGCCATATTCAAGCCCGGTCCCGCTGATATCGGCATCGATACGGGTCTCGCCCTTGGCATAGCGCCCGCGCGCGGCGATGCTGGCGCGGTCGATGCTGATCGGCACCCGGCCGGCGAAGGCCGCATCGCGCGCGGTGAGATCGACGGCGAAGCCCATCGCCCCCTCGCCCTGCGGCCGGAAAGCGAGCGTCCCGTTGAGCCCGCCGCCCGCAAGCGCGAGATCGCCCGAAACCCCCGCCTCGCCCAGCATAAGACCGCCAGTGACATTGGTGCGGTAGATGTCGAGCCGCTCGATCGCGATCCGGGTCGGGCCGCTCTCGGGCAGGACAAGGCCGAGCACCCCCTCGAACGGCCCCAGCAGCGATCCTCCCGACACATCGAGCGCGAAGCCCTCGGAGGACGGGGCGAGCGCGATGCGCACGTTCTCCAGCCCTGCGGCGGGATAGGGATCGGCCAGCACCAGCACCCCGCGCGGGCCATCGGCGGCCAGTTCGGCATCGATGGTGAAGGGCCCGTAATCGGCCTGCCGCCCGCTGCCGGCCAGCGTGGTGCGGGTGCCGCCGCTGCCCGGCACAACCTTGCTGTCGAGCCGGGCGTCGAGGCGCGCGCTGGCGATGGTCACGTCCCGCAGGATCACCGGCTGGCCCGCCCCCATGCCAAGAGCGCCCTTGAAGCGGATCTCCGGGCCGGCGAGATTGACGATAGTGTCATTGCCGATCTTCGAAAGCACGCCGGCCAGATTGGCGCGCAGGCTCCACGGCACGGCGGGTCCGAACTTGGCGAGGATCTTGGCATTGGCGGTCACCTCGCCCGCGCCGTCAATCTTGAGGCCGCGCGCGGTGACCGGGCCGGCCAGCGCATAGGCGCCGCCGGGAATGTCGCCGCGCAGCGCCAGTGTCGCGTCGAGGCCGGGAAAGATGATCCGCGCCGCGTCGGCCGCAAGCTTCCGGCTTTCGAGATCATAGGTCAGAAGGCCCGTCACCCGGCCCTTCAGCAGGCGCGGATCGGCCTGCGGATTGCCGGTGGTGATCCGCTCGGCCGTCAGCGCCATCGGCAGCTTCAGCACCTTGCCATCGAACCGCGCGAGCCCCTCCTGCACCAGCCCCTTGGCCTCGATCCCCTGCGCGATCAGCCGCGAGACGGCGAGGCGGTGATCGATCGCAAGGTCGCGGAAGGGACCGGACAGGTCAGCGGCAAGGCGCATCTGCTCGAACCGCCAGCCCTCTCCCAGCAGATCGGGATCGCGCAAGACAGCGCTGGTGCGCGCGCCCTCGAAGCGGTTGTCGGCGAGGTCGATCACCCCCGCCCCGCGCAGATCGAGCGCGCGGGTGATCACCGCCGCGCGGCCTTCGAGCACGGAGTCCTCCAGCGTGAAGCTGGTCGCCACGGCGACCTTCGCGCCGATGGCGCGGGCCAGCAGGCCCTCGCCCGCAAGGCCGGGGCGCACCCGCCCCAGAACGCCGATCGTGCCGGCATCATTGGTGATCTGGAAGGCCGCGACCGCAGGCCCGGCGAGCGGTGCACTATCCGTGGCCGGCAAGCGCCGCGCGAGCGCCGTGCCGCGCCACTTGCGCCATGTCCCGTCGCCCGCGATGCGCGCGTCATAGCCGTTGGCAAAGCCCGCAAGGCCCGCCAGCACCCCGCCTGCGGGCGCGCGGTAATCGGCTTCGAGATCGAAGCGGTCGCCATCCGGCTCGGCATCGATCAGCACCGCGATCCGGTCCTCGGCGCCCAGCCGCGCGCGCGCGTCCACCAGCGCGCGGCCCTCGCGGATATCGACCTTGGCCAGCGCATCGACCCGCTCGGCCCGCCCGGTGGCAACGCCCCTGGCGATGACGAGGTTCTCGATCGCCAGCCGGTCGACGCGGATGTCGAAGTCCGGGAGCAATGGCGCGTCGGGATCGCCGGGCAGCAATTCGGGCAGGCGCGTCAGCCGCCCGCGCCGCGCGGTCACTTCGCGGATGTCGAGTCCGCTCCACAGCCAGTGAAGCGGCCGCCAGTCGAGCTCGACTTCGGGAATGGTGAGGAACAGGCCCTTGGGGTCGCTCACCCGCACGTCGCGCAAGGTCGCCGTGCGGTAGATGTCGCCCTCGATCCGGCCCACGGTAAAGCGCAGGCCCGAAGCGGGCGCGACCGCGGCGATCTGGTCGGCGATGAAGCGCTTGCCGATCGGGGTCGAGAGGAACCCTGCCACCAGCACCAGCGGCGCCAGCAGCAGCGCGAGTGCCCAGCCAAGCCGCTTGGCCCACACCCGCTTACGGCGGGCCGGGGGGCTGTCGTCGGCCAGTACCGGGGCGAGCGGCTCGGGCCTATCCATCAGAACGCCTGCCCGAGACTGACATAGACCACCACCGGACTGTCGAACTGGGTCGGGTTGAGCGGGGTTGCGACATCGACGCGGATCGGGCCGAAGGTGGTCTTGTAGCGGATGCCGACCCCGGCACCGGCCTGGATGAAGCGGAAATCGGGGGTGGAGCCGAGTCCCACGGTGCCCGCGTCGATAAACGGCACGACCTCGATCGCGCCGCCCATCAGCGGGGTCTCGATCCGCGCTTCCAACGAGAATTCGACCAGCGATGCCCCGCCCACCGCCTCGCCGCGATCATTGCGCGGGCCGACGCCCTGGAAGCCGTAGCCGCGCACCGATCCGCCGCCGCCGGAATAGAGCCTGCGCGAGGGCGCGATCTCGTCACGCGGCGCGCCCTGGATCGTCGCCGCGCGCAGCCGCCCCGCGATCACGGTCGAGCCGACCTCCTTGTAATAGGCCGCCTCGGCCAGCGCGCGGACATAGAAGCTGCTGTTGCCTGCCGAACGCGACACCTCCGGCGCGAGCGAAAGCGTGGCGCGGTAGCCGCGCGAGGGATCGAGCAGGTCATCGCTCCCGTCAAGCGTGACGCTGCCGAACACCCCGCCGATCAGATAGGTCTGGCGCGGCAGCAGGATATTGGAACCGCGCGCGCGCCGGTTGCGCTCGTCGGTATAGACCAGCTCGCCGCCGAGCTGCCAGCTGACCGGCTTCTGGAACAGGATGTTGGACACCTTCTCGAAGGTGCCGCGCAGCCCGATCGAGCGCGAATCCACCGCCAGCGTCTGGATGTCGCTGGCGAACACGTCCGCGGTGAGGATCTGGTCGCGCCCGCGGAAATTGTTGCGCCGCACGCCGATGCTGGCGAGCGCTTCGCGCGTGCCGAGGATGCCGCGCAGCCGCAGCGCGCCTTCGGGCGGGAACAGGTTGCGATGCTCCCACCGTCCCTCGACCTTGAACCCGTCCTCGGTCCCGTAACCGATTGCGCCGGCGATGGTGCGCACCGGCGCGCGTTCAAAGGCGACATCGAGCGCCACTTCGCCCATCGCGCCCTCGGCAGGCGGCGCGATCTCGCGCGGGGTGATGGTGACGCTCGACACCAGCCCGGTAGCGATGATCGCACGGCGCAGATCGGTTTCAAGGCTCTGCTGGTAGACGTCGCCTGCCTCGAACCGGGCGATGCGTTCGAGATGGCGACTGGAGAGGAACTTCGGATCGGCGCTGACCACGCCGCCGAAGGCATATTTGCCCCCCGGATCGACCGCCAGCGTCAGATCGCCCTCGGTGCGGGCATGATCGATCAGCAGCTCGGGCTCGGCGAGAGTGGCGAAGGGGTAACCGGTCTCGCCCAGCGCCACGCGCAGTTCGAGTTCGCGCTCAAGGATGCGGTCGGCATAGAGCGGATCGCCCGGCGCGATGGCAAAGGCGGCCAGCAGGCGCGCGGCATCGGGCCCGGGCAGCAGCGAGAGCGCGCCGAGATCGACCCGCCCGAACCGGTAGCGCGGCCCCGGCACCAGATCGAAGCGCACGCGCGGCTCGCTGGCGGCATCGCCGGCTCCTGCGGCTGCGCCTGCGCCGTTCTCGCGCGCGCGCCGGCCGCCCGAAAGCTGGCGCACGACATCGCCCCCGTAATAGCCATAGGTGCGCAGCATCTCGCCCAGCAGCTCCTCGTCGGCGCGGGCGCGGGCAGCGATCTGCGGGGCAGTGTCCTTCGCTCCGTCAAGCTGGCGAAGCGTCGAAAGCTCGCGGAAGCGGGCAAGGAATTCGGCCTGTTCGGGGAAGGCCCCGGGAGCCGCGGGAAAGCCCAGCACCAGCGTGCTGCTGACCTCGACATCGGCAAGCTCGGGCAATTCGCCGGTGACCGGCACCGCCATGCTGGCAAGCGCCTCGACCTCGGGATCGGGCGACAGCGGCTCAGGCACCTCGACGGTGAAGTCGGCGAAGGCGGCATCGAGCGCGCCCTGCAATCCCGGCACCGGCGGAGGCAGGAAATCGTCGAAACTGGTGGCGAAGGGGTCGCCGGTGACAGCGGGCGCGGCGTCCTCGCCGGTGGCGGAGCCGGGGCTGCCCTGCGTGGCCCAGGCTTCGGGATTGTCGACCGCTTCGGCCGGAATCAGCTCATCGAGCGTGCGCGGCACGGGAGCCGGTTCGGGCGGCGGTTCCAGCACGCTGGGGGCAGGCGCGACATCATTGCCATCGGCCTGCGGTCCGGCGGCTGTCACGCCCGGGGAATCTGCCCCGGCCTCCTGCGCCAGCGCAGGCTGCGCCGCCAGCACCGCCGCTGCTTGTCCCAATCCGGCTGCCAGCAGCAGGCCGCGCTTCAGGAAATGGCGAGGCTCAGCTTCCCGGAAACTTGACGGGCTGGCCATCCTTGCCTCGGGCGCCGGCCAGCGACGCGTCCTGCGGCTGGCGCGGCGCGGTGGCCGCGGCGATCAGCCGGTGCTGTTCAGCCTCGTCCATCAACTGCCAGCCTTCGCGCGTCAGACGCTCGAGCGGGCGATAGCGGACCTTATACTGCATCCGCGGGCTGCCTTCGACCCAGTAGCCGAGATAGACGTAGGGCAGGCCTTCGGCCGCGGCGCGGCGGATGTGATCGAGAATGATGAAGCTGCCGAGCCCGGCGCGGCCTTCCAGATCGGGATCGTAGAAGGAATAGATCATCGACAACCCGTCGCCCTGCCGGTCGGTCAGGCAGGCGCCCACCAGCCGTCCGGGACGCCCGCCGCTGCCCGGCAGGCGGTATTCGGTGACCACGGAATTGACAGGGGTATGCTCGATCATGTCGGCATAATCGAGCTCGTCCATCGCCGCCATGCCGCCATCGGGATGGCGCGCGCCAAGATACTTCGCCAGCAGCGCGAACTGCTCGTCGGTCGCCCAGGGGCGGCATTCGGTGACGATCAGATCGTCGTTGCGCTTCAGATCGCGCTTCTGCGTGGCCGAGGGACGGAAGGCGCCTGCCACCACCCGCACCGAGACGCAGGCCTGGCAATCAAGGCAGGACGGGCGATAGGCGACTGTCTGGCTGCGGCGGAATCCGATGCGGCCGAGCGCTTCGTTGAGCTGATCGGCGTGTGCGCCCTTCAATTCGGTGAACACCTTGCGCTCGCTCCGCCCCGGCAGATAGGGACAGGGCGCCGGGCTGGTCACGAAGAACCTCGGGACGCGGATCGGTGCCGTCACGGGCGGGCTCTGTCCTCTTGGCGGGAATCACGGCGGGTTGCGTTGCTGCAAACTTATGCATGGACGGGACCCGCGGTAAAAGTCCCTTAACCATGAAAGAGCGCAAAAAATCCCGCACTGTGCACAGGAGCCGCTCGGGAATGCTGCCGGAATGGTGCAAAACGGCACGCCCCGACGCGCCGCACCCCGCCTGACGCGACGTCAGCCGAGCTCGACCAGCTGCACCGAATAGCCGTTGGCGCGCAGCCCCTCGACCAGCCGTTCGACCTGCTCGGCATCGCGCGCCTCGCATTCGATGTCGGTGATCAGGCCCTTGGCCGGCAGCGTCGTGAAGATGCGCTGGTGATAGATCTCGATGATGTTGACGTTGTGCTCGTCGAACAGGCGCATAACGCGGAACAGTGCGCCAGGGCGGTCCTGAAGGGTGATGCGCAGACGCGCGAGACGGCCCTGACGGGCGAGATCGCGCAGCAGCACATTGG
>CAZQOO010000112.1:0-8670 GCA_964594845.1 uncultured Porphyrobacter sp. | reverse complement strand
TCACCCCGTCGAAGCCGAGGCCTTCGAGCGCATGGTGCACGGCACGGCCCTGCGGGTCGAGCACGCCGGGCTTCAATCGGACAAGGACGCGGACTTTCATGGATGTGGCTCCTCGCGCAGGGTCGGGGCGGAATTCTGGCGCCGCTATAGCGTGCGCGCCGCAAGGCGCAATCACATCGGCGAGGGTTGTTCACGATGCTGCGGAACAGGTCGGAAGGTCCTCCGGCTGTCGCATTCGTGTCGCATCCCGCACGAATCTGTAACCTTGATGCAACAACTGCAAACAGACTGCCGTCAAACGCCCCATTTCCCGCCGGTTTTGCAACGGCCAATCTCGCCCGAATCGCTGAAAGCTGCCAGCGCGAGGCCGCACCCTCTTCCCTCAGTCCGATCAATCCGAAAGGGGCTTGTTCGATGTCTCAGCGTATCAGTGCCATCCGTGCCGCATGGGCCGGTTCGACCATTCTGGCCGCCGCCGCCTTCACTTTCGCCGCCCCTGCCGCTGCGCAGGACAGCGAGACTGCCGCTAGCGACAGCGGCCAGCTCGACACCATCATCGTCACCGCCAACCGCCGCCAGGAAAACCTGCAGGACGTCGCGGTTTCGGCGGAGATCCTCGATCAGGCCCGCGTCGACACGATCTTCAGCGCCGCCGGCGATGTGACTGCGCTGGCCGGCTCGGTCCCGGGCCTCAACATCGAAAGCTCGAACGGCCGTGTCGCCCCGCGCTTCTACATCCGCGGTCTCGGCAACACCGATTTCGATCTCGCCGCCTCGCAGCCGGTCTCGGTCCTGCTCGATGACGTCGTGATGGAGAACGTCACGCTCAAGAGCTTCCCGATGTTCGATGTCGAGCGCGTCGAAGTGCTGCGCGGCCCGCAGGGCACGCTGTTCGGCCGCAACACGCCGGCCGGGATCGTCAAGGTCGACAGCATCAAGCCGGGCCAGGAAGTCGACGTGCGCGCCGGGCTGTCGTTCGGCAGCCTCAACACCATGACGCTGACCGGTGCGGTCGGCGGTCCGATCGTCGAGGATAAGCTGGCGTTCCGCGTGGCCGCCCAGCTCCAGCGCCGCGGCGACTGGATCGACAACGGCTTCACCAACGAGAAGAACGTGCTCGGCGGGTTCACCGATTTCGCGGTGCGCGGGCAACTGCTGTTCACCCCGACCGAGCGTTTCAGCATGAATGCCTCGGTCAATTTCCGCGATCTTGACGGCTCGTCGACCTTCTTCCGCGCCAACGTGCTCGGCCCGACGGTGGATCGGCCGAACAACACCAACAGCCTCAACGACAATTACGATCGCGGCACGGTGTTCTATGATGCCGGCGGCGGCAACCGCGCCAACTACAACCAGTTCGGCGTGACGCTGACCACGGCCTACGAATTCGACTTCGCCACGCTGACCTCGATCGGCAGCTACTGGACCAGCGAAGGTTCGAGCCGCGGCGACATTGACGGCGGCTTCGGCGCCTCGTTCCTGCCGTTCATGGGCCCGGGCTTCATCCCGTTCCCCTCGGACACGCAGGATTCGATCGATCTCGAACAATACACCCACGAAATCCGCCTCGCCTCGAACAGCGAAGGGCCCCTGAGCTGGCAGGTCGGCGGCTTCTATTTCGAAAGCGATTTCGATGTCACCACGGTCGGCTTCAGCTTCCCGCCGCCGGTCACCGTCAACCACACCAACGAGGCCTGGGCGCTGTTCGGCCAGCTGTCCTATGAACTGACCGAGAGCCTGCGGGTCACCGGCGGTCTGCGCTATACCGATGACGAGAAGGACTTCTTCGTCCGCTCGGGCGCGGCGCCGCAGCCGGTCAGCGTGGGCGATGACCAGTTCGACTGGGACATCGCGCTGTTTGCCGACGTGTCGGACGATGCCAGCGTCTATGCCAAGGTCGCCAACTCGTTCCGCGCCCCGACCATCCAGGGCCGTGACGTTGCCTTCTTCGCGGCCCCCTCGGTCGCTCAGTCGGAAAACATCACCTCCTACGAAGTCGGCTTCAAGACCGAACTCGCTGATCGCACCATCCGTCTGAACGGCGCGGTGTTCTACTACACCGTCGAGGATCCGCAGTTCACCGCGGTCGGCGGGGCGGGCAACCTCGTCCAGCTGATCAACGCCAACAAGGGCGAGGCCTATGGCTTCGAACTCGACAGCGCGTTCCAGATCACGCCGGAATTCCTCGTCACCCTCGGCGTTGCCTACAACAACACCGAGATCAAGGATAACACCCTTGCCGTGGGCATCTGCGCGCAGTGCACCGTCACCGATCCGACGGCGGTGATCGGCGGCAGCACCCGCGCGCTGATCAATGGCAACCCGTTCCCCAATGCACCAGAATGGAGCGGCGATTTCACCGCGCGCTACGGCATCCCGGTGGGCAACAGCGGCGAGTTCTTCATCTTCACCGACTGGACCTATCTCGGCCAGACCAACTTCCTGCTCTACACCAGCGAGGAGTTCAACGCCGGCAGCCGCATTGAGGGCGGTCTGCGCATCGGTTACTCGGGCAATAATGGCGAATGGGAACTGGCCGCCTTCGCCCGCAACATCACCGACGAGGACAACGTGCTGGGCGTGGTCGACTTCAACAACAACACCGCCTTCGTCAACGATCCGCGGGTGTTCGGCGTGTCGTTCAACGTCAATTACTGATCCGCATCTGCGGTGACAGAAAAAGGCCGGCAGGAGCAATCCTGCCGGCCTTTTCATTTGTTTGCCGCAGGCGGTTCGGCGACGGCTGCTTCGGGCAGCACGGTGAATTCGACCGCGCCCCCGTCAGCAAGCCACCGGGCAGCGGTTGCCTGTAGATCGGCGGGGGTGATCGCGCGGATCAGATCGGGCGCGGCAAACCAGCGATCAAGCCGTTCGGGATCGCTCTGGGCGCGGGCGGCAAGGCTGATCCAGCCGCCGAGGTCCTTCAACGCATTGTCATACTCCTCCAGCAGCGGACGCCGCGCGCGTTCGATCACGTCGGCGCTCGGGCCGGTCTCGCGCAGCGCGGCCACCACTTCATCCACCGCCGCCCGGGTCGCTTCGACCTGCGCGACATCGACCGAGACCGAGAGGCTGAAGGTGCCGTAATCGCGATAGACCCGGCTGTTCGATGCGCCTGCGGAGGGCGAATAGGCCTGCCCCAGTTCCTCGCGCAGTGTCTCGGTCAGCGCGATCCGGACCACACGGGCAAGCAGGCTGAGGCGCAGGGTCTCGGCCAGATCGCTGTCATCGGTGGTCGGCCAGGTCCATTGCAGCAGCGCCTGATCGGCCTCGCCCTTGTGGGTGAGGACGCGCTGGCCGCGCGCTTGCGTGAAGCTGCGGGTGCGGGCTTCCTCGCGCGGGTTGAATTCCGCTTCGCGCGCGGGCAACGCGCCGAGTGTCGCGGCCACTGCGGCAATCGCCTCGGCCTCGTCGAAATCGCCCGCCAGCGCCAGCTCGATCGCCCCGTTCGCCAGCCGGTCGCCGATGGCGGCGCGCAGGCCCGCGTAATCGAGCGCGAGAAAGGCCTCCTTGGGCTGGAGCGTGAAACGCGGATCATTGTCCGACAGGATCCCGCCCAGCGCCGTGCCCAGCGCCCGTCCGGGGGTCGAATCGAGCGTGGCGAAGTAGTTCTCGATCCCCTTGCGGAACCGCTCCTCGCCCTCGCGCCGGTAGCCCGGATCGGTCAGCAGCGCGGCAAGGACCTGCATTTGCAGCGCCAGATCGCGCTTCGTGGTGTTGCCCGAGGTGCTGAAAGCCTCCCCGCTGCTGGCAAGGCCAAGCCCGACGCTGCGTCCGGCCAGCACGCTCGAAAGCTCGTCCTGACTGTGCTTGCCGAGCCCGCCCAGCGCGAGCGAATCCGTCAGCGACACCCGCAAGGGCGCCTCGCGCGTGTTCATCAGATCGCCGCCGTCGAGCGACAGGGTGAAGGCGATGCGGTCCTCGCGGATGGTGGTCGGCTTCAGGGTCAGGCGCACGCCATTGGCGAAGCGGATCATCCTAAGGCCAAGCCGCGGCTCGGTGCTATCGGAGACGATCGTGCCCGGCGTGCCGAAATCGTCATAGGCAAAGGCGATCGGGCCATTGTCGGCAGGCGGGGCGATGGCGAGCGTCATGGCTTCGGCAAAGGCGCCTCGCAGGGCCGCCTCGCCGCCTTCAGGCGCGGTGCGCCCTTCGAAGCGGATCAGCGGGTCATCGAGCGGCGCGGCATCGGCCCTGACCGCCTGCCACACGCCTTCGGGGGTGAGGCTCGGCGCGAGCCGCTCGAATGCCTCCAGCTGCCATTGCGGGGTCGAGGGCACGCGCTCGTCGCTCGCCAGCGCGAGGGCGGCACCGACAAACACCGTGTGGCTGCGCGTCTCGGCGCCCTTGACCGCGTTTTCGGCAGCCGTGCGCAGGTTGGCGAGCTGTTCGTCGAGCTCGGCGCGGGTGAAGCCAAAGGCCAGCGCCTCGTTGACCTCCCGCACTGCGGCGAGCATCCCCTTCTTCCATTCGCCGTCGGCGCTGCTGACCGTGAGGCTGGTGATCCGCGCGTCCTCGAACAGATCGCCGCTGCCGAAGCTTGCCCCGCGGAACGGGGCGTTCTCGCCGCGCGCGAGGCGGGCCAGGCGGCGGTTGATGATGCCGTAGCCGATCCGCCGGATCAGCGCGGCATCGCGATTGGCGATGGTGTCGGGCTCGTCGCGCCAGGCCGAAAAGCGCGACAGGGTCACTTCCTCGGCCAGCGCCGGATCGAGGTGGATGTCGGTCAGACCCTTGCGGGTGATGTCGATCGGGCCGGTCACAGGCTCGGCCGGGGCAGGGGCGGGCGCCCAGCTGGCAAAGCGGGCGCGGATTGCTGCTTCGACCTGATCGACCGGATAATCGCCGACCACCACCAGCACGGTGTTGGCGGGCACATAGGTGCGCGCATAGAGCCCGCGGATCTGATCGGCGGTGGCGTTTTCGAGCACTTCGATGGTGCCGATCGGCAGCCGCTGGGTGTAGCGCGCTCCCGGTGCGAGGAAGGCGGCGTTGTCCTCGAAATTGCGCTGCTGGAAGCCTGCCCGATCGCGCCGCTCGGTAAGGATCACCCCGCGTTCGCGCGCGACCGCCTCCGGCGCAATGGTCAGCTCGCTCGCGGTCTCGCGCATCAGCATCAGCGCGGTATCGAGCAGCTTGTCGTCATTGCGCGGCAGGTTGAGCATGTAGGTGATGCTCTCGAACCCGGTCGAGGCATTGGTGTCCGCCCCGAAGGCCAGCCCCTCGCGTTCGAGCAGCTTGATCATCTCGCCCTCGGGGATCCCCGCCGAGCCGTTGAAGGCCATGTGTTCGAGATAATGCGCAAGGCCGCGCTCGTCGTCGCGTTCCTCAAGGCTGCCGGAATCGATCCGCATCCGAACCAGCGCCGTGCCCTCGGGCGTGGCGTTGCGGCGGATGATGTAGCGCATCCCGTTGTCGAGCCGCCCGAACACGAAGCCGGGATCGACCGGCACGTCGCTCGCCTCGAAGGCCCAGACCGGGGTCGGAGCCTCGGCCGAAGCAGCGGCTGCGGGGGGCGTCTCCTGCGCCGCCAGCGCGGTGGTGAGCGCGAGCGGGGAGAGCGCCAGCAGCAGGCTTGCGGCAAGGGCGCGGGTGGGCAGCTTCATGATCGGGAGAGCACCTGTGGCAATCGCATGGAAGCGCACACAGTAACGCCCCGCTCCGCCATGTCAGCCCCTTGATTGCCGCCCTGCCGGACCCGTTTTCCGCCTACTTGCCGGCCGGCAGCATGTCGGCTGGCAGGCAGGGCGGGTTGGTGCCGGTCCAGTCGATCTCCGATATCGCGGGCACCTTCTTCAGCCCGCTCCAAGGCTCGCCGATATTGCCCGGGCTGTAGGACAGGATCGCCTTGGAATTGTCGAAGTCGCCGAGCCGGGCATTGTCGCGCTCTGCCTTTTCGGGGCTGATCTCGATCTGCTCCACCCGGTTGCCGCGCACCAGCCGCAGGGTGCGGTCCTCCTTGCGCAGTTCCATCATGCGATAGAAGGTCTCGCCATAGAGCATGGTGTCGAACACGGAGTTGAAGCCCCAGTCGCTCGGATCGGTGTCCTGCGGCAAGCGCATGGTGGTGACGTAGCAATTGTAGTCACTGGCCTGGAAGAAGGGCACGTCTCCAGTCGAACCGCCGCTGCGCTGGCGCCGCTGGGGCGGGTTGAAGCCACCGCCGGGCAGGAAGGTGTAGCGCCCGCCGTCACTTTCGCCTTCCCATTCCACCGGGCCGGTGCCGATGATGGTGAGGATCGCGGCCTGCGTTGCGCGGTCGAAGCGGTAGGAGACGCTGTCGATCGCGTCCCAGGCGGCCGAGCCGCCGAGCTGGCTCTTGAACGCGGCCTCCAGCTGCCCGGCGCTGACCGAAGTGAACTGCAGGTGCTGCTGCAATCCCGCCGGACCGCGCAGCACCGTGGTGCGGGTCCAGCGGGCGGGGGCATCGAACCCGGCGCGGGCGTCGATCTCGTAGAGCTCCATCACCTGCGGGATGGCGAAGGGCTTGTCCGCCAGCCGCTCGATCGTGCTGCCCTTGCCCGAGAGCGGCAGCACCCACTGATAGACCAGAAAGGGCTCGGGCCGCCCCTCGATCACGTCGGGCAGGGTGCCGTCGAGCCAGTACGTCTTGCCACCGATGGTCGCGCGCACCAGCACGTGATCGAACATCCCGGGATTGGCGAGGCGCTGGTCGAGCCCGTCGAGCGATTCGGTGTTGTTGACCAGCACCGCCTCGGCCGGGATGCCGAGTTCGCCCAGCAGCGCGAGCAGCATCGCGGTCTTGCCCTTGCAGTCGCCGTAGCGCCGCTCCCAAGTCTCGTCGGCGCTGGCGGGGGTGAAGTTGCCGCCATTCAGCCCGACATAGACGTAGCGCACCTGCTGCTGCACCAGTTGCAGCGCGGCCTGTGCCTGCGCCAGCTTGTCGGGGGTCGAGGCCGCGATCGCCGCCGCTTCCTCGCGCAGGGGCGAGCCTGCAGAGAGCTTGCTGGCCCCGGCAAACAGGCCGTGAAACCGGCGCGATAGTGCGGGCCAGTCGGGAAAGTCGGAGAATTCGATCACGCGGTTCCAGGCGAAACGCGGCGGCGCATCGCGCGGCGGGGTGAGCGTGGCGGGATTGTCGAGCGCCACCGCGATGCGATTGGCGGCGCGCTCGGCCAGCGGCGCGAGATCGGGAGTGATCCGGGTGCGGGGCTGCTGGCCTTCGTCCCACGACAGATCGAGCCGGTAGCGCCCGGGCGGGGGCGCTTCGCCAAGGAACAGCATCCCGTGGCTCGCCTCGCGCAGGGTCGGATCGTGCAGCGGGATGGTGTATTCGAGCTCGAGATCATCGCCCACGCGCAGATCGGGTACGCGCAGCACCGCGGTGAGCATCCCGTCGAGCATCGCGGCTTCGAGCTGGTCCTCGCGGCGCAGGATCTCGAAGCCGGTCTTGGCCAGCACGTCGATTTCCTGCCCGCGGCGATGGATCACCACCTTGTGCACCCGCGCTTCGCCCGCAGCCGGGTTCCAGGCGATCGCGATATTGCCGATCTCCAGCGCCTGCGGCTGGAGGATGCGGATCATCTGGCTGTTGAAATGGTCGTGGCCGGTGGCGGTGAGGCGCACGAAGGTGTCCTGCCGGCGCAGGAACACCGGGCCCTGCACGCTCTCGGGCACGGCCAGCGGTTCGGACGGGCTGGCCCAGACGGGAGCGGGTTCGCGCGGGATGGTGCGCTCGTCCTGCGCGAAGGCGAGGCTGCTCTGGGCCAGCAATGCTGCCATGCCCACGGATTTCCAATGCATCGAAAGCGCCCCCTGCTGCCCCCCGGCCGGCGCACAATATCGCGCCGTGCCAAGCACTTCGCCAGCCTAGGCGAGGATCATCCGGGTGTGAAGGGCTTACTTCTTGAGCGGCGGCGGGCCGCGCAGGCGGCTGCGGGCGTGGGAGAGGTCGAACACTTCGCCCGGGCCGTTATCCTCGCCGTTCAGCAGGCCGAGCCGGCGCGCGACCTCGCGATAGGCCTCTTCCTCGCCGCCCAGGTCGCGGCGGAAGCGGTCCTTGTCGAGCTTCTCGCCGGTCGCCATGTCCCACAACCGGCAGCCGTCGGGGCTGATCTCGTCGGCGAGAATCACGCGGCTGTAATCGCTATCGTAGAGCCGCCCGAATTCGAGCTTGAAGTCGATCAGGCGAATGTCGATCGCGGCGAACATCCCGCAGAGGAAATCGTTGATGCGGATCGCCATCGAGGAAATGTCGTGCATTTCCTCGTTGCTGCACCAGTTAAAGCAGGCGATGTGCTCTTCGGCCACTAGCGGATCGCCGAGCGCATCATCCTTGTAGTAATATTCGATCAGCGTGTGGGGCAGCGGCTCGCCTTCCTCGATCCCGAGGCGCTTGGAGATCGAACCGGCAGCGACATTGCGCACCACCACTTCGAGCGGGATGATCTCGACCTGGCGGATCAGCTGCTCGCGCATGTTGAGGCGGCGGATGAAGTGGGTGGGGATGCCGATATGCGCCAGCCGCGTGAAGACGTGCTCGGAAATGCGGTTGTTGATCACGCCCTTGCCGGCGATCGTGCCCTTCTTCTCGGCGTTGAAGGCGGTCGCATCATCCTTGAAATACTGGATCAGCGTGCCCGGCTCGGGACCCTCGTAGAGGATCTTGGCCTTGCCTTCGTAGAGTTTGGTGCGGCGGGACATCGACGG
>CAZQOO010000111.1:0-8843 GCA_964594845.1 uncultured Porphyrobacter sp. | reverse complement strand
TGACCTTGACCACCGCCTCGACGATCCGGGTCGGGCTGTCGTAATCCTCGGCGGTTTTCAGCAGCGCCAGCGTATCCTTGGGGAAGCACGAGCCGCCATAGCCCGGCCCCGCATGCAGAAACTTCGCCCCGATGCGGCCATCCATCCCGATCCCGCGCGACACATCCTGCACATTCGCGCCGACCTTCTCGCACAGATCGGCCATTTCGTTGATGAAGGTGATCTTGGTCGCAAGGAAGGCATTGGCGGCGTATTTGATCAGCTCGCTGGTGCGGCGGCTGGTGAACAGGATCGGCGATTCGTTGAGGAACAGCGGGCGATAGACTTCGCGCATCACCTCGCGGCCGAAATCGTCCTCGGCGCCGATCACGATCCGGTCGGGGCGCTTGAAATCGCCGATGGCCGCGCCCTCGCGCAGGAACTCGGGGTTGGAGACCACCGAGAAGCGGTGGCCCCTTTCACGCGATGCGCCGGTCTCGCGGATGATCCGTTCGACCTCGTCCCCGGTGCCGACCGAGACGGTCGACTTGGTGACGACCACCGCATCATTGGCGAGGCTTTCGCCCACTTCTTTCGCCACGGCATAGACGAAGGTGAGATCGGCATGGCCATCGCCGCGCCGGCTGGGGGTGCCGACCGCAATGAAGATTGCATCCGCGCCTTTGATGCCTTCCGCCAGCGAGGTGGTGAAGCTGAGGCGGCCCGCCTTCACATTGGTTTCGACCAGCGCATCCAGACCCGGTTCGTAGATCGGCATGATCCCGGCGTGGAGCCGGTCGATCTTGCCCTGATCCTTGTCGATGCAGACCACGTCATGTCCGAAATCGGCAAAACAGGCCCCAGACACGAGCCCGACATAGCCCGAACCCACCATCGCAATCTTCAAAACGAGCACCCCAGCAACCGCTCGGACATTTTGCACTCTGCAAAAATCTGCAAGACCTCGTCTTGCGTCAATTCATAGCGCCGCACCAGCGCCGCAATACGCTTTAAGGCCTCCTCGCGGTGGATCGCCTCGGCTTCGCGCAGTTCTTGTGAGTTCAACATAGGATTAAAAGTTAGTGGTAATCGGTAAAAACAGGCTCACGCACCGCCCGCTGCCAAACATCAGGAGCAGCCGTCACGCATCACGCAGCGCGATCAGCCAGCCAAATTCCCGATAACGCAAACTATCGGATAGCCACCTAAACTATCGAGTGGCGCGCTCCCGCTCGTCGCTTGAGCGCTGATTGCCCGTCATTCGCCCCCACCCGGCACCACCAGGCGCAAACCAGGGCGCAGGCGCGGCCGTGGCTCATCGGCATCCAGCAAGTTGGCAGGACGGGAGTTGGCCGCTGCCCGTTCGGCCACGCAGACAGGCAGGCATTCAAATCCTGAGCGGGCCAGACAAAAGCTACCGCACTGCATGAGAAGCACCCATGCAGAACGCAGATTTCATGGCAAAAAACCGCAGCGAACTGCAAGTTTCATGGTGAAGCTTTAAAGCCCGTCGTGCGAGGCTTGCAAGAGCTTTCTGGACCCTCGGTCAAGTTTTTGAAGTCGCCAACTGCCGCCCTTCCCTGCCGCCGGCAGTCATACGCGCCTTGCTCATCGGGCGAGCGGCCACCCGCGCCCTTGGGGCGCCTGCCTGGAGCCACACAGCAGCGCTCGATCCGCTGTTCCAGCGGTGCTCATTCAACCGTAACCGACTTGGCAAGATTGCGCGGCTGATCGACATCGGTACCCTTGGCAACCGCGGTGTGATAGGCCAGCAATTGCGCTACAACCGCATAGGCAAAGGGCGCAGCCACATCGCTGCATGGCGCAAGCCTGATGTCAGCGCCTTCATCTGGCCCAACCATAACCACACGCGCGCCGCGCGCGGCGACCTCGGCAGCATTGGCAAGGGTCTTTTCCTGCAAGGGGCCGCGGCTGGCGAAAACTACCACCGGAACGTCGGCATCAATCAGTGCGATCGGGCCATGCTTCAGTTCTCCGGCAGCATAGCCTTCGGCATGAATATAGCTCACCTCCTTGAGCTTGAGTGCTGCCTCAAGCGCCAAGGGGTAAGTGATGCCGCGCCCGAGGAAAATCACATCGCGCGCGCTCGCAATCTCACAGGCGATCTGCTTGATCCGTGGCTCGAGCGCAATCGCCGCGCGCACCGCTCCTGCAATGCGGTCAGCCTCATCGAGCAAGCGAGACACGTCAGACGCCGCGATCTGTCCGCGCGCCGAGCCGGCCTTGATGGCGATCATCAAGAGCGCCAGCAACTGGGCCGTAAAGGCCTTGGTCGAGGCCACCCCGATTTCGGGGCCCGCGGCGATATCAAGCACATGATCTGCCTCTCGCGCCAGCGAGCTGGTGGGCACATTGACGACGGCAAGCCGGGCAGCAACCTTACCGGCGACGTCCTTCAAGGCCGCAAGCGTATCGGCGGTCTCACCCGATTGGCTGACAGCAATAAACAATTCGTTTGGGCCATGAACCCGGTCACGATAGCGATATTCGCTGGCGACATCGATGCGCGCGTCAAGACCTGCCAAGCTTTCGAACCAATATTGGGCAACATGGCAGGCATAATGGGCCGTGCCGCAAGCAACGAGGGAGACCCTTTCAATCGTGCCAAAGCCAAGGCCGGGAAGAAAATCGCGCAGGCACCCCGCCTCGGCATCGACAAGCTCGCCGCGCAGGCCTGCGAGGCCATGCGGCTGATCGTGGATTTCCTTGAGCATGAAGTGCGCATAGGGTCCTTTGACCACTGCTGCTTGCGAAGCGGGGACAGTAACAATCTCGCGCGCCACTTCCTGACCTCGTGCATTGGTAATCAGCACGCGCTCGCGGGTTATGACCGCGCGGTCGCCATCCTCCAGATAGGCAATCTGATCGGTGAAGGGGGCCAGCGCCAAGGCATCCGAGCCGACGAACATTTCACCAAGACCATTCTGATCACATGGCCCATAGCCAATCGCCAGCGGGCTTCCTTTGCGCGCCACAAACAGCCGGTCGCCATATCTCTTGACCAACACCGCCAAAGCATAGCTCCCGACAAGCAACTCAAGCAGGCGGTCAAAGGCCTCTTCAGGAGTAGATGTTTGGCGCAGCAGGCGCTCAAGCAGATGTGCAACGACCTCGGTATCGGTGCTCGAAGAAAAGCGCACACCTTCCGCGACGAGTTCGGCCTTGAGTTCGGCATAGTTCTCGATGATGCCGTTGTGTACAAGCGTCACATTCGCGGTGAAGTGCGGGTGGGCATTATCAATTGTAGCAGGACCGTGGGTCGCCCAGCGCGTGTGACCAAGCCCCGCAATTCCCGATACTGGGGTACTGGCCAACACCTCGCGCAAGGCATCCAGCTTCCCAACTGCCCTGCGGATGTGGATGCGCCCAAGCGCGTCCTGGACTGCAATCCCTGCGCTGTCATAGCCGCGATATTCGAGCCGAGCGAGACCTTCCACGAGACGATTGGTCACATCCGAGCGACCCAAAACAGCGATTATTCCGCACATATTGGCGATGTTTTCCCTTTGACTAACTTGACAAAATGGGGTGGAGAGCCCGAAGGGCCGCGTTCAAAATTCGCCGACGGCAGCGTATGCCCATACTCATGAGTACGGCGGTCGATTGGGTGCCTCGAACGTAAAGGAGATGAGGGGTGCCCTAAGGCTTGAGGCAATTGCGGCGCGCAGCGTCTGCTTCATGCCAAGCGAGTGCATCACCAACGATCTGATCAAGATCCGAAAAACGTGTGCGCCAACTCAGGATTGCCCGTGCGCGGGATGGGTCAACCACAAGCTCGGGCGGTTCGCTTTTGACGCTTGGAGAAATTCTGAAGCGAACGGCCTGGCCGGACAGGCGATCAACTGCGTCAATAACTTGCCTGACAGAATAGCCCTGGCCGCTACCAAGATTGAGCACTTTGCTCTCACCGCCATCAGCGAGATACTCAAGCGCTGCGGCATGGGCTGAGGCCACATCGGTGACATGAATAAGGTCACGAACCAAAGTTCCATCATGCGTTTCATGATCAAGACCGGCAATGTTCAGTTCGTAGGAGCTGGCAGGGTCAGCGGCGGCAATAGCGCGCATAATGACATTTCTGCCCGGACTGCGGCGCTCCCCCAGCATGTCATCAGGATCGGCGCCGACTGCACAGAAATACCGCAAGCTCACGGAATTTAAGCCAGGGGCACCAGTCCTCGTCCCATATGAGTCAGCAAAATCACGGATCATCTGCTCGGCAAATACATTGGCCCAGCCGTACGGATTGACGGGAACAGATACAGTGGATTCACTGATCGGACTGCGACTGGGGCGGCCATAGACTTGCCCGCTTGAAGAAAACACCAGATGCCGAACCTCGGCAATGCGCATAGCTTCGAGGACATTCAGGGTTCCAACCACATTGGTTCGATAATGTTGACCAGGTTCGCTGCGGGATCCTTCAGCAGACGCTGAGGCGAAATGAGCAACCGCGTCGGGCCGAACCGATGCAAAAGCGCGGGCCAAAGCTTCGCGATCGAGGATATTGCCTTCGATAAGCTCGCCCCACCGGACGAAATCACGCCATCCACAGGAAAGGTTGTCGAAGACAATGACCTCCCAACCCTCTGCCGCAAAGGCCTTGCAGCAATGTGCGCCGACATAGCCCGCGCCGCCGGTTACCAGAATGCGTTTGTTCATAGTTGAAAGAGAAAAAGCGCGGGAAGCTCAGAGCCAGACTTCAGGATAAGTGCCTTTGCCCTCCCTTGCGTGCCTTCAGGCAAGCATACGCGCTCCCGCGTGGATGCCAAAGCTACCGCACTGCGCGGCGAACCAACGCGCAGGGTGAATATGGAGCGAAGGTAGTTCCGAAAATATGCGTTCAGCCTCGATGCGTGCGAACTACCGCTTGTTTGCCACAACGCAAGCGCTCTGTGAGGCAGCAAACCAATATTTCCATAAGTTTTTTGAGCCGCCTTCCACCTTGGTGTGAAAGCCAAGCACCGGACTATCAGCGCAGGAAAATCGGTGAGGGCTCAAGGGCGCGACAAGGCCTCGGGGACAAATAAGCTGTACCGAATTAAACCAAGCAGTCCTTTGGACGAAGTGATCGAATTATCGCTGGTCCGGTTAGGGATATTCGACCACCGGCCTCGTCACGCCTCTGGCAGGGGTGGCGCCACTTCGGTTTCGCTTTGCCTCCCTTCCAATGCAGAACGGGTGTAGAGAATAACAGCGAGATAGGCACCTATGCCGAGCACCACACCGAGAGCGCCAGCGGACTCAAAATCCTGGAAAGCCATGACAATGGGCAGGGCGACAAGGGCAAGGTAAACCACAAGGCCTGCGGGCCAACCGAAATGATCATCTAGTCGATGGTGCAAATGATTATGGTCTGCCGCCATTGGCGAGCGGCCTGCACGGGTGCGCAGGATGATCAAACGGATCATATCCAGAACCAGAACGAGGAAAAGCGAACAAACCTGCAGCGAAGTTAGCCGATCGCCTGCGACGCCGTGCGAATGCCATACAATTGCAGCGCATCCGAACATCGCGGCGATCGCGTAAGTGCCGGCATCCCCGAAAAACAACCTGCTTTTGAGATTGTGCCATCCGAGGACAAGACTGTTGGCCGCACAGAGTGCAAGAATGGCGGTAAATGCGACATCATTGCTCTTGAGTGCCAAGGCGATTGCCCAAATCGCGGTGATACCCGCGATAATCCCGTTGCGCCCGTCTGCCATGTTAAAAGCATTGACCAATGCGATCAGCGCCAGCCCTGTCGCCGCCGCCGCCAAAGGCCCGAATGTCACCTTTATGCCCAAGAATGCGTCTTCGACCGACATCAGGAGAAATTGGTTAGCGGACAACCAGATGAGCAAGGCGAAAAAAACGACGGACAAGGCAAGGCGACGGCGCGCCGACAGACCATTGAGATCATCCGCCAGTCCAAGACCAAGAAAGAGACCGACAAACAGCAAATAGGCCAAAAAGGGAACCACTGGGACCGAGCTTGCCATCCCTAGGCCAAGAGCAGCAAGCGAACCTGCCAAAGCAGCGATAGCAGCGAAAAATGCAGCGATAAATGCGACGCCGCCGATCAGCGGAACCTTGCCGTTATGACGCGCATGGGCCTTTTTTGCAGGATCGTCGATCAGCCCCGTTGCCTCGGCAATTCTGATCCTCCAACGGACGATCAGACCAAGTACCAAAAAATTCGCCGCCAAAACCGACAGCGCAAGAGCCCCCAGCTTAAAGGGTAGCACATCCCACATGGCCATCGAGCTCAAAGGGACAGGTTGGCGGGCTGAACCGAGGATCGCGGCACCGTAACGATCCGCTCGGCCCCGAGGAGGGATATCAGAACCCGGACCCGAGCCGTGTCATCCAGTTCATGGACCCGCGCTAAGGCGCCAGCAAAGGCACAATCCTCAAGCTCGACCTGTTGACCGACACGCAACTCGACAGCGGTTGGGTCAAGCACGCCATCCGGACAGCGCCGCATCAAGGCGCTTACAATCTCCGCGCGCACCGGTGTCGGGGTTAAACCGGGAGGGCCTGCAAAGCGCTTGACACCCCGCGTCGAATTGATCGCCCGCAATCGTCCATCGGCCAGCGAGCATTTCACGAAACAGTAACCAGGAAAGACTGGTCTCAGACGCTTCACCACCTTGCCAAATTGTTTGACGGGTGCCCGCAACTGCGGGTTGAAAGTCGCAAAGCCTTGCGCCTTGAGATTGGCCTCTGCGACAGGGGCCCTATCTTTCAAAAGTTCGAGAACGTACCAGTCGGAACGCAGCCCGGCGGGCGTTTGAGCAGGCTTTTTCGCCGCTGAAGTTGACGAGCGCATTTCGGATCCCCACGTTTAGAGGCTCCCCAATGGCTGCGCCCGCGTCGTCGCACGAATATGCGAAGCGCGATCACTCTTAGAAATCAGGATATTTTATTATAAATTCTGCATTCTTTATGCATTTTGCTATATTCAGTAACTTTTTATTCTGAAATAGATTTGTCCGTATGGGGTGGTACGGCTTGCACGGCTAGCCGCTGGTTAGGCGAGCAAGTCCCTGGCGGCCTCCCGTTGAAAGAGCACTCCGTGTCGACATCCAGCAAATTCACCGCAAGAGATTTGGCCTCAGTGGATGGTCAGATTATTCTCGCCCTTGCGGATGGTCCACGGATGGCCAGCGAGATCTACACTTTAGTGCGCGCGAGCCAACCGACCGTTTCGCGTCGCCTCGGTCACTTGCTGGCTGAGGGAGTGCTTAATGTGCGGCACACCCCCGACGATCGCAGATGCAACGTCTACTCACTAAATCCTCTCTTCATGTGGAAAGGGTTTGCGAAGGACGACATCCGCGTGTTTGGCCGCCTGGCGCAGCTTATCAGCACAGAGTTGTCCGCCGCCGTCGACGGAGAAAATTACCGCGACAATCTGAGGGAGCATGGTTAAACGCCTGCCACTGCGCTGATTGACCGTCCTTTGGAAAGGGCCAACAGCCATCCGAAAATCTGAACGCTGCGCGATTACACCTTCAGCCGCAGTCTGGGTGTCATGTTTGCCGACTGAGTGTTTGGCTTGGTGTCTCGCCAAAATGTCGCTTATAAAGTGTGCTGAAGGCGGAGGCGGATGAAAAGCCCATGTCATGGGCTAGCGTGGTGATTGTCTGGAATGGTGGGTTCGCCAGAAGCAACTTCCGGGCCTTGAGCATTCGCTCTTTCCGCTGCCAAGCCATAGGCGAACAGCCAAACCTCGCCTTAAATGCATATTGCAGCGCGCGCGCTGACAAACCGCTCGCCAACTCCATCTCGGTCAAAGTCAAAGGCCGCTCGGTTGAGCTTCGCACCAGATCACACACGACATCAATTCGCGAACTCGATGCTTGCTGTAGATGACCTCCATCGTGCGTTGTAACAATACTCGCGGCCATCCAGCGATAGATCATGTCCTCAAGACCCAGCGCCGTATCGAGCCCCGGATGCTTTAGCGCCACATCGATGAGCTGGCAGATGGTCAAAAATGCCGGGAACAGCCCGTTGCAGGAATCGGTTTGCATGACCAAGGGGCGCTGATCAGGAATGTGATTGCCTGCCTCTTCCCCAGCCAGAGCAGCAAGCACCCGTTGGAGCTTCGGCATCTGAAACGAAACTACGGCGACGGAGCTGTTTGTGCGCTCCCCAATCCTGCGAACATTGGGGAGGAGTAATGAAGACTCACCCGGAACCAGCGAGAATTTGTGGTTATCACAATCCAGAGATGCGGAGCCCGCAACCGGGACGACCAGATGCCATCCCCCCGTCTCCTCGACATGCATGCGGCACGGATCCTGTGAATTCGCCATCAACTTAAGATCACCAATCTGGCCAATCACTATCTTGGAATGAAATGGCTGGCTTTTGGCCGCGTCCAGACGCTCGAGGCCGGGCAAAATCTCTGACATCGCATCAGAGGCATGCGACAGGCCAGAGTATCGTTTGGCAATTTTATTGCCGAAAGGCAGTGGCATCAAAGGCATCGCACATCCCGTTGCCACACATGGCGCCTCATAAGCTTTGAGAATGTTTTCAAGATAGGAAGAATCATGGCCGAAAAAAGAAAGTTCCGTGACCAATGCAAATCACGATGTCGACGATTATATTGCAACCGCCCTATACAAAGCTTTTTGCACAAGCGAGATCGCTTCGACCATTGCTCAACGGCGTCCGATAGATTTCATCAGCCCGCCCATCCGAGCTGATGATGAGCCGCGAAGAAACCACTGGTTTTGCGGGTTCAGGTTGATGGCCCAGACAAGCGAGATTGCGTCGATGCGTGCATCGATAACTACGCCAGAGCGTTTTCCGCTCATTCCGGTTCGTATCCGCATGATCTTAAGTAATTG
>CAZQOO010000110.1:0-8881 GCA_964594845.1 uncultured Porphyrobacter sp. | reverse complement strand
GAAGTCCCCGCCCGCCATCATCGCGACGGCGCGGCGACCCGCGAACACCAGATCGGCCTCGCATGACAGCTCGCGCAAGGTATCCGCCGCTTGCGCCTCGCGCCCCTGCCACAGGCTCGGGCGGTAATTGGTGTCGAAGGCGATCTTCACCCCCGCCGCCTGAGCCGCAGCGATAGCGTCGCGCAGCGCCGCCAGCGCCCTCTCGCCAAGCGCAGCGGTGATCCCGCCGACCACCAGCCAGTCCGCCCCTTCAAGCAGCGCGGGCCAGTCGTAGCCCGCCGGATCGAAACAGGCGAAGGCGGAATGGGCGCGGTCATAGGTCACGCTGGCCGGACGGCGCATCGCGCCGGGCTGAAGGAAATAAAGGCCCAACCGGCCCCCCGCCACGGCTTCGGCGGCCATCGTCACGCCCATGCCGCGCAGGGCGGCCCTCGCGCCTTCGCCCAGCGGATTGTCGGGCAGCGCGGTCACCAGCCGCGCATCGTGGCCGAAGCCCGCCAGCGCCACCGCGACATTGGCCTCGGCCCCGCAAAAGCTCGGCTCGAGCCGCGGTTGCTGGAACAGCACCTCGCCCGGCGGCGCGGCGAGCCGCAGCAGGACTTCGCCAAAGCTGATGATCCGCCGCTGCATGATGCGCTCCCTTGTCCTCAGCCGTGCCAGACCGGCGCGGGCAGACCCGTAACGCCCGTGCGATAGACGAACAGATCGCCTGCATGAGGCTCCCTGGCCAGCGCCGCGTCGGACAGGCCGGTGCGCGCGGTGGTGACGAACAGCAGCGCGCAATCCTCCCCGCCAAAGGTGACACAGCTGACCTGCGATACCGGCAGATCGATCTGCACGAAGCGGCTGCCATCGGGGTTCCAGGCGGTCACCCGCCCGCTGCCCCACTCGGCATTCCACACCCGCCCCGCTGCATCGACATCCGCGCCGTCGGGAAATGCCTCGCCGGTGAGCCGGGCGAAGACCGAAGGTTCCCCCAGCGCGCCCGTCGCCGGATCAAGCGGATAGCGCTCGATCACCTGCGTCAGCGTATCGGTAAAGTAGAGCGCGGTGCCATCGGGCGAAAAGCAGATCGCGTTGCTGATCGCGATCCCGCTGCGCAGGGCCGTGGCGGCGGTGCCATCGAGCCGGTAGAGCGAGGCTTTCTCCGGCGGGGCAAGCTTGCGATCCTCGACCATGCTGCCGGCCCAGAAGCGACCCTGCCGGTCGATGCGCCCGTCATTCATCCGCACCCCGCGATATTCAGGCTCGGTCCGGTGCAGCCATTCGCAGGCGCCGGTTGCAGGCGTGTAGCGCGCAAAGCCGCTGGCAAAGGCGCACACCAATTGCGCGGGGTCATCTGTCAGCCCCAGCGAGCCGAGCCGTTCGGGCAGATCGAAGCGGGTCAATTCGGCCGATGGCCAGTCGAGCCGCAGCAGTTGCGCGGCCTCGATATCGGTGAACCACAGGCAGGAGGCGCGGTGGTCCCAAACCGGCCCCTCGCCCAGCACGCATTGCGCCGGTATCCGCGCCACCAGTTCGATATCTGTCTCGTCCACCATCATGTCGCCCTTGTTGCTTTAGCGGTATGATTAGGCAACAGCTTGCGTGCAGCGCGAGGGCAGGATGGGGCAGCACATGACGCACACGATCGAAGGCAGGCTGCCGCTGGTGGCGATCCTGCGCGGGCTGGAGCCCGAACGCGCGGTGGCCGTGGGCGAGGCGCTGGTCGAGGCCGGGTTCGACATCATCGAAGTGCCGCTCAATTCGCCCGATCCGCTCGCCAGCATTGCCGCGCTGGTCGCAGCGCTGGGTGCCCGCGCGCTGGTGGGGGCAGGCACGGTGCTGACCGAGGCAGAGGTCGATGCACTCGCCGCGATCGGCGCGGGGCTGGTGGTCTCGCCCAATTGCAACCCCGCCGTGATCCGCCGTTCGCGCGCGAAGGGTATGGTCAGCCTGCCGGGCGTGTTCACGCCGACCGAGATGTTCGCCGCGCTGGACGCGGGCGCGAGCGGGCTCAAGCTGTTCCCTGCCGAAGCGGCCAGTCCGGCCGTCATCAAGGCGGTGCGCGCGGTGTTGCCGCCGCAGGTGCCGCTGCTGGCGGTGGGCGGGATCGGCGTGGCCAATATGGGCGATTATTGCGCCGCCGGAGCCACGGGATTCGGGATCGGCGGATCGCTGTTCAAGCCGGACAAGCCGCTGGCCGATATCGCCGCCGATGCCCGTGCCATCGTCGCCGCTTTCAAGGCGGCGCGCACCATCTAAACCCGTCCGGCGTCGATCACGAACTGCTGATTGGTGATCATCCGGCTGTCGTCGGCGGCAAGGAACAGCGCGAGGTTCGCCGCATCGCGCGGCTGGATGCGCTGCTTGAGGCAGGCCTGCGCCATCCACTCCTCCTCGGCCTCCGGGGTCAGCCACAGATCGAGCTGGCGCTGGGTGACGACCCAGCCGGGCAGGATCGTGTTCACCCTGATGCCGTCGACCCCGTAGCGCCGGGCGAAGGACTTGGTGAGGCCCAGCAGCCCCGCCTTGGCGGTGACATAGCCGGGCATCTCCGCAGGGCCGAGCAGCGCGGTGATCGAGGAGAAGTTGATGATCGCCCCGCCCGCCCCCGCGCCGCGCATCAGCTCCACCGCGCGCTGCGAGGCGAAGAAGGCGCAATCGAGGTTCACTGCCATGCAGCGCCGCCAGCCCGCCTCGTCCATCTCCAGCGGATCGTGGCGGTTGTCATTGGCGACATTGTTGACCAGCACATCGAGCCCGCCGCTCGCGCTGGCGAAGTCGCCGATCGCCTGCTGGAGCGCGGGCGTGTCGGTGACGTCGAGCGCGCGGAACCACGGGCGCGCATGGCCTGCCGCTGCGATCTGCTCGGCCAGCGCCTCGGCCGCCTCCACTGCCAGATCGCAATGGCCGACAATCGCGCCCTGCCCGCTGAAAGCTTCGACCATCGCCGCGCCGATGCCGGTCGCCCCGCCGGTGATGAACACGCGGCGGCCGGCGAGGCTGGGATAGGTGGCATGGGCCTGCATCAGTGACTCTCCCGCTTCACTTCGTCCCCGCTCGACCCGACCAGAAAGTCGAGATCGGCCCCGAGATGCGCCTGCATCACATGGCGTCGATGCAGCGCGACATAGCCGCGCGTGGTATCATAGTCCTCCGGCGGACGCAGCGCGGCGCGGCGGGCGAGTTCCTCGTCCGATACCATCAGGTCGAGCGTGCGTGCCCCGGCATCGAGCACGATTTCGTCCCCCGTCTCAACCAGCCCCAGGGGCCCGCCGACCGAGGTTTCGGGCGAGACATGCAGCACCACCGTGCCGAAGGCCGTGCCGCTCATCCGCGCATCGGAAATCCGCAGCATGTCAGTCACGCCCTGTTCGAGCAGCTTTTGTGGGATCGGCATGTTGCCGACCTCGGGCATGCCCGGATAGCCCTTGGGCCCGCAGCCCTTGAGCACCATGATCGAACTCGCGTCGATCTCCAGTGCCGGATCGTCCACCCGCGCCTTGAAGTCCTCGATGGTCTCGAACACCACGGCCCGCCCGCGATGCTTGAGCAGCTGCGGAGAGGCGGCGCTCGGCTTCATGATCGCCCCGTCGGGCGCGATATTGCCGCGCAGCACCCAGATGCCGGACGCCTGCTTAAACGGCGCATCCAGCGTGGCGATCACGTCCGGGTTGAAGGTTTCCGCGCCCGCGATCTGCTGCCCGATGGTCTGGCCCGAGACGGTCTCGGCATCGAGATGCAAGTGCTCCGCCATCGCCGCCATCAGCGCCGGCATCCCGCCGGCATAGTGCAGGTCTTCCATCAGATATTCGCCCGAGGGCATGACGTTGGCGAGCAGCGGCATGGCGCCGCCGAGCGTGTCGAAATCGTCCAGCGTCAGCGGCACGCCCACCCGGCCCGCCAGTGCCAGCAGGTGGATCACCGAATTGGTCGACCCGCCGATCGCGGCGTGGACGCGGATCGCGTTCTCGAAGGCCTCGCGGGTCAGGAAGTGCGACAGACGCTTGTCCTCGCGCACCAGTTCGACGATCCGCCGTCCGGTCGCATGGGCCATCGCCTGACGGTTGGCATCGACCGCCGGGATCGTCGCATTGTATTTCAGCGCCACCCCCAGCGCCTCGGAAATCGCGGCGAAGCTGGAGGCGGAACCCATCGTGTTGCAGGTCCCGCGCGAACGCGACATGCCGCTTTCGGCGGCGAAGAATTCCTCCGGGCTCATGGCGCCCGCCCGCACCGCCTCGGAGAATTTCCAAACATCGGTGCCCGAGCCGATGTCGCGCCCGCGATACTTGCCGTTGAGCATTGGTCCGGAGGAAATCACCATGGTCGGAAGGTCGACGCTCGCCGCGCCCATGATCTGGCCCGGCGTGGTCTTGTCGCACCCGCCCAGCAGCAGCACCCCGTCGATGGGATTGCCGCGGATCGATTCCTCGACCTCCATCGCCAGGAGGTTGCGGAACAGCATCGCGGTGGGGCGCATCTGGGTCTCGCCCAGCGACATGGCGGGAAATTCGAGCGGCAGCCCGCCTGCCTCCCACACCCCGCGCTTCACGTAGTCGGCCAGCTCGCGCATGTGCGAATTGCACGGCGTCAGCTCCGACCAGGTGTTGCAGATGCCGATCACCGGCCGCCCATCGAAGGCATCGGCCGGAAACCCTTGCGCCTTCATCCACGAGCGGTGGATGAACCCGTCGCGGTCGAGCTTGCCATAGCTGTGCGCGCTGCGGCGCTTGCCCGGATTGTCCCGATTGTCCCCCATGGTCAGTGTCCGGCCCTTCGTTGTGCTGGTTAGCGCATTATCCTATGGCGCGATGCCTGCGAATTCCATCGCTTACTCGGCCGCGAGCAGCGCCAGCAGCGCGAAACTCGCCAGCCAGTGTTCGCCCATGTAATCGCCCGCGACGTGGGGCAGCGCGGCAGCGAGATGCAGGTCGGCCCGTTGCCGGAGCGACGCGCTCTCAGCCCCGCCCAGCGCGGCCGCGATTTCGCGCAGGCACCAGGCCCGGCTGAGATTGAGCCCGTCGAGGTGGGCGATCTTGCCGTCGCTGCGGTCGGACACGGTGACCGGGCGACATTCGCGTTCCAGCCAGCCATTATGCACTGCCAGCGCGTCGAACCACGGCGCGAAGGCAAGGTGCGGGCGGACTTCGGCCATCAGCAGCGCGGCGGTGAGCACAGGCGAGAGGAATTCGTCGCCCCCCGGTTCCCACCCGGCATAGTCGCGCCGGTGGCCAAAGGCGCGCTCTGCCCAGTCGTCGATCAGCACGACGAGGTCAGGGTCGCGGGCAATCGCCCAGCGCCGCGCCAGCACCAGCGCGAAGGCGGTGTTGAAATGGGTGCCGACCGTGATGGGATAGGTCAGGATGCCGAGATAATCGCGAAAGCGCGCCGCAAAGGCCCGCGCCAGCGGTTCGAGCCGCGCACCCCATTCGCGGTCTTCGTGCCGCTCGGCCTCGTGGTGGAGATACATCAGCCAGCCCCAGCCATAGGGCCGCTCGAACCCGCGCGATGCGGGGCGATCGAGATAGGCCAGTTCCACGGCCAGCTTTTCGGGCGTGAAGGTCTCGTCGGCCAGTGCCCTGATCTCCCCCGCCTCCGGGCTGGCAGGATAGAGGCGACGAAGCGTGAGCAGCGTCCACCACCCATGCACGCAGGAATGCCAGTCGTAGCTTCCGAAGAACACCGGATGGGCTTGCCTTGGCAGGCGCAGGTCGCCCTCTCCGGTGAACACGTGATCGTCCTTGTAGGGAAAGGGCCGCGCCACATGGCCCAGCGCAATCCGCGCAAAGTTGCGGGCAATATCCTCGGTCAGTTCCATAGCAGGAAGGCCCCCACATAGATGATGACGACATTGCACGCCCACAGCATCACCGCAGTGCCCACCTGCTGGCGGATCACCGCGTTCTGATCCTTCAATTCGAGCAAGGCGGCCGGCACGATGTTGAAGTTCGCCGCCATCGGGGTCAGCAACGTGCCGCAGAAGCCGGCCAGCATCCCCACCGCGCCGATCACCGCGGGGTTGCCGCCATATTGCCCGACCAGCAGCGGTATCCCGATCGCCGCCGCCATCACCGGGAAGGCGGCAAAGGCATTGCCCATGATCATCGTGAACAGCGCCATGCCCAGAGCAAAGACGACCACGGTCAGAAATACGCTACCTTCGGGGATGATACTGCCCGCCAGACTGCCGATGATCTCGCCCACGCCCGCCAGCGCGAACACCGCGCCGAGCGCTGCCAGCATCTGCGGCAGGATCGCCGCCCAGCCGATCGAATCGAGCAGCCGCCGCCCCTCCTCGGCCGGAGCCATCAGCGGCGGACGCAGCCAGACACACGCGGCCACCAGCGCCGCCACTACCCCGATCCCGAACAGGATCAGCGTCTCGCGCCGCGGCTCGAACAGGCCTGTCTCGCCCAGCGGGGTATAGTTGTAGAGCAGCGTCCCGGCGACCGCCGTCAGCGGCACGATCAGCGCCGGCACAAACAGCCGGTTGCCGAGCCGCGCCGCGCTGTCCTGCCGCTCCTCGGACGAGGTGGTCGGCGGATCGCTGCGCTTCAGCCCCCCCAGCCCGGCAATCGCCACCATACCCAGCACCAGCACGCCATTGACCAGATCGGAGACGTGGCTGCCCATCACGAAGCTCGCTGCCAGCAACGCCCAGAAAGCGGCATTGGCGCGGCGACCGTCCTTTAACGACAGCGCCGCCCACAGGGCGAAGAACCCGCCCGCTACCATGTAGAGCCATTCATAGGTGATCACGGGCGCGCCCTCCCAAGCCTGCGATCCAAGGCGCGGATGCGGCCCGAATGGATCACGAAGGCACAGATCGCGGTCGGGATCGCCCATACCGACAATTGCAGCGGCGTGAGCGGATAGCCCGCGGCCTCGAACACGCCCTGGATCAGCAGGATCGAGGCAATCGCGAAGAAGATGTCCTCACCGAAGAACAGCCCGATATTGTCGGTCGCGGCGGCCATGGCCTTGACCTCGTCGCGCGCGTCCCCGGACAGGTCGCCATGGGTCTTGAGCGCCGCTGCCTCGGCCATCGGTGCGACCAGCGGTCGCACCGCCTGCGCATGGCCGCCGATATCCTTCATCCCCAGCGCCGATGTGATCTGGCGGAAGGCGAGATAGGCGATCAGCAACTTGCCCATCGTTGCCCCGCGCATCGCCTCGATCAGGCTGCGGGCGCGTTGCTGGAGGCCGTAGCGTTCAAGCAGGCCGATCACCGGCAGAATGATCCACGTGACCGAGATATAGCGGTTGTCGTTGAAGGCCTTGCCGAGCGCCTCGATCACCGCGAGCGGATCGAGCCCCGCCAGCACGCCCGTCGCCAGCGCGGCGCTGACCACCACCAGCAGCGGGTTGAAGCGCAGGGCAAAGCCGAGAACGACGATGGCGATGCCTGCCAGCGGCCAGTAGTTCATGCGTCCTCCTCCCCGAACCCGCCGCCGAAGCCCCCGCCCCCGGGCGTCAGGATCACGAAACTGTCGCCCGCGCGCATCTCGGCCGAAGCGGTCGCGCCGAGGATTTCGCATGTGCCGTCCACGCGCTCCACCCAGTTTTTCCCGGGCGCGGCATCGCCCCCGCCGCAGAGGCCGCGCGGGGCAACCTTGCGCCGGTTTGCGAGCATGTTGGCGCGCATCGGTTTAAGGAAGGTCACGCGCCGCACCACCCCGTCGCCGCCGCGATGCCGCCCCGCCCCGCCCGAGCCGCGCCGGATGGAAAACTCCTCCAGCCGCACCGGCAGGCGGGTTTCGAGGATCTCGGGGTCGGTCAGGCGGCTGTTGGTCATGTGGGTCTGCACCGCGCTGGTGCCGTCATGATCCGGGCCCGCGCCCGATCCGCCGCAGATCGTCTCGTAATACTGGTGGGCTGCATTGCCGAAGGTGAAGTTGTTCATCGTCCCCTGGCTTGGCGCGAGCCTTCCGGTGGCGGCGAACAGCGCATCGGTGACCACCTGCGAGGTTTCGACATTGCCCGCCACCACCGCCGCGCCGAGGTGGGGGTTGAGCATCGAGCCTTCGGGCACGACCAGCGTCACCGGCCTGAGGCACCCGTCATTCATCGGGATCGCATCGTCGATCAGCGTGCGCAGGACATAGAGCGCGGCGGCGCGGGTGATCGAGCGGGGGGCGTTGAAATTGTCGGGCAACTGTTCGCTGGTGCCGGTGAAATCGAACACCGCCGAACGCGCCTCGCGATCGATGCGGATCGCGACTGTCACGCAGGCGCCATTGTCCATGCCATAGGCGAAGGTGCCGTCATCCAGCCCGCCGAGCAGCCCCCGCACGCTTTCCTCGGCATTGGCGAGGACGTGGCCCATATAGGCCGCGAGCACCTCCGCCCCGTGTTCCGCTGCCGCACCCGCCAGCAGCTCCGCCCCGCGCGTGCACGCGGCCAGCTGGGCGCGCAGGTCGGAGAGGTTGCGATCCGAATTGCGCGCCGGATATGCCGCCGCCGCCAGCACCTCGCGCACCGCCGCCTCGCGGAAGATGCCTTCATCGACCATCAGCAGATTGTCGATCAGCACGCCCTCTTCTTCGATGCTGCGGCTTTCGGGCGGCATGGAGCCGGGCGCGATCCCGCCGATATCGGCATGGTGCCCGCGCGCGGCGACGAAGGCGTCAGGCTCGGTGCTCGCGGCGCCATAGAACACCGGCACGATAACGGTGATGTCGGGCAGGTGCGTCCCGCCGCGATAGGGATCGTTGAGGACATAGGCATCGCCCCTGCGAAATCCTCTCCCGTCCCGCCGCAGGCCTCTGGCTTCGATCACCCGCGCGATGGAATCGCCCATGCTGCCGAGATGCACCGGGATCTGCGGCGCATTGGCGAGCAGGGCGCCCGATGCATCGAACAGCGCGCAGGAGAAATCGAGCCGCTCCTTGATGTT
>CAZQOO010000109.1:0-9084 GCA_964594845.1 uncultured Porphyrobacter sp. | reverse complement strand
GCCCTTCGCGCTGATGCAGGAAATCCGCGAGTGGTTCGACGGTCTCGTTGCCCTGTCGGGCTCGATCGGCCATGGCGCCTCGATCCTCGCCGCGCAGGCCCTGCGCGCAGACTTTGCCTATGCCGGCAGCGCCTTCATCGCCACCAGGGAAGCCAACGCGACCGAAGGCTACAAGCAGGGCATCGTCGAGGGTTCGTCGGAAGGCATCGTCTACACCAACCTCTTCACCGGCGTGCACGGCAACTACCTGCGTTCCTCGATCGAGGCAGCGGGTCTCGATCCCGACAATCTGCCCGTGAGCGATCCGAGCAAGATGAACTTCGGCAGCGGCGGCAACACCAAGGCCAAGGCATGGAAGGACATCTGGGGTTCGGGCCAGGGCATCGGCACCATCAAGGACGTCGGCACGGTGGAAGACCTCGTCGCACGTCTGGAGCGCGAATATCACGCCGCCAAGGCGCGGCTGGCGGGCAATTCGGGCTACACCTCGTGGGCAGCGCTGGCGGAAGCTGCGGAATAGCCGCGCGCTAGAGCCTGTCCCGTTGAGGTGGAGGCATTGGCACGGAGCCGATTTTGGCCCAGCGCGAGGAACGAGGAGCGAGCCATGCCGAAGCATAGTGAGCGACGAGAGACGTGGCGATGGGCCAAAATCGGCCCGCCCCTTCGGGGTCACGTCAGGAAGCCCGCTGGCTGCGTCTCGGCCCTTGCAGGGGCAACCAGCCCCTGCGGCGGACCACTCCTGTCCAGCGGGCTTCCTGACGCGATGCGAATGTTTCCACCTCAACGGGACAGGCTCTAATTCGCGCTCCACAGCGCCTCGGCCATGGCGTCGAGCTCGCTGAAGTCGAACCCGGTGCCGAGCGGGTCCATGCGGTTGAGCACCATCCGCCGGCGTTCGGCCAGCAACTGGCGCCGCAGCGCATTCTGGAGCAGCTGCAGGCGCATCAGAGCCTCGCCAAGTGCCGCCTCCGGATCGCGCGGGCGCAGGCGCGACCAGTCGGCCTCGATCCGGCCGACACGGGCGATGACCACCTCGTTGTAGCGCCGATGCGGTCCGCGATGCAGCGGCATTCCGGTGCGCATCGTCGCTTCCTCGCTCGCCGGAAGCAACAGGCCGTTGGCGCGGAAATCGTCAAACCCCACGCGTTCGCGTCCGAGCCGCTCGAACATCGGGCCAAAGCAGCGGCGCGAGAGCAGCTGGCGCGGAAGCAGATGGTGGCGCTGGAGCGAGGGATCGTAACCCGGCACGCCGCGGCGGTTGACCGAGCGGAAGGCGATGACAATGCGGTAACCCGTGCGCCCCTCCCCCTGCATCTATTCGCGCCTGACTCTGATGTACTGGCTGTTGCGCGAGGTCTGCATCACCAGCCGCGTCCCGTCAGGGGCGATGATGCGCTCGCTCTCGTCGAGTCCGCCGACGATCACCAGCTGGTTGATCAGCCGCACCCCGAGCCGGGTGGCGGCGATCCTGTCGGCGGTGAGCGGCGGTTCGATCCGCATCTCCTGACCGATCCAGACATCCAGCCCGACGCTCTGCAGGGCGCCGTCGGCGGTTTCCTCGAAGGCGGTAAGCCCCAGCGCCGGGAAGGCGCCGCCATCGAGCCATGCGGTGATCACGGATTCGAAGAAGCGCCGTCCGATCACGCTGTGCGAGGGCGCCCAATGGATCGCGACGAGATCGGGGAAATGCTGCGTCAGATCCCGGGCGAGGCCGAGCATTGCCTTCATCACCGGCATGCTGCGCTCCCCCCCGGCGAGATGCGGGCCGGGTTGCACCGCGAGCGCCTCCAGCTCGTGCTCGTCATCATGTGGGGCGAAATCGAAGCGGTGGGTGACGAGCGGGGCGGCGGGACATGGCCCGGGGGCGAGTCCGCACAGATCGAAGGTCAGGCCGTCACGCAACAGTTCGAGCCACACTTCATCCCGCGCGCCGGTACTGCGCCCGCCAATCGGCCGCCGCTCTCCGTCGACGACCGCGAGCTCAACCCCGGCCTCGCTCGCGGGATCATGGCTGAGAAGAACGCTCTGCTGGCGCGCCACGAAATCGAGAATGGCGGCGCGCGTGGGCCGCTTGCCGGGCACGAACAGCAAATGCAGCCCTGCGGCCCTGGCGTGCTGCGACAGTGAAATTGTCGAGGCCCCCCTTCGTCTCTCGCCTGGCCGAGCCGCAATCCGGCAAGCAACCTTGGCCTGTTTGGCCGCTATCGTCGAGTCCCCAAAGGGTCTCCCTGTACCGATAAGGAACATACCCTAGAAGATGCCGAGACGCATCCCTTCTCCCATCAGCGATCCAAGTTCCCGGCATTGTTTCAGGATCTTGTCCGGCACCACTTTGGGCGCAGCGATAGCTTCGGGGGTCTGCGCGGCGAAGTTGACGATCATCGAGTCGGCCACACGCCTGAGCCGCCAGCCCGTGGCAATCCGGTCGATCTGGCGCTGCGCCCCCTCGCCATCCGAGCCGGCCGCGATGATCGTGGCATAGGGTCGCCCTTCGATCCGGCCGAGCACCGGATAGTAGCTGCGATCGAACATCTCTTTCATCAGCCCGCTCATGCCGGCGAGGTTTTCCGGGCAGACGAACAGGTAGCCGCCGGCGGCAAGCAGCGCCGCTTCGGTCACGGCGTCGGCCCGCAGCAGCACCGCTTCCCGAGCCCCTTCGGCAGCAGCCCGCGCCATCGCCTCGCTCGCACCGGTGCGGCTGTGCCAGACGATCAGCAGGCGGCGGTCGGGCAGTGTCTCTTCCATGGCCGCGGGCGTGCCCCGCGTTCCTGTCGATTGTCAATCACCTGCGCCTGTGCCCGTCTCGCGCTTTGCGCTAGAGAGGGGACATGGCCATTCTTTCGCTGTCCGCTGCTCCCCACGCCCATGTCTTCGGCGTGACGACCTCGCTTTCGGGCAAGGCCTGGCGCTGGCGCGGCGGCAACATGGAACTGGGCGCGGCGACTGCGCAGGGGCTCGATCATTCGATCCTCGACCAGCTGCTGCTGACCCGCGGCGTGGCCGAGGACGATCTGGCCCGGCACGCCCGCCCGACCTTGCGCGATTTCCTGCCCGATCCCTCCAGGTTCCGCGACATGGACACAGCCGCAGAGCGGCTGGCTCAGGCGGTAACAAGCGGGGAGCAGGTGACGATCTATGGCGATTACGATGTCGACGGCGCGACCAGCGCAGCGCTTCTGGTCGAACTGCTGCGCCAGCTTGGCCATGATGCGGGCTACTACATTCCCGACCGCCTGCTCGAAGGCTACGGCCCCAGCGGCGAGGCGCTGGTGCGGCTGGCCGAGGCAGGCTCAAGTCTGATCGTGACGGTCGATTGCGGTGCGATGGCGCACGAGGCGCTGGCGATGGCGAAGCGCGCCGGGGTCGACGTGATCGTTGTCGATCACCACAAGTGTTCGCCAGAACTTCCCGAGGCGGCGGCGCTGGTCAATCCCAACCGCCTTGACGAAAGCGACCTTGGCGCAGCCCATGGTCATCTTGCGGCTGTCGGCGTGGCCTTCCTGCTGGCTGTGGCGCTGGTCCGCACCCTGCGCGCCAAGGGCTGGTTCGCGTCGCGGCCAGAGCCTGATCTCAGGGGGCTGCTCGATCTGGTCGCACTCGGCACGGTGGCCGATGTCGCCGCGCTGCACGGCCTCAACCGCGCCTTCGTGGCGCAGGGGTTGAAGGTGCTGGCCAAGCGCGAGCGCATCGGCATGGCGGCCCTGATCGACGCCAGCCGCCTGACCCGCGCCCCGCAGGCAAGCGACCTCGGCTTCGCGCTCGGCCCGCGGATCAATGCGGGCGGGCGGATCGGCGAATCGACCTTGGGCGTGCGGCTGCTCACCACCACCGACGCCGAGGAAGCGCGCGCGATCGCGCTCCAGCTCTCGCAGCTCAACGAAGAACGCCGCGCGATCGAGGCCGAGGTGCAGGAGGCGGCCGAGGCACAGCTGGCAGGCCAGCACAACATGGCAGTGCAGGTGCTCGCCGGACATGGCTGGCACCCGGGCGTGATCGGCATTGTCGCCGGTCGGATCAAGGAGAAGACCGGCAAGCCTGCCATCGTGATCGCCCTCGACGAGACGCAGGGCAAAGGTTCAGGCCGTTCGATCAGCGGGGTCGATCTCGGGGCAGCGATCATCGCCGCGCGCGAATCCGGGCTGCTGGTGGCAGGCGGTGGACACGCGATGGCGGCGGGCCTGACGATCGAGCCGTCACGCCTTGCCGATTTCGCCGGCTTCCTCGACGAACGCCTCGCCCGCGATGTCGAGCGCGCGCGGGCCGGGGCGGCGATGTTGCTCGATCTCGCGCTCGCCCCGGGCGGCCTCACGCCCGATCTGGTGGACACGCTCGAAGCTGCCGGGCCCTACGGCATCGGCTGGCCTGCGCCGCGGGTTGCGGTGGGGCCGGTGCGGATCGTCAAGGCCGACATTGTCGGCAAGGATCACCTGCGGCTGGTGGCGAGCGGCAATGACGGCAAGAGCTTCAAGGCGATCGCCTTCCGTGCCGCTGAAACCGAGATGGCTCAGACCCTGCTCCATCGCAGCGCGGGACGGAGATTCCATCTCGCCGGACGGGCGCGGATCGACGACTGGGGCAGTCGTCCGGCGGCGGAACTGCAACTCGAGGATGCTGCCTTCGCCGATTGAGCGGCGACTTTGCAGACGGGGCGCATTTTTTGCGCAAGTCGGGCTTGACCCGCTCCGCCCACCCCCCTAAAGGCGCGCTCTCGCAACGGACGTGGCCCCTTCGTCTAGCGGTCAGGACGCGGCCCTTTCACGGCTGAAACACGGGTTCGATTCCCGTAGGGGTCACCACTTCTCCGGATGCGACACAAACGGGCGGCGGGCTTCGGCTCTGCCGCCCTTTTCGTTTCAGGCCCCCGTCGTCCCCGCTTTCCAGTCCCTGCGCTTGGTTGTAAGGCGGGGCCCCATGGGCATGGGCCAGAACTTTCCGGTCGCGGGCATTGCGCTGGCAGCGGTGACCTTCGTGGCGATGATGCTGCTCGGAGTCGATGCGGTGATCGCGCTCTCGGTGCTGCTGGTATGGGTCGGCTCGCTGATGGTGGCTGCCGGACGGCCGCCCGAACCACCCAAACGGATCGTCCGGCAGCGGCTCGACGTCGAATCGATCCGCGACCTGATCGAGAATTTCTCGACGCCGCTTCTGATCACCGAGCGCAACACCATCGCGCTGGCCAATCGCGCGGCGCGCACGATGCTGGGTCAGCACGTGGTGGGCCAGGATGCGCGCGTCGCATTGCGCCAGCCCGAGGCGATCTCGCTGCTCAATGACAACCGCACCGGCGAGGCGATCGTGCGCGGGCTCGTCCGGCGCAAGGACATCTGGCAGATCAACCGGCAGGCAATCGACGACCGTCTGGCGATGCTGGAACTCACCAACCAGACCGCCGAGGCCGACATCAGCCGCGCGCACACCGATTTCGTCGCCAATGCCAGTCACGAACTGCGAACGCCGCTCGCCGCGATCCTCGGCTATGTCGAGACGCTGCGCGAGGACGATGGCAGGGTCGATACGCCCACCGCGCAGAAATTCCTCGGTATCATCGAGCGCGAGGCGCAGCGGTTGCAGGCGCTGGTGAGCGACCTCATGAGCCTGTCGCGGGTCGAGGCGGAAAAGCACGATCTGCCGACCGAACGCATCGATCTTGCCGCACTCGTCCAGAGGGCGGCGCGCGATGCCGCTGGGTCTGGCCGGATCGACCGGATCGCACTGGAGATTACCGCAGAACCCTTCGTGCTGGGCGATCCGCACCAGCTCGAACAGGTGGTGCGCAATCTGGTCGACAATGCCCTGAAATACGGGGCGCATGACAAGCTGGTGACGGTCGCCCTCGATCTGGCGCCGGGGGATCAGGCACGGATTGCCGTGACCGACGAGGGCGAAGGCATCGCGCCCGAGCAGATCCCGCATCTCACCCGGCGATTCTATCGCACCGATCCGGGTCGCAGCCGCGCCTCCGGCGGGACGGGGCTTGGCCTCGCGATCGTCAAGCACATCGTGGAACGCCATCGCGGACGCCTCGACATTTCAAGCGAACTGGGCAAAGGCACCCGTGTCGTGGTGCGCATCCCCTTGGCAGAGACGGAAAATCCGGCGGAATCAGGGTTACAGGAACAGGAAGGCAGCGCACCACGCGAGGCGGAAACCCAACAACTGTCATAGTGATGTCTTATTTCTTCAACATGCGCCCGCCATGGCATGAGGGCGCGGCCCTTGCATTGATTACGGCCGGCCGATTCATGCGTGCCTCCTGCGGGGAAAACAGGTTCATTCAATGTCGCCGATCACGCTCATCCTGATTGCCATCGGGCTCGGCCTTGCCGGATGGCTGGCGGGCCGCGCCAAGGCGTGGAGCTTCCAGAACCCTGACCCGGCACTGCGTCCGGTGTCGCGCCCGGTTTATCATGCGTGGTATGTTGCGCTGTGGGTCGTCCTGCCGGTGCTGGCGTTCGTCGCGCTGTGGGCTGCAATCTCCCCGCAACTGGTGACGCAGGCCGTACTCGCCTCGCCCGCCGCAGCCGAACTGCCCGCATTCGGGTTCGAGCGTGATGCCTTCATCGGCGAAGCGCGGGCCGTCGCGCTCGGCAATGCGCCGGGCGTCTTCAACGACGAGGCCGAAGCGCTGATCGAGCCGTTCCGCGAGGCATTCCTGCGCTACAACATCATCGGCATCGCGGTGACGGTGCTGATCGCGCTCGCCGCCGGGGGCTTTGCCTTTCTGCGCCTGCGCCCCGATTTCAGCGCCCGCACCCGCGTCGAGCGTACGGTCATGGCGATCCTGCTGCTCGCCTCGCTGGTGGCGATCCTCACCACCTTCGGGATCTTCGCGAGCCTTGTTTTCGAGACGGTGCGCTTCTTCGGCATGGTCTCGCCGGTCGATTTCCTGCTGGGCACCAAGTGGGGGCCGGACACAATGGTCAGCCCGGATGCGGTCGATCCGACCCGCTACGGCGCAGTGCCGCTGTTCTGGGGCACGATCTTCATCGGGGCGATCATCGCCATGATCGTTGCCATTCCGCTCGGCTTGATGAGCGCGATCTACCTCACCCAATATGCCGATCCGCGCGTGCGCACCTGGGTCAAGCCGCTGCTCGAAATTCTCGCCGGCGTGCCGACCGTGGTCTATGGCTATTTCGCCGCGCTTACGGTGGCGCCGCTGATCCGAGATGCGGCAGTGGCGATCGGCATCTCCAGCGCTTCGACCGAGAGCGCGCTTGCCGCCGGCGTGGTGATGGGGGTGATGATCATCCCCTTCGTCTCCTCGATGGCAGACGATTCGATGGCCGCCGTGCCGAACGCGATGCGCGACGGCAGTCTGGCGATGGGCGCCACCAAGTCCGAGACGATCCGCCGCGTGCTGTTCCCCGCCGCGCTGCCGGGCATCGTCGCCGGGATCATGCTCGCGGTCAGCCGCGCGATCGGCGAGACCATGATCGTGGTGATGGCCGCTTCGCCTGCCGCAAACCTCACCGCCAATCCGCTCGAACCGATGTCGACCGTGACGGTGCAGATCGTCAAGCTGTTGACTGGCGAGCAGAGCACCGATCACCCCGCCACGCTGAGCGCCTTCGCACTGGGCTTCGTGCTGTTCATGGTGACGCTGGTGCTCAACTTCGTCGCGCTGCGCGTCGTCAAGCGCTTCCGTGAGGCCTACGAATGAAGAGCCCTGGTTCCTCCGACGCCGAGAAGCTCGGCCCGACCCGCACGCCGGCTTTCGAGAAGCGGCTCGCGCAGCGTTATCGCTCGGAACGCAATTTCCGCCTGCTCGGCCTGTCGGCGGTGGTGTTCTCCGTGGCCGTGCTGGTGTTCTTGCTGGGCAACATGCTGATCAACGGGATCGGCGGCTTCCAGCGGGCCGAACTGGCCGTGACCATCGACTTTGCCGAAAGCGGTATCACGGGCGATGCTGTCTCGCTGACCGCGCCGGGAGCGATGCAGACGCTCGAAATGCAGGGCCTGCCCGATGTGGTGAGCTTCTATGCCGAGCGGGATCTTGGCGCCGATGCCGCTGCCGAGCTTTCGCCCGACGCATGGCGCGACGTGGCTGCGGCGCTTGCGGCAGACCCGGCGATGATCACCCGTTCGCAATCCTTCATGCTGCCGGCCTCATCGGGCCTCGCCGCAGGCCTCGAAGGCGAAGGCTCGTCCGAATTGCAGGCGCTTGCGGCCCGGCTGGCGAAAGACGGCAAACTCGCCAAGAACTGGGACTGGGGTTTCCTTGCCCGTTCCGATGCGACCAGCCCGCAAGCGGTCGGCATATGGGGTGCGCTCAAGGGCTCGATCCTGACCATGCTGGTGACTTTGGTGCTTGCCTTCCCGATCGGCGTGCTCTCGGCCCTCTATCTCGAGGAATATGCCCCGCGGAACCGCTGGACCGATCTGATCGAGGTGTCGATCAACAATCTTGCCGCGGTTCCATCGATCATTTTCGGCCTGCTGGGCCTTGCGGTGTTCCTCACGCTGTTTCCCAACCTGCGCTCGGCTCCGCTGATCGGGGGCATGACGCTGGCGCTCATGACCATGCCCGTGATCGTCAGTTCCGGCCGCAACGCGATCAAGGCAGTCCCGCCCTCGATCCGCGACGGGGCGCTGGCCGTGGGTGCCTCGCCGGTGCAGGTGGTGTTCCACCACGTCCTGCCGCTGGCGCTGCCGGGGATGCTGACCGGCACCATCATCGGCATGGCCCGCGCGCTGGGCGAAACCGCACCGCTGCTCTTGATCGGGATGCGCGCCTTCGTCGCTACTCCGCCCGACGGTTTCACTTCGCCCGCCACGGTGCTGCCGATGCAGATCTTCCTGTGGTCGGACGAGATCGACCGCGGCTTTGTCGAGCGTACCAGTGCCGCTATCATCGTGCTGCTGGTGTTCCTGCTCGCCATGAACGGCCTTGCCATCTACCTCCGCAACAAGTTCGAGAAACGCTGGTGACTGTGATCCATCCCAACATGGCCGACGAAAACGCGAAGATCCGTGCGCGCGACGTCTGCGTTTTCTATGGCGACAAGAAGGCGATCGACGAGGTCTCGATTGACATCTCGCCCGATTACGTCACCGCCTTCATCGGCCCATCGGGCTGCGGCA
>CAZQOO010000108.1:0-9268 GCA_964594845.1 uncultured Porphyrobacter sp. | reverse complement strand
CGCAGGCCGTCGCCAACGAGAGCGACGCGGAATTCTTCACCATCAACGGGCCGGAAATCATGGGCTCGGGCTATGGCGAGAGCGAAAAGCGCCTGCGCGAGGTGTTCGAGGAGGCAAGCCGCGCCGCGCCCGCGATCATCTTCATCGACGAGATCGATTCGATCGCCCCCAAGCGCACGCAGGTGCCGGGCGAGGCGGAAAAGCGCCTTGTCGCCCAGCTGCTGACCCTGATGGACGGGCTGGAAAAGCGCGCCAACCTTGTTGTCATCGCCGCCACCAACCGGCCCGACGCGATCGACGAGGCGCTGCGCCGCCCCGGCCGCTTCGACCGCGAGATCGTGATCGGCGTGCCCGACCAGCGCGGGCGGCGCGAAATCCTCGCGATCCACACCCGCGGTATGCCGATGGAGGCGGCGGTCGATCTCGACGAACTGGCGCGGGTCACCCACGGCTTTGTCGGTGCGGACATCGCCGCGCTCACCCGCGAGGCCGCGATCGAGGCGGTGCGGCGGATCATGCCGCGGCTCGACCTCGACGAGCGCACGATCCCGCCCGAGGTGCTCGAAGACCTTGGCGTTACCCGCGACGATTTCCTCGCCGCACTGAAGCGCGTCCAGCCAAGCGCGATGCGCGAGGTGATGGTGCAGGTGCCGAACGTTGCATGGGCCGATATCGGCGGCGCGGGCGAGGCGATCGACAAGCTCAGGGAGGGGATCGAACTTCCTCTGAAGAATCCTGAGGCCTTCCGCCGTCTGGGCATCCGTCCGGCCAAGGGCTTCCTGCTCTACGGCCCGCCCGGAACGGGCAAGACCCTCCTCGCCAAGGCGGTCGCCAAGGAGGCCGAGGCGAACTTCATTTCGATGAAGTCATCGGACTTGCTGTCCAAGTGGTATGGCGAGAGCGAGCAGCAGATCGCGCGGCTGTTCGCCCGCGCCCGGGCGGTGGCGCCTTGCGTGGTGTTCATCGACGAGATCGATTCGCTGGTCCCCGCGCGCGGGTCAGGGCAGGGCGAACCGCAGGTGACGGGGCGGGTGGTCAACACCATCCTCGCCGAGATGGACGGCCTCGAAGAGCTGCAATCGGTGGTGGTGATCGGCGCGACCAACCGCCCGACGCTGGTCGATCCCGCGCTGCTGCGTCCGGGCCGGTTCGACGAACTGGTCTATGTCGGCACCCCCGACAAGGCGGGGCGCGCGCATATTCTCGGCATTCACACCGCGAGGATGCCGCTCGGCGGTGACGTCGATCTGGCCGCGCTCGCAGGGCAGACCGAACGCTTCACCGGGGCGGACCTCGAAGACCTTGTGCGCCGCGCGGGGCTGGCCGCGCTGCGCCGTGTGGGGGGCGAAGTCAGCGCGGTCGAGGCGCGCGATTTCGACACCGCGCTGAAGGACTCGCGCGCCACCGTTACGCCCGAGATGGAGGACGAATACCTCAAGATGCGCGGCGAGCTGAAGAAGCGCGCGGCGGCGGTGCAGCCGATCGGGTTCTTCTCGCCCGAGATGCTCAAGCCGACGCGGGAGAAGAAGCACGACTGATGTTCTGCAAATGTTTCACGTGAAACATTGGGTGGTGTGAACCGGGGCAGGCGTCAATGCGCCGCGTCCCAGCTTAGCCCGGTGCCGATATCGACCCCGAGCGGCACGGTGAGCTCCACCGCGGGCAGCGCCGCTTCGGCCATCACCTGCCGGATGATCGGGGTGGCGGCCTCGACGCGGCTCTCGGGCAGCTCGAAAACGAGTTCGTCATGCACCTGCAACAGCATGCGGACGTCGTGCAATCCGGCGTCAACCAGTGCGGGAAGCATCCGCGCCATCGCGCGTTTGATGATGTCGGCGCTGGTGCCCTGGATCGGGGCGTTGATCGCGGCGCGCTCCGACCCCTGCCGTTCGGCCTGGTTCTTCGAATTGATCCGCGGGAACCACGTCTTGCGGCCGAACAGCGTCTCGGAATAGCCCTTGGCGCGCACGCTTTCGAGCGTTTCCATGATGTAGCGCTGGATGCCGGGGAAGCGCTGGAAGTAAGTGTCGATCATCGCCTGGGCTTCTTCCGGCGGCACCTCCAGCCGCGCGGCGAGGCCCCAGCGGCTGATGCCGTAGAGGATCGCGAAGTTGATCGTCTTGGCCCGCGCGCGGGTATCGCGGGTGACTTCGCCGAACATCTCGCGCGCGGTGCGGGCGTGGATGTCCTCGCCGTGGGCGAAAGCTTCCTTGAGGCTGTCGACCCCGGCCATGTGCGCCGCCAGCCGCAGTTCGATCTGCGAATAGTCGGCGGCGAGCAACACGTTGCCCGGCTCGGGCACGAAGGCCTCGCGGATCTGCCGCCCGATGGGCGTGCGCACCGGGATGTTCTGCAAGTTGGGATCGGTCGACGACAGCCGCCCGGTCTGTGCGCCGACGAGGCTGTAGCTGGTGTGGACGCGGCCCGTGTCGGGATTGATCGCGGCCTGCAAAGCATCGGTATAGGTCGATTTGAGCTTCGAGAGCTGGCGCCATTCGAGCACCAGCCGCGCGACGGCTGCGCCTTCCGCCGCGAGCCGTTCCAGCACGGTAACATCAGTCGAATACTGCCCGCTCTTGCCCTTCTTGCCGCCCTTGTAGCCGAGCTTTTCGAACAGGATCTCGCCCAGCTGCTTGGGGCTGCCGACGGTGAATTCCTGTCCGGCGGCAGCGTGGATCTCGCCTTCAAGCCGTCCGATTTCGACCGCGAATTCCTCCGACAGCTTCGCCAGCCGCGCGCGGTCGACGCGGATGCCCTCGCGCTCCATGCGGGCGACCACGGGGATCAGCGGTCGGTCGACCCGCTCGTAGATACGCGTGCCGCCTTCCTCTGACAGGCGGGGCTTGAGCACGTTGTAGAGCCTGAGGGTGACATCGGCATCCTCGGCGGCATAGGCGGTGGCGCGGTCGAGCGGGACTTCGGCAAAGGAGATCGCCTTCTTGCCGGTGCCGCACAGGTCCTTGAAGGGGATCGGGGTGTGGCCGAGGTGGCGCTGGCTGAGCTCGTCCATCCCGTGGCCGCCCCCCATGCCCTCCTCGCCGCGCCCGGCATCGAGCGCGAAGCTGATCACCATGGTATCGTCGATCGGGTTGACCGCGATGCCCTGCCGGGCCAGCACGTTGAGATCATACTTGCCGTTCTGGAACACCTTGAGGACCGCCTCGTCCTCCAGCAACGGCTTCAATGCGGCGATGGCCTGATCCATCGGCACCTGCTGCGGCTTCTGCGCGAACATGTCGTCCCCTCCATGCGCCAGAGGGATGTAGCAGGCATCATTGGGGCCGAGCGCAAGGCTGACCCCGACCAGGCCGGCGCGGATCGCATCGAGCGAGGTCGTCTCGGTATCGACCGCGACCACCTGCGCCGCGCGGGCGCGATCGACCCACTGTTCCAGCCGTTCGATCGTCTGCACCGTCTCGTAGGCGGCATGATCGATACGCGGCATCTCGGGCAGCGGCTGGCGGTTGGCGCTGCCGTCGCCTGCGCCGTTGCTGCCTGCGGTGGTGGGCTTGGCCGGATTGAGATCGGTCTTGCGCGCGGGGCTGCCGGTGCCGGTCTCCAGCCGCTTGAGCAGCGAGGTGAAGCCGTGCTTCGACAGGAAGGCGGCCAGCGGTTCGGGCGGGACGGGGCCGAGCTTCATCTCGTCGAGCGGCTGGGGAAGCTCGCAATCCTCCTTGAGCGTCACCAGCACCTTCGACAGCTCGGCATCGCCGCGCCCTTCGATCAGGCGCTCCTTGAGCTTGGAGGGCTTCATGTCGGCCGCGGAATCAAGCGCGGCGGCGAGCGATCCGTGCTCGGCGATCAGCTTGCTCGCGGTCTTGGGGCCGATGCCGAAGATGCCCGGGACATTGTCGACCGCATCGCCCATCAGCGCCAGCACATCGCCGACCAGCTCGGGCGGCACGCCGAACTTCTCCTCGACCTCGGGCAGCCAGATACGCTGGTTCTTCATGGTGTCGAGCATGTCGATCCGCGCCCCGTCCACCTCGGAGATCAGCTGCATCAGATCCTTGTCGGAAGAGACGATGGTGACGTCCCAGCCCTGTTCCTGCGCGCGGCGGGCATAGGTGGCGATCAGATCGTCGGCTTCCAGCCCCGGCACTTCGATGCAGGGCAGGCTGAAGGCGCGGGTCGCGTCGCGGATCAGCGGGAACTGCGGCACGAGGTCTTCGGGCGGCTCGGGCCGGTTGGCCTTGTAGTGTTCGTAGATGTCGTTGCGGAAAGAGACCCCGCTGGCATCGAGGATCACCGCGAGGTGGGTCGGCCCGTCGGCCTCGTCGAGATCGGCGGCGAGCTTCCAGAGCATCGTGGTGTAGCCATAGACCGCGCCCACCGGCGTGCCTTCCGGATCGGTCAGCGGCGGCAGCCGGTGATAGGCGCGGAAGATGTAGGAGGAACCATCGACGAGATAGAGATGCTGCTTGTCGGCCATGCCGTCTGCTAGCACCGGCATCGGCGCGCGGGTAGGGCTTAAGCACGCGCGCCAGCGGGGTGGAAATGTGGCGAAAATACGGCAGAATCGGGGCGAGGCGTCTCAATTCCGCTTGTGCTGCCTCAATTCCGCCACTATTTAGACCCTCGAACCGGTACGAGAGAAGCCGGTCTCGACGCTCTCCGCCAAGGGGCGCGTGTCATTCGTTGAAGAAGGAATTCACACGATGCGTAAGATCATTCTGGCCGCCGCCATCGCCACCTCGGCTCTGGGCCTCGCCGCTTGCAGCGAAACCGCCGAAACCGAAGCCGGTGAAGCTGTCGACGCCATGGCTGCCGACGCCGAAGCCGCCACCGACACCGCCGTGGAAGGCGCTGAAGCTGCTGCCGACGCGACCGCCGAAGGCGCCGAAGCTGCTGCTGACGCCGCTGCCGACACCGCCGAAGCGACCGCTGACGCCGCCGCTGACGTGGCTGCCGAAGCCGAGAAGGCTGCCGAGTAATCGGATCTGATCGCACCCCGCTTGGTGCGGGCCGCGGTCAAACAGGAAGGGCGGTGCCGCAAGGCGCCGCCCTTTCCTTTTGCGTGCCGTCGATGCGGTCTTAGCCGCCGGTGTTGATGGTGTAGGGCGCGCTCGTCCAGTTGCGCACGGGGTTCTGCTGCGCGCGCACGGCGAACCCGTCATAGAGGGCGCGGGCAATCGCCGCGATCCGTTCCTCGCGCGCGAGCCTGGTGCCCTGCCCGGTGACATAGATCGCCACCGCGATCGCGCGGCCGTCGGGACATTCGATGATGCCGATGTCGCTCGAAGTGTTGCTGAGCGAGCCGGTCTTGTGGCTCACCCGCGCTTCGAGCGGGATATGCGCCGGGATGCGGCGCTTGCCGGTGACGGTGCGGCTCATCGCGCCGAGCAGCACGCGCCGGCTTTCATCCGACAGGAAATCGCCACGATAGAGCCCGGCCAGCAGCTGCGCCATCGCGCGCGGGGTGGCGGCATCGCGCTTGTCGATGTGATGGGCCGGATTGAATTCGCCGTCATCGCGCACCAGCGTGGCAATGTCGCGGTTGATGCTGAAATTCTGGATGCCCTGGCGCCGCACCCAGTCGTTGACCGCCGCAGGACCGCCGACGGCGGCCAGCAGCGCATCGGTGGCGGGGTTCGAGGAGCGGGTGATCATGATCTCGATCAGGTCGATCGCGGGCATGTACTGGCCCGGACGCACCGGTGCCTTGGCCGAGGAGAACCGCGCCGAGCGCTCCGGCAGCAGCAGCGGAAACTCCGAAGTCAGAGTGTAGCGGCCCTGTTCGACCATTTCGAGGAAGGTCGCGGCCACCGCGATCTTGCTGGTCGAGGCCATCGGGAACAGCTGGTCGCCCAGCACCATGATCTGCTCGCCGGTGGCAAGGTCGACCGCGGCCACGCCGATGCGGCCCTGCGAGGGATCGGCCAGTTCGGCAATGCGCTGGCCGAAGCTGGAGGCATAGATCGCCTCGAAGCTCTGGGGCTGGCGCACCTCGGTGCCGAAGGCGCTGTCGAAGCTCGATTGCAGCTCGTTGGTCTGAGCGATGGCCGGCGCGGCAAGTGTCGCCAGACCGGCGAAAAGACCCGTAACGAGCAGACGAAGGCGGGTGCGTGCCATAGGCGTAAGCTACTCCCTCAGGGTTTCACTGGGCTTAATACCTATCCTAGGCATGCACGATTCGCCCGGGCAAGGCTTCTTTTCCGTCAGCGCGACGAAAGGTGCGTGCCGCACGACCGGCCTGCCTGCGTGCCGGTGCATCGCGTTCCTCGGACGGGATCGTTTCTTCGTCGATAGGGGGCTTGCGGAGCCATTCGTCCCCTTGACTGCCCGGCGCTTCGCGGCAGTCTGTCCTCACGACCATCCGGTTCGAAGGGACATCATGACCAAGACCTTGATCTCGCGCGCCCCGGGCGTGCTCATTTCCGCCTTGCTGCTTTCCACCTCGGGGCTGGCCTTCGCCCAGAACGCCGCGATCGTTCAGCCCGGTGCGCCGGGGCAGGCGAGCCGCACGCTGACCGCCGAGGAAGCGACCAAGCTGGCGCAGGCAAGCTACACCGCGTCGGATGTCGCCTTCATGCAAGCCATGATCGTCCACCACCAACAGGCGCTCGATATGGCGGTGCTGGTGAAAGAGCGCACCAACACCAAGGAGCTGGTGGACATCGCCGGGCGCATCGAAGCCAGTCAGGCCGATGAGATCGCCTTCATGAAGGGCTGGCTGGCCGAGCGCGGCGAGCCGGTGGAAGACCCCGCGATGAAGGGCCACGGCGCGCATATGCACCACATGATGGCCGGCATGGCGTCGCCCGAGCAGATGAAGGCGCTTGCCCAAGCCAAGGGGATCGACTTCGACCGCCAGTTCCTGACCCTGATGATCGCCCACCACGAAGGCGCGGTGGAGATGGTCGAGAAGCTGCTCGACGAGGACGGCACTGCCGCCGACCCGGTGCTCTACCAGTTCGTCAGCGACATCGACAGCGAGCAGACTGGCGAGATCGAGCGGATGGACAAGCTGCTGGCCGGCCTGTCGGAAGACCCGCGCTCGGGCCTTGCTGCCGGGTTCGACAATGCCGGCGAGGCGATCCTCAATCTTGTGAAGGTGGCAAGCCTCGGCAAGCCGGCTGGCTTCTTCAACCCCGAAAACCCGGCCGACCTGCGCCCGCCGGTGCCCCCGAAGAAGGACAAGGACGAGAAAGCTAAAACCGAAGCCGAAGCGGTCGCCGCTGAAGTCGCCGCCGAAGCCGAAGGCGCTACGCCCGAGCGCGAGGAGGAAGACCTCACCGAATTCGCCGAGCGTTCGCCGCTGCTCGACTTCGCCAACACCGACATCGCCTTCTTCGACGACGTGATGGTCGCCGGCTCCTATCACGGGTTCAACATCTACAAGCTGGGTGCCGACGGCGTGCCGAGCCTGATGAGCTCTGTCGTCTGCCCCGGCGGGCAGGGCGACGTTTCGGTGGTCGGCAAGATCCTCGTGATGAGCGTCGAGCAGACCCGCGGCCGCCTCGACTGCGGCCTTCAGGGGGCGCCGGGCAAGGTCAATTCCGAGCGTTTCCGCGGCCTCAGGATCTTCGACATCTCCGATCTGGCGCGCCCGCGTCAGGTCGGCGCGGTGCAGACCTGCCGGGGGAGCCACACCCACTCGATCGTCAGCGCCGACGATACCCGCATCATCGTCTACAACTCGGGCACGGCCGGCATCCGCGAGGAAGAGGAACTGGCCGGCTGCATCGGCGAAATCCCGGGGGACACCCGCACCGCGCTGTTCTCGGTCGATGTGATCGAGATCCCGCTGGCCGATCCGTCCAAGGCGCGCATCGTCAAGAGCCCGCGCGTGTTCGCCGACACCGCCACCGGCGAGATCGCCGGGCTGTGGCGCGGCGGGGATCATGGCGACGGCACCCAGCGCACCGCGCCGACCGATCACTGCCACGACATCACCGTCTTCCCGGCCAAGGGCATCGCCGCGGGCGCGTGCTCGGGCAACGGCATCCTGTTCGACATTCGCGATCCGCTCAATCCCAAGCGTATCGATGCCGTGACCGACACCACCTTCGCCTACTGGCACTCCGCGACTTTCAACAATGACGGCACCAAGGTGATCTTCACCGACGAATGGGGCGGCGGCGGGCGGCCGCGCTGCAAGGCCTCCGATCCCAAGACCTGGGGCGCCAATGCGGTCTACGATATCGTCGACGGCAAGCTCGTCTTCCGCGCGCACTACAAGCTGCCCGCGCCGCAGAGCGACAAGGAAAATTGCGTCGCGCACAACGGCTCGATCGTGCCCGTCCCGGGCCGCGATCTGTTCGTGCAGGCCTGGTATCAGGGCGGACTTTCGGTGATGGATTTCACCGACAGCGCCGCGCCTAAGGAAATCGCCTATTTTGATCGCGGGCCGATCGACGCCAAGCAGATGGTGCTGGGCGGTTACTGGTCGGTCTACTGGTATGGCGGCCACATCTACGGCACCGAGATCAGCCGCGGGATCGACGTCTTCAAGCTGAAGCCGAGCGACTTCCTGACCGAGGCCGAGATCGCGGCGGCAGGCGCGGCGAAGTATGAGGGTGGCCGCTTCAACCCGCAGACCCAGACGCAAGTGACTTGGGACGCTGCGGTGGTCGAAGCCGCAGAGGCGAGCCGCAAGGGCGGCTGACCGCAAAAAAATGCCCCTGCCGGTAAGGCAGGGGCATCGAGTCTGGGGCCGGAGAGGCCCCTCGGGTCGCAGGGCTGGTTTAGGCCCAACCCGGCAGCCATGCTCGTTACAAATGCTGTTAGGTGGCGGGCCTGAGAAAGAAAAACCCCGGCGGATCGCTCCGCCGGGGTTTTCTTTTGTTGCCTTGGGGCTGGGCCGACACGGGCAAAGCCCGTGTCGTCAGACGGGGCCGCTGGCCCCGCCGGCCGTCCTTGGGCATGGCGGAGCCAGCTTGCGCTGGCTCGCGCCCGCCCTAGCGGCTTAGAACCCCATGCCGCCCATGTCGGGCATCGCGGGGGCGGCCGGCTTGTCTTCCGGACGCTCGACGATCGCCGCTTCGGTGGTGATCAGCAGGCCGGCGACCGAGGCCGCATCCTGCAGCGCGGTACGCACGACCTTGGTCGGGTCGATCACGCCGGCCTTCACCAGGTTTTCGTAGGTGTCGGTGGCGGCGTTGAAGCCCTGGGTCTCGTCATCCTCGCGCAGCAGGTTGCCCGCGACCACCGCGCCATCATGGCCGGCATTCTGGGCGATCTGCTTGATCGGAGCGGTGATCGCCTTGCGGATGATGTCGATGCCGCGGGTCTGGTCTTCGTTGGCGCCCTTCAGGCCTTCGAGAGC
>CAZQOO010000107.1:5032-9319 GCA_964594845.1 uncultured Porphyrobacter sp. | reverse complement strand
CGCTTCGTCGCAGCCAGCTACGGATAGGACGATTTACGATGCGGTAGGGCTTTGCATCGCACACTGCTTGTGGTTTCAATGAAACCTGCGGCTCGGCCGCGTCTGGCCCGAGTCGCCTTCACGGGGGCAGCCCCCCGCGCAGACAGGAGAACTCGTATGGCTTCGACCGCAGTGTCTTCCCACATCCATGCCCTTCAGGCCAAGCACGCCGAGCTCGATCAGCGGCTGCACGCCGAGATGGCCCGGCCCGTGCCCGACACTGCGACGATCCAGGCGCTCAAGAAGCAGAAGCTGCGATTGAAGGAAGAAATCGCCGGCTACTGATACAGCCCGATCCGCCGCGACAGTTGCAGGTTTGCGACCGCGGCCCTAAGCCCTTGGGGTCATGAGCGCAGCCGCAGCCGCCCGCCAGATTCTCACCCGCCTGACCGAGGTCATGGCCTCGCGCATGCACGCGCAGGCCAAGCTCGATCAGGTGGTGGAGATCATCGGCGAGTGCCTGTCGAGCGAGGTGTGCTCGATCTACCTGCTGCGCGAGGGGATGCTGGAGCTGTTCGCCACCCGCGGCCTCAACCAGAGCGCGGTGCACGTCACCCGCATGGCGATCGGCGAGGGGCTGACCGGCGCGATCGCGCAGAAGGTGGAAACGCTCAACCTCGCCGAGGCCAAGGCGCACCCGGACTTCCAGTACCGTCCCGAAACCGGCGAGGAAAAGTTCCACTCCTTCGCCGGCGTGCCGATCGTCTACCGCGAACGCGCGGTGGGGGTGCTGTGCGTCCAGCACGTCGAGCCGCGCCGCTACGAGGAAGTCGAGATCGAGGCGCTCCAGACCACCGCGATGGTGCTTAGCGAGCTGATCGCCAATGCCGAACTGGTCGACGAGGAGGAAGCCCGCGGGCTGACCGCCGAGATGACCGGGCCGCAGACCCTCACCGGGCTGACGCTGGTGAAGGGGCTGGGCGCAGGCCAGGCAGTCTATCACCAGCCGCGCGTCGAGATCACGCAGGTCATGGCCGAGGACATCGAGGCCGAGCGCCAGCGCGTCTACCGCGCCTTCGACAAGATGCGCGAGCAGATCGACACGCTTGCCAGCCAGGCCGAATTCGGCGTCGGCGGCGAGCACGAGGAGGTGCTCGAAACCTACAAGATGTTCGCCTACGACGAGGGCTGGTCGCGGCGCATCAACGAGGCGATCGACAGCGGCCTCACTGCCGAAGCCGCGATCGAGCGCGTGCAGCAGCACACCCGCATGCGCATGCGCGAGATCGACGATCCGCTGCTGGCTGACCGGATGCACGATCTGGAGGACTTGGCGAACCGGTTGCTGCGGATCGTCGCCGGGCAGGTCGGCACTGCCGCCTCGCAGGGGCTGCGCAAGGACACCATCCTGATCGCGCGCAATCTCGGTCCGGCCGAACTGCTCGAATATGACAAGCGCCGGCTGAAGGGCGTGATCCTCGAGGAAGGTTCGCTCACCGCCCACGTCGTGATCGTCGCGCGCGCCATGAACGTGCCGGTGATCGGCCGGACCAAGGCCGTGCGGGGCACGATCCGCGAAGGCGACGAGATCCTGCTCGATGCCACCGCCGGCAATGCCATCATCCGCCCGCTGCCGCAGGTCGCCGATGCGTTCCACGCGCGTTTTGCCAAGAGCCGCGAGAAGCAGGCGGCCTATGCGAGCCTGCGCGATGTCGAGCCCTTCACCCGCTGCGGTACGCGGATCCAGGTGATGATGAATGCGGGCCTGCGCGACGATATGTCGATGCTGGCGATGACCGGCGCGGACGGGGTGGGCCTGTTCCGCACCGAATTCCAGTTCCTCGTTTCGGCCACCCTGCCGCAGCGCGAGCGCCAGACCCGCCTCTACCGCGACGTGCTGGATGCTGCGGGCGACAAGCCGGTGATCTTCCGCACGGTCGATATCGGCGGCGACAAGTCGGTGCCTTATCTCGCCAGCGAGATCGCCGCGCAGGACGAGAACCCGGCGATGGGCTGGCGCGCGCTGCGTCTCGCGCTCGAACGCGAAGGCTTGATGAAGGTGCAGGCGCGTTCGTTGCTCGAAGCGGCGGCCGGACGCTCGCTCTATGTGATGTTCCCGATGGTGTCCGAGCCGTGGGAGTTCGACGCGGCCAAGGCGGTGTTCGACGAACAGCTCGCTTTTCTGCGCGCCCAGAAGAAGCTGCTGCCCGAGCGCATCCATTTCGGCGCCATGCTGGAAGTGCCCGCGCTTGCCGAGGTGCTCGACATGCTGCTGCCGCGCCTGTCGTTCCTGTCGATCGGCACCAACGATCTCACCCAGTTCCTGTTCGCCGCCGACCGCGCCAATCCCAAGCTGGCCGAGCGTTACGACTGGCTCAGCCCCTCGATCCTCAGGTTCCTGCGCCGCGTGATGCAGACCAGCACCGGCTCGGGCGTCGAGGTCGGCGTGTGCGGCGAGATGGGCGGGCGGCGGCTGGAGGCCCTCGCGCTGATGGGCATCGGCTATCGCCGCCTGTCGATCACGCCCGCCGCCGTCGGCCCGATCAAGGAGCTGGTGCGCAAGGTCGATCTGGCCGAGCTGTCGGCGGCGATGACCGGCTGGCTGGCCGAGCCCAAGGGCGATCTGCGCGCCCAGCTTTCGGCCTGGGCCGAAGCGCGCGACATCGAATATGATTGATCGCGCGCCAGCGGCAGCTTGCGCCACGCCGTGCGCGGCATCGGCTGCCTCGCACTTCATTCGCTTGACACGAGCCGCCGCGACAGGCTGATTGCCGTTCAAGCGCAATTCACGCAAATCGACACAAAAGCCTCTCAAGAAGGCGCGGACTCGGGTCATGGACAGCGAACAGGATATTGGCGCGGACAGCGCGCATGATGCGGCCTATGCCGGAGCCGGCGCCCGCCTGCGCGCGGCGCGCGAGACGCGGCGGGTGGAGTTGACGCAGATCGCTGCCGAAACCCGCATTCCGCTGCGCCATCTCGAAGCGATCGAAGCGGGCGATTTCGGCAGCCTGCCCTCGCGCGCCTATGCCATCGGGTTTACCCGCACCTTCGCCAAGGCGGTGGGTCTGGATGATGCGGCGATCACCGATGCGGTGCGCGGCGAGCTGGCCGACGGGCAGGCCCACCGCTCCGCGGCAAGTTCGGGGATGGAGCCGGGCGATCCGGCCAAGCTGCCCTCCGCCGGTCTTGCCTGGTTCGGCGCCTTTGCCGCGCTGGTGCTGGCGGTCGGGCTGATCGCCTTCTTCTCGACCCGCTTCGGGGCCGGCACCGGCCCTGCGCCGCTGGCCCCGCCGCCTGCCCCCAAGCCGGCCGCCGCCGCTCCGCAGGCCGCAGCCCCCGCCACCGGCGGGCCGGTGGTGCTGACCGCGATCGAGGATGTGTGGCTGCGCGTCTACGAGGAGGGCGGCGAACGCCTGCTCGAAAAGGAGTTGATGAAGGACGAAAGCTTCACCATCCCCGCCACTGCCGCCGATCCGCGTCTCAACACCGGGCGGCCCGATCTTCTGGCGATCACGATTGGCGGCAAGCCGGTTGCTGCCCTGTCGGACAAGCCGGCGCAGCTTTCGGGCGTGCCGGTTTCGGCCGCCGCCCTGCTGGCGCGCGGCGCGCCCGCGGCGACGGCATCGCCTGTTCCCGCGCTGACCGCCGCGGGCCCGCAGCGCGCGCCGGTGCGCCGCAATCTGTCGGCCACGCCGCGCCCCGCCGCTCCGGCCGCCCCCGCCGAAACCGCCGCGCCCGCCGTGGCCGAGACCGTGCCTGCGCCCGCTGCCGAGGCCCCGGCGCCCGTCGCCAGCGCCGGCGAGACGCCGCAGGGCTGAGCCTGCGCCACCCCGCACAGGGCGCGGGGCTTTTCCCGTTGATTAGGGGGTTCCTCGCTCTCGACTTGCCCGCGCCAAGCAGGCAGGGATTCGGCCCGTGTTCATCTGCGCCGCGCCACACAGGGGCGGACTTGCGCAAGGGAGCCTGCACGAACATGACCATCGCCACTCCGACCCTTCGTCTGCGCTTCGCCCGCGCGCTGCTGGCTGCCGCTGCCCTTGCCGCCGTGCCGGTGTCGGTCGTGGCGCAGGATGCCGCCGCCGAGGAAGCGCGGCTGCGCAAGATCGAGGCCGAAGTGCGCGCGCTCCAGCGCAAGGTCTTTCCGGGCGGTGACGGCCGCCTGTTCGAGCCGCAGATCGCGCCTGGCAGCCAGACCGCGCCCCAGAATGGCCAGGTGATGGGGGTGATCCCGCCCGCCACCACCGCAGTGACGGATATTCTCGTGCGGCTCGATGCGCTCGAAGCCCAGTTGCAAGGCCTGACCGC
>CAZQOO010000107.1:0-4932 GCA_964594845.1 uncultured Porphyrobacter sp. | reverse complement strand
CCGGCCCCCGCGCCCGCAGCCGCCTCGCCCAGTGCCGAGCGGCTCGCCGCGGTGCAGGCCATTGCCAAGCCGCAGACGGCGGATGCGGGCGACGATGAATATTCCTACGGCTTCCGCCTGTGGAACGCCGGGTTCTTCCCCGAAGCGCGCCAGCAGCTCACCAAGTTCGTCGAGCAATATCCCACCCATGCGCGCATCAGCTTCGGCCGCAACCTGCTGGGCCGCGCCTTCCTCGACGACAAGCTGCCCGAAGAGGCGGCGCGCTGGTTCCTCAAGAACTACCAGGCGGACAAGAACGGCGCGCGCGCGGCGGACAGCCTGCTCTATCTCGGCACCTCGATGATCGCGATGAAGGACACCAAGCGCGCCTGTATCGCACTCGCGGAATTCGCCGAAACCTATCCGCTGATCGCCTCGGGCCGGCTCGCGACCGAATATCAGGCCGCCCGCGCCAGCGTGAAGTGCAGCTGAGCCAGCAGGCGCGCTTCGCCGCCGGTCTGGCGGCGTTGTGGCCGGAAGAGGATCGCACCGGCCCGCTCGGGCTTGCGGTATCGGGCGGGCCGGACAGCCTTGCGCTGATGCTGCTCGCCCATGCCGCGCTGCCCGGTCGCATCGCGGTCGCCAGCATCGACCACGGCCTGCGTCCCGAAGCGGCGGGCGAGGTTGCGCTGGTCGAGCGGCTGGCGGGCGAGCGGGGCATTCCCTTCACCGCGATCACGCTCACCCCGCAGCCGGGCAATCTCCAGGCGCAGGCCCGCGCGGGACGCTATGCCGCGCTGGCGGACTGGGCGCGGGCGAGCGGGCTGGGGGCGGTCGCCACCGCGCACCATGCCGACGATCAGGCCGAGACCCTGCTGATGCGCCTCAACCGCGGGAGCGGTCTTGCGGGGCTGGCGGGCGTGCGCGCCGCCTCGCGGATCGAGGGAACCGAGGTGCCGCTGCTGCGCCCGCTATTGGGCTGGCGCAAGGCCGAGCTTGAGGCGCTGGTGGCCGCGGCCGGGATTGTCGCGGTGCAGGACCCGTCCAACGCCAACCCCGATTTCGAGCGTGCCGCCATCCGCGCACGCCTTGCCGAGACCGACTGGCTCGATCCCGCCCAGCTCGCCGCCAGCGCCGCACATATCGCGGAAGGCTGGCAGGCGCTGCAATGGTATGTCGAATGCGAGTGGGACGAGATGGTGGTGCGCGACGAGACTGCGCCCGGCGCCCTCGGCTATGCCTACTGCGCCAACGGGCCGCGGGTGGTGGCGATCGAAACGATCATCCGGATCATCCGCGAACTCGGCGGCCACGCTACCCGCGCCGAGGCCGCGCGCGCCTGGGACCGGCTGTGGCAGGGCGAGAACGCCTCGCTGGGCGGGGTGCTGGCAGTGCCGGGGGTGGAGAAGGTCGAGAAGATCGGCGTGCCCATGCGGGTCTGGCGCTTCCGCCCGGAGCCGCCGAGGGGCAGCGTGAATTAGGGTCTGCCTGTGCCTCCCCGGAGGAGGGGGAGAGTTACAGCACCTTGTCGCCGACCCCGATCATCCGGCCGCGGGTGATGATCACCTTGTCCCCGCGCCCGGCGGCGGCGAACAGTTTCGCGGCGAATTCGTCCGGCACCCCGATGCAGCCGTGGCTGGCATAGCCGTTCAGAACCGGCGAGCCGTGGATCGCGATTCCGTCCCACGTCAGCCGCAGCGTGAAGGGCATCGGCGCGTTGTTGTACTTCTCCGAGACGTTGTTGCGTTCCTTGGTCAGGATCGGGAAGGTGCCGACCGGCGTGGGATGCTTGCGCGTGCCGAGCAGGGCGACAGCGGTGCCGATCTCGTGCCCGTCGCGGAAGGCGCTGATGACGCGCGCTTCGAGATCGACGGTGATGACAAGCTTGCCGGTGCGCGGCGCGGCGCTTTCGTCCCAGAACCAGTCGCCGTAGCGGATGCTGCCTTCGATCGGGAGGATCGACTTGATCACGAAGGGATCATTGCTGGCGAGCGCTACCGGGGTCGGCGCGGGGGCGGGCTCGTAGCCGGGCGCGGATTCGAAAACCGGTTCAGCCGGGATCATCCGCGCCGCCGGGCCGCGCGGGGCCTCCACTGCCGGCTCGGGCTCTGGCTCGGGCGGGGTGAAGGTCACCGCGTCATCCCCGGCGAGCGGCGGCAGGCCGGCATAGGTCAGCGCGGGGTCTTCGGGGATCGTGGTGTCGATCAGCGGCGCTGCGTCGGCGTCGAACCCGAGATCGGGATCGATCCGCTCGAACGCCTGGTCGGCGCGGGCGGCGACCAGCTGCGCGGCCTCGGCGGCATCGTCAGCCGCCGGTTGGGCCAGCAGCGGCGCACAGGATGCCGCAAGCGCGACAATGGCGATGGGAAGAACGAGCGAGCGGATCATGAACGCGATTATGCCGCAGGCGGGGAAGCGTTTCCAGCCGTTAACCATCCATCGTCCCTCGCGGGGACGGTGGCGGGCGAGGGGTTAACGGGGGTGCGGCGGGGTTTTCCGCACAAGCCGCGAGTTTCCGCTTCCCTTTGCCGCGCACTCGCGGGAAAAGACAGGCCGAACAAGGGGATCGCTGCCATGAAACCATCCGCCTGCATCCTGCTCGCGCTCGCCGCCGCGCTGGTGGCCGTCCCGCTCGCCGCGCAGGAGATCGTCCCCGCGCCCGAGCCCGAGCCGCTGCCCGACCTTTCGGCGATGACCGGCGAGGAGGTGCTGGCGCTGTTCCGCAAGACCAGCGGGCGCTGGCTGCGCGAGCCCTGCACCTTCGGCGTGCCGGTCACCACCGCGATGGAGGAGAAGATCGGCAAGTCCGTGCCGATCCGCCGCGCGCGGCTCTATGCGGCGGCGATCTGCGCCGACGAGGAGAAGCGCTATGCCGAAGGCGCGGCGCTGGCTCAGGAGCTCAACGCGGTCGATCCGGCGCAGCAGGATGTCGGTCTCCCGCTCTATTTCGCGCGGCGGCTGGAGGATGCCGACATGGCGCTGGCGATCCTCGGCGCGCTGGAGGGCGAGGCGCTCGGCGGGCTCGACAAGGACGAATACTGGGCCACCGGCCGGATGCTCGCCAAGGCGGGGCGCGGCAAGGATCACGACGCCTTGGCGCTGGCATGGGTGGCAGGCGGCAAGCTCGCCTTCATCGACGGCGATCTGCACGAAGGCATCGCCGTGCGCGGCCTGCGGGAGGCTGCGCGGACCGGGCGGGCCGATCTGGTCGACACGCTGCTGCTCTCGATCACCAGTCCGCCGAGCTATATCGACCTGCTCACCAGTCGCGACTACGAACCTTTCTGGCCGCAGATCGAGGCGCGGGCGGGGACCAATCTTGCCACCATCGGCGCCGAGCACGTGCGCATGACGGCGGCGCGCCTGATCAACGCAGCAAGCGATCGTGATCGCCTGTCCGCTGCCGCCCATGCCCTCCACTACAACGGCCAATATGTCGATGCGATTGCGCTGGCGCAGCGCTGGCGCGCGCGGTCCGGCCCCGATGCGCCGTTCGAGGAAGGCGACGGCTGGGCGCTCAATATCGAGGCCTATGCCCATGACGCGCTCGGCCAGCCGGAGAAGGCCGATGCGGTGTTCGAGGAGCTGGCGAAGCTCGATCCGGACGAAAACCCGTGGGCGGTCAATTTCGTGATCAACCGCGCCTCGCGGCTGGTCGGGCAGGGGCGCTGGCAGGAGGGGCTGAAGGCCACGGCGCTGGCGCGCGAGGTGGCCGAAAAGCACGGGAGCCCCTATGCGAAGATGATCATCGCCCGCGACCGCGCCTGCGCGCTTGAACGGTTGGGGCGGGCGCAGGAGGCGTCCAGCGAACTCGCCTTTCTGCGCGAGAATGCCGGGGAAGCGATCCAATTCGCGGTGCGCGGATTGCTGTGCCACGGCCAGCGGGACGAGGCGGCGGCGCTGCTGCTCGCCGCGCTGCGCGACGAAACCGATCGCGGCGGCGCGCTGGCGGCCTTCCTCACCGACGAGCTCGACCTGTTCTACACCGCCTCGATCCTGCCCGATGCGCGCGATCTGCTGGCAGACTACCCCGAGCTTGCCGGCGAGCTGGCGCTGCATATGCGCGCAATGCCCGCGGCCTTTGTTCCGCAGGCCGCGCTGCGGCGGGTGGCGCTCAAGGAAGGGCCGCCGCGCTAGGGCGCTTTCCTACAGCCCCGCTTGCGCGCTAGCCTGCGCGTCGCCCGCTCTTTGCCATTGTCGTTCCCCCCACCCGCCTTGCGGTGCGCCCGACTTCAGCGCCGTCGTCCTTCCGCGCGCGGGGAAATCTGTCCGTCCGGCGCCGGACTTCTCCGAAAATGCCATCAATTCAATGCAATAAGGCACGGGTGCGAAGTTGACACGGTGTCAACTTTGTCAACTTCGACATTTTCGCAAAGCCGGGCCTTATTTTTGTGCGATCACGCCGAAGAGGTCATGCGCGTCGGCGTCCTCGATTTCCACGTCGACGATCGCGCCCGGGGCGAGGCTTGCGGGCACGTTGCGCAGATAGACCGCGCCGTCGATCTCGGGCGCGTCGGCTTGGCTACGCCCCGTGGCGCCGATATCGCCGTCCTCGTCCGGTTCGCCCACCTCGTCGATGATGACGGGGAGCGTGCGGCCCACTTTCGCCGCAAGCTTGGCCGCGCTGATCCGCTCGGTCACTTCCATGATCCGGGCGTAGCGTTCTTCCTTCACCGCCTCGGGCACGGGATCGGGCAGGGCGTTGGCCGCCGCGCCTTCGACCGGTTCGAAGCGGAAGGCGCCGACGCGGTCGAGCTGGGCTTCCTCCAGCCAGTCGAGCAGATACCGGAAGTCCTCCTCGGTCTCGCCCGGGAAGCCGACCACGAAGGAGCTGCGGATGGCGATGTCGGGGCAGATGTCGCGCCACGACTTGAGCCGTTCGAGCACCTTGGCCTCGTTAGCCGGACGGCGCATCAGCTTGAGCACTTTGGGCGAGGCGTGCTGGAAGGGAAT
>CAZQOO010000106.1:0-9362 GCA_964594845.1 uncultured Porphyrobacter sp. | reverse complement strand
ATGGCAAGAACCACAAGTTCGGCACCGACTACATCATCCCCGCGCCGTTCGATCCGCGCCTGATCGAGGTGGTGTCCTCGGCGGTCGCCAAGGCGGCGATGGATTCGGGCGTGGCGCAAAGCCGCATCGAGGATTTCGACGCCTACCGCGTCGCGCTGCGTTCGCGTCTCAACCCCACCACCTCGGTGCTGACCGGCGTCTACGAGACCGCCAAGGCCAACCCGAAGCGCATGGTGTTTGCCGAAGCGGAAGAGGAAGTTGTGCTGCGCGCCGCGATCCAGTTCCGCGATTTCGGCTATGGCACGCCGATTCTGGTGGGCCGCACCAAGGCCGTGCTCGACAAGCTGCACCAGCTTTCGGTGAGCGATCCCGGCAGCTTCGAGATCCAGAACTCGGCCGACAGCGAGCATGTGCCGGCGATGGTCGACTATCTCTACAAGCGGCTCCAGCGGCGCGGCTTCACCCAGCGCGACGTGCGCCGCATGGTCAATCAGGACCGTAACGTCTTCGCCTCGCTGCTGGTGGCGCTGGGGCATGGCGACGGGATCATCACCGGCATGACCCGCACCTTCGCCCAGACCGTGCGCGAGGTGAACCTTGTGCTCGATCACAAGGAAGGCGCTCTGCCTTTCGGCATCCACATGATGATCGGCAAGAACCACACCACCTTCCTTGCCGACACCACCATCAACGAACGGCCCAACGCCGCCGAACTCGCCCATATCGCCAAGGAGACCGCCGCGGTCGCCCGTCGCATGGGGCACGAACCGCGGGTGGCGTTCCTTTCCTATTCGACCTTCGGCAACCCCTCGGGCCAGTGGCTCGGCTCCATCCGCGAGGCGGTGGCGATCCTCGACCGCGAGGATCCGGGCTTCGAATACGAAGGCGAAATGGCGCCCGATGCCGCGCTCAATCCCAAGGTGATGGCGCTCTATCCCTTCAGCCGCCTGTCTGGCCCGGCCAATGTGCTGATCATGCCGGGGCTGCAATCGGCCAATCTTTCGGCCAAGCTGCTGCGCGAGTTGGGGAGCAATGCCACGATCGGGCCGATGCTGATCGGGATGGAAAAGCCGGTGCAGATCGTCCCGATGACCGCGGCCGTGCCCGACGTGCTGACGCTGGCGGTGCTCGCAGGCGCGGGGGTCGTGGGGTGAAGATCGCCGGCGCGGGCCTCGCCTACTGGGCGATGGTCTTCGCGCTGGGGTTCGTGCTTGGCACGATCCGGGTGCTGTGGCTCGCGCCGCTGACGGGACTGTTGCCCGCAACGCTCATGGAACTTCCGGTGATGCTGGGGGCAAGCTGGCTGGCGAGCGGCTGGCTGGTGCGACGCTTTGCGATTGCAAGTGCCGGCGAGGCGCTGGCAGCGGGCGGCCTCGCCTTTGCCCTGCTGATGGCGGCGGAGTGCGCGCTGGGGGTTGCCATGATGGGGATGACGCCGGCGCAATGGTTCGCCGAATTCCACCAGCCGCACGCGCTGCTGGGGCTGGCGGGGCAGGTCGCGTTCGCGCTCATGCCGTGGTGGCGCACGAGGCGCGGCGCATCGGGTGCAGACCCAAATCCCTGATAAACCTTGGCAAGGGACATTGCGCATGTCATCTTTCCCGCTTTACCGGGGATCGAGCCATGCTGACGACAATTCCACGCCGCGCACTGGCTTTCCTTGCAGCGCTCATGCTGGCCCCGGCCGTCCCGCTCGCCGCGCAGCAAGCGCCTGCGCCCGAGGTTGTGTTCACCAATGTCCGGGTGTTCGACGGCACCGCCGATGCCCTTTCGGGGCCGACCACTGTGGTGGTGCGGGGCAATGTCATCGCCGCGATCGGACCGGCGGCCGCACCGGCCTCGCCCGAGGCCACGGTGATCGACGGGACTGGGCAGACCCTGATGCCCGGTCTGATCGACAATCACGTGCACATGATGTTCAACAGTCTCTCGCCAGCCGCGATGACCGCGCCGGACATGAGCCTCGAGAAGGTCATGCAGCTTTCCGCGGCCCAGTCGCGCGCAATGCTGCTGCGCGGCTTCACCGCAGTGCGCGATGTGGGCGGGCCTTCGTTCATGCTCAAGAAGCTGATCGACAATGGCACTGTGATGGGTCCGCGCATCTGGCCCTCGGGGCCGATGATCTCGCAGACTTCGGGCCATGCCGACCTGCGCGGACCGGACGAACCATCGCGCCGCTTTTCGGGAAGGATGTCCAAGGCCGAGGAGGTCTGGGCCAGCGTGATCGCCGACGGGCGCGACGAAGTGCTCACCGCGGTGCGCGAGAACCTGCGCATGGGCGCGAGCCAGATCAAGATTGCAGCCGGCGGCGGCACCAGTTCGGAATATGATCCGCTCGACGTCACGCAATACACGCTCGACGAGATGAAGGCGGCAGTCGATGCGGCCTCCGACTGGAACACCTACGTCACCGTCCATGCCTATCACCCCAAGTCGGTCCGCCGCGCGATCGAGGCCGGGGTGAAGGTGATCGAGCATGGCAACCTGCTCGACGAAGACACGCTCACGCTGATGGCCGAACGAGGCATCTGGCTGTCAGGACAGATGCTGGTCGATTCGACCGAGGCCATGGACCCGAAGCGGCGCGAGAAGCGCAAGCCCGTGATCGAGGGCCAGCGCCTCGTCTGGCCCATGGCCAAGCGGCTCGGGGTAAAGCTCGCCTGGGGCACCGACTTTCTGTTCGAGCCTGAACTGAACGCCCAGCAGAATGCATATATCCTGCGGCTGAAGCCCTACTTCACCCCCGCCGAACTGCTCAAGCTGGTAACCTCGGGCAATGCCGAGCTGCTCGCCCTGTCCGGCCCGCGCACCCCCTACGAAGGGCGGCTCGGGGTGGTCGTGGAAGGCGCACTCGCCGATCTCATTCTGGTGCGGGGCGATCCGCTGGCGGACATCGACCTGATCGGCGATCCGGCAGCGAACTTCACCGTGATCATGAAGGACGGGAAGGTGGTGAAGGGGCCGTAAGGCGCCGAGGCTCACCGCCGCCGGAAGCGGAAGTACCACACCTCGTGCCCGTAGACGGTCCGCGCCTTGTGCTCGTAGCGGGTCTCGGGCCAGCCTGACGGGCGCACCTGCCAGTCGGCGGGTTTCTCCACCACCCATTCGAACAGGTCGGTGTGGCGCTGCATCACCATCAGCGCGTGGCGCAGATAGACCGCGTGATCGGTGCCGAAACGGAATTCGCCGTCGGGCTTCAGCTTCTGCGCAAACAGCCGCACCGGTCCGTCGTTCATCATCCGCCGCTTGGCATGGCGGGCCTTGGGCCAGGGGTCGGGGTGGAGCAGATAGAGCATCGTCAGCGCGCCATCGGGGAGGCGCTGGAGCACCTCCAGCGCGTCGCCATGATGCAGGCGGATATTGGCGAGGCGCTGCTCCTCGATATGGGTCAGCGCCTGCGCGACCCCGTTGACGAAGGGCTCCGCGCCGATGAAGCCATGATCGGGCAGCAGATCGGCGCGATAAGCGAGATGCTCGCCCCCGCCGAAGCCGATTTCGAAATGCAGCGGGCGGTCATGCCCGAACAGGATGTCCGATGTCACCGGGCCTTCGGCGGGCACGCAGATCTGCGGCAAGAGGTTGTCGACCAGCGACTGCTGGTGCTTGCGCAACTTCTTGCCCACGCTGCGGCCATAAAGCCGCGCGATGGTGGTCGGATCGCCTTCCTTGAACGCTGTCATGCGCGGCCCATAGAAAAACGCCCGAGGTCTTTCCACCCCGGGCGCCAACATTTGCCAAAGGGCACTGGTCCGGCCCGAAGGGCCGCGAGCGCAAGGCGCGAGCCGCAGGCGCTCAATCCCGGAGGGACTGAAACAGCGCCGAGGACGCAGCCGCGGAGGCGGCTGCGAAAAGCAGGTTACGCCGCTTCCATTTCCTCGTTCGGATCGCGCAGGACGTAGCCGCGGCCCCACACGGTCTCGATGTAGTTCTCGCCGCCGCAAGCGAGCGACAGCTTCTTGCGCAGCTTGCAGATGAACACGTCGATGATCTTGAGTTCGGGCTCGTCCATCCCGCCATAGAGGTGGTTGAGGAACATTTCCTTGGTCAGCGTGGTGCCCTTGCGCAAGGACAGCAGCTCCAGCATCGCATATTCCTTGCCGGTCAGGTGCACGCGGGCGCCATCGACTTCGACCGTCTTGGCATCGAGGTTCACCGCCAGCTTGCCGGTGCGGATGACCGACTGCGAGTGGCCCTTCGAGCGGCGCACCACGGCGTGGATGCGGGCGACCAGTTCCTCGCGGTGGAACGGCTTGGTGACGTAATCGTCCGCGCCGAAGCCGAAGCTGCGCACCTTGGAATACATTTCGCTGATGCCCGAAAGGATCAGCACCGGGGTCTGCACCTTGGCGACGCGCAGCTTCTTGAGCACGTCATAGCCGTGCATGTCGGGCAGGTTCAGGTCGAGCAGGATGATGTCGTAATCATACAGCTTGCCGAGGTCCAAACCTTCCTCTCCGAGGTCGGTCGAATAGACGTTGAAGCCTTCGGTGGTAAGCATCAATTCGATCGCCTTGGCGGTCGTCGGTTCGTCTTCGATCAGCAGCACACGCATCGGTGGGTCCCCTGTTTGCCCTTCGGTAACCCCCGCTTAGGAGAGGTTGCCGCGAATTAACCACGTCGCTTGTCACCAAAAAAGGTTAATAAGAAGTGTAAGGCGTTAACGCTTTCCTTGTGAGTCTTTCGAGTCACACTGTGCCACGGCGGGCTGTGCGCTGGGCTTACGCCTTTATCGGCCCCTGGTCTCTTGCGGGAAAACTCCTAACGCGCGCCGGCCAGTTTCTTAGCCCGCCGCCGCTCGGCGCTGGAGCCGATGCCGATGGCCTCGCGGTACTTGGCCACGGTGCGCCGGGCGAGGTCGAAGCCTTCCTTCTGCAGCATCTCGGCAAGTTGCTGATCGGAGAGGATGTTCTTCACCGTCTCGGCATCGATCAGTGCCTTGATCCGCGCCTTGATGGCATGCGCCGAGGCGCCCTCGCCCTCGGTGCCTTCGCCGATCCGGCCGACCCCGCTGGTGAAGAAATACTTGAGCTCGAAGGTGCCGCGCTCGCACCACAGATACTTGTTGCTGGTGACGCGGCTGACCGTGCTTTCGTGCATCTCGATCTGCTCGGCCACCTCGCGCAAGGTGAGCGGGCGCAGTTCGGAAACGCCGCGGCGAAAGAAGCCGTCCTGCTGCTTCACGATCTCGGCGGCGGTCTTGAGGATCGTCTTCTGGCGCTGGTCGAGCGCGCGAATCAGCCAGTGCGCGTCGGCGAGCTTTTCCTTGAGCCAGCCGCGCGATTCCCTGGATGCAGCCCCTGCATTCAGTTCGACGAAATAGCCGCGGTTGACGACGAGCCTCGGCAGCGTCTCCTCGTTCAAGGCGATGTCCCACCCGCCCGCGGCATTGGCGGTAATCAGGATGTCGGGCACCACGGCGGTGCTGTCCGAGGGGGCAAAGGCAAGGCCGGGGCGCGGGTTGTAGCTGCGCAGCTCGCGCAGCATGTCGGCAAAGTCCTCGTCATCCACCCTGCACAGTCGTTTCAACCTTTCCACTTCGCCGCGCGCGACCAGATCGAGATTGTCGATCAGCGCCTTCATGCAAGGGTCATAGCGGTCCGCCTCGCGCGCCTGGATGGCGATGCATTCGGCAAGGCTGCGCGCCCCCACACCCGAGGGGTCGAGCGACTGCACCAGCGCAAGCCCGGCCTCGGCTGCGGCAAGGCCCACCCCGATGCCCTCGGCCACTTCGTCAAGCGGCGTCGCGAGGTAGCCCGCATCGTCGAGCAGGCCGATGATGGCCCTCGCGATGAAGGCGGTCTGCGGATCGCTGGCAGCTGCGCCGATCTGGCCTTCGAGATGCTCGGCGAGGGTGACGTCGGCGGCGCGCAGTTGCTCCCAATCGGGCAACTCGTCGAAATCGCCACCGGAACTGCCCGCCGCGCCCCACTCGGCATCGCGCATTGTCGGCCCCGCGCCGTCGCCCGTGTCGAAATCGCGATCCACCGAGGACAGGTCGAGCGGTGCATCGCCCTCGCCGCCGCCTGCCAGCATCAGCTGGTCGGCGGTCGCATCCTCGCCCGGCGGCGCGGGGAGTTCGATGCGTTCGGGTTCGGCAACGTCGGCAGGCCCCCCGGTGTCGAGCAGCGGATTGGCCTCCAGCGCCTCGGCGATGAAGGTCTCGATTTCCAGGTTGGAGGCCGCCAGCAGCTTGATCGCCTGCTGCAACTGCGGCGTCATCACCAGCGATTGCGTCTGCCGTAAGTCGAGGCGGGGGCCGAGCGCCATCGCTGGATCGCTAGAGCGTGAAGCTCTCGCCGAGATAGAGCCGCCGCACGTTCTCGTCCGCGACGAGCTCCTGCGGAGACCCGGCGAACAGCACCTGCCCGCCATAGATGATGCAGGCGCGGTCGACGATGTCGAGCGTCTCGCGCACATTGTGATCGGTGATCAGCACCCCGATGCCGCGCGCCTTCAGGTCCTTCACCAGATCGCGGATGTCGCTGATCGAGAGCGGGTCGATGCCTGCAAAGGGCTCGTCGAGCAGCATGATCGAGGGCTTGGCCGCCAGTGCGCGGGCGATCTCGCAGCGCCGCCGCTCCCCGCCCGACAGCGCCATCGCCGGGCTTTCGCGCAGCCGGGTGAGGCCGAATTCGTCGAGCAGGCGCTCCAGCTCCGAGGCGCGGGTGGCGGCATCGGGCTCGACCATTTCGAGCACGCAGGTAATGTTCTGCTCCACCGTCATGCCGCGGAAGATGCTGGTTTCCTGCGGCAGGTAGCCCAGGCCGAGGATCGCGCGGCGATACATCGGCAGCTTGGTCACGTCCTCGCCGTCCATCAGGATGCGGCCCGAGTCCGGCTTCACCAGACCCATGATCGAATAGAAGCAGGTGGTCTTGCCCGCCCCGTTGGGGCCGAGCAGGCCGAGCACTTCGCCCTTGGCCACGGTCAGCGAGATGTCGGTCAGCACCGCGCGCTTGTCGTAGCTCTTGGCAATCGAGATCACTTCCAGTCCGCTGCCTGTCGGCTGGCTGGCAGGGGCGGTGTCGGCTACCGGCGCGGTGAGTGAGGACTCGTGCATTTCACGAGGGTCTTTAGCAGTCCTGAAGCCGCAGGAAAGTCCCGAGACGGGTTTGGCAGGATTTTTGCTTAGTCGGGCCGGTGGCAGCCTCGGGGTGCCGAGGCGCGATCAAACCTCGTGCGATTCCGGCGGTTTGATCGGCGGCGTTTGCGTCTGGCGCAACAAACAGGCGATTTTCCGCGCCATGTTGCAACTTGGTGTCGCCTTTGCGATACTCCGTGCCATAGATCAGACCGTCGGGGAGCGGCGCATATGGGGAAAGCATCGAGGCAGGGTCAGGTACAGGTAGCCGCACCGGCGCGCGCGCGCGACTGGCGCAAGGCGATGAGCGACCATGTCGCCTACAGCCTTCTGGTCTACACCGCGCTGCAGATTTTCGTGACCGTCAAGGCGCTGAGCGAGGGCACTTCGGGCCTGCTGCCCTATCTTGCGCTGATCGTGCTGGTGGCCGGCATCATCCCCGCGCTGCGCTGGTTCGAGCGCCGCTGGGTCGGGCTCGACGATGCAGAGGCCGCCGACGAGGCCTATGCCGAAGCCTTCCGCCGCGACACGATCGGGCTGTGGCTGCTGGCCATCGGCCTGCCCTTCGCCCTGACCGTGCTGTTCAAGGCGGTATTGAGTATTTTCTGATTTACGGGTGCCCCTCCGGGCACCCGTCCTCGGCGCTGTTCCTTCGCTAAGCTACGGGCGCCTGCGGGCGGCCGTTCGGCCTTGCGGTCGCTAGCGCGACCGAAATCAGCACTTCACCTTTTGCTGAAGTAATGAAGTCGGTCGCGCCAGCGATCGCGAGCGCACGCGCGCGAGCCGCAGGCGCCCCGTGGCGCACGCCACGGGAACAGCGCCGAGGACGCAGCCGCGGAGGCGGCTGCGCTATCAGGACGCCTGATACCGCTCGATCGCCTCGATGGTGATCTTGCGTGCCTCGGCGGCATCGCCCCAGCTGCCCACACGCACCCACTTCTCGGCTTCGAGATCCTTGTAGTGGGTGAAGAAGTGCTCGATCTGCTGGAAGATGATCGACGGCAGATCGCTCGTCTCGATCACGTCGGCGTAATAGGGGAAGGTCTCGTTGACCGGCACGCAGACCAGCTTCTCGTCGCCGCCCTGCTCGTCTTCGAGGTTCAGCACCCCGATCGGCCGCGCACGCACCACACAGCCCGGGATGAAGGGCGAGCGCGAGATCACCAGCGCATCGAGCGGGTCGCCATCGGGCGACAGGGTGTGCGGCACGAAGCCGTAATTGGCCGGATAGCGCATCGGCGTGTGCAGGATGCGGTCGACGAACAGCGCGCCGCTTTCCTTGTCGAATTCGTACTTCACCGGCTCCCCGCCGGTCGGCACTTCGATGATGACGTTGAGATCGTCGGGCGGGTTCACACCGGTGGGGATCTTGTCGATGCGCATGGCTGTTCTCTTTTTGTGGTTTGCGATTGAGAGAGGTAACGCGCCGCCCCTTAATCCGTGCCGCAGGATTGCGAAAGGGGCCGCGTGGCCTTAACTGCGCGCGCTATGAGCAAGAAGACGCCCCAGGCCATCCGCGGCACCCAGGACATTTTCGGCGCCGAGGCCGAGGCCTTCGCCTTTGTGGTCGAAACCTTCGAGCGCGTGCGCCGCCTCTATCGCTTCCGCCGGGTCGAAATGCCGGTGTTCGAAAAGACCGAGGTGTTCGCCCGCTCGCTGGGCGAGACCACGGACGTGGTGTCGAAGGAGATGTATTCCTTCGAGGACCGCGGCGGGGAATCGCTCACCCTGCGCCCCGAGTTCACCGCCGGGATCGCGCGCGCTTTCCTCACCAACGGCTGGCAGCAATATGCGCCGCTCAAGGTCGCCACCCACGGCCCGCTGTTCCGCTACGAGCGCCCGCAGAAGGGCCGCTACCGCCAGTTCCACCAGATCGACGCCGAGGTGATCGGCGCGGCCGAGCCGCAGGCGGATGTCGAGCTGCTGGCAATGGCGGATCAGCTCCTCAAGGAACTGGGCATTCACGACGTGACCCTGCACCTCAACACGCTCGGCGACGGCGCGAGCCGCGAGGCGTGGCGGGCGGCTTTGATCGAATACTTCCGGGCGGTGAAGAATCAGCTGTCGGAAGAATCGCAGGAGCGGCTGGAGAAGAACCCGCTGCGGATTCTGGATTCCAAGGATGCGCGGGACAGGCCGTTTCTGGCGGATGCGCCGAAGATCGACGCGTTTTTGTCGGAGGAGGCTTCGGCGTTTTTTGCGGCGGTAACGAGCGGGCTGGATGCGGCAGGTGTGAAGTGGGAGCGGGCTGAGAGCCTCGTGCGGGGGCTGGATTACTACC
>CAZQOO010000105.1:0-9409 GCA_964594845.1 uncultured Porphyrobacter sp. | reverse complement strand
GCGGTGAACTCGCTGAGCCACTACACCGACTGGACCATCGGCCACGTTCACTCCGGCGCGCTGGGGTGGAACGGGATGATCACCTTCGCCTGCGTCTACTACCTCGTGCCGCGCCTGTGGCAGAAGCAGCGCCTCTACAGCCTGCGGATGATCAACTGGCACTTCTGGCTCGCGACGCTGGGGATCGTGTTCTACGCCGCCAGCATGTGGGTGGCGGGCATCACCCAGGGCCTGATGTGGCGCGAATACGGCTCGGACGGCTATCTGGTGAACAGCTTCGTCGACACCGTCGCGGCGCTCCACCCGATGTACATCCTGCGGGCCGTGGGCGGGCTGATGTACCTCAGCGGTGCGGTGATCATGGTCTACAACATCTGGATGACCATCCTCGGCCACCAGCGCGACGAGGCCCCGATGGGCGACACCGCGCATGACGAAGCCAATGACCGCCCGATCCCCCCATCAATCGGTGCCGAACCGGCCGAATGACCGCGAGCCAAGGAACGCGAACAATGACTGAAACAACGCGCAAGGAACCCTTCGAGGGCCACAAGAAGCTGGAACGCAACGTCACGCTGCTGGCCGCAGCCACGCTGCTGACAGTCGCGATCGGCGGGATCGTGGAGATTGCCCCGCTGTTCTGGATCGACAACACCATCGAGAAGGTGGAGGGGATGCGCCCCTACACTCCGCTCGAACAGGCGGGCCGCGACATCTACATCCGCGAAGGCTGCTATGTCTGTCACAGCCAGATGATCCGGCCCTTCCGGGACGAGGTCGAGCGCTACGGCCATTACAGCCTCGCCGCGGAATCGATGTATGATCACCCCTTCCAGTGGGGCAGCAAGCGCACCGGGCCTGATCTGGCGCGGGTGGGCGGGCGCTATTCGGATGAATGGCACGTCCAGCATTTGAAGGCGCCGCGCTCGGTGGTGCCGGAAAGCATCATGCCGGGTTACAGCTTCCTCGCCGAGGCCGAACTGAAGGTGCCCGATCCTTCGGCCACTCTCACCGCGCTCAGGCGGGTGGGCGTGCCTTACACCGATGCCGACATCGCCAAGGCCCCGGCCGATCTGATCGCGCAGGCCGATCCCAATGCCGATGCCGGCGATCTGGCGCAGCGTTATCCCAAGGCGCAGATCCGCGACTATGACGGCGATCCCACCCGGGTGACCGAGATGGATGCGCTGGTCGCCTATCTCCAGATGCTCGGCACGCTGGTCGATGTCGACAGCGCCGCCGCACAGGAAGCGCTCACCAAGGAGAAGGGCCGGTGAGCGTCTACGAAACCCTGCGCCACTTCGCCGACAGCTACGGGCTGGCGGTGATCGTCGCGCTCTATCTGACGCTGTGCCTGTGGCACTTCCGTCCCGGCGCCAAGCGCCATGTGGACGCCGCCAAGCTCTCGATTTTCAAGGACCAGACCGATGGCGAATAAGCGCATTGACCAACCCACCGGCACCGAGACCGTCGGCCATGAATGGGACGGGATCGAGGAGCTCAACACCCCCCTGCCGCGCTGGTGGCTGTGGACCTTCTACGCGACCATCGCGTGGAGCCTTGTCTATGTGGTGCTCTATCCGGCCTGGCCGTTGATCGAGAAGGCCACTGCGGGCACGCTCGGCTGGTCGAGCCGCGGCGATCTCGCCAGGGAAATGGGCGCTGCCGAGGCCGCACGTCAGGGCGTGTTCAAGCAGATTGCCGCGACCGATATCGAGCAGCTGGGCAACAACCCCGAACTGATGGCGCAGGCCATCGCGGGCGGCGCGGCGGCGTTCAAGGTCAACTGCGTGCAATGCCACGGCGCGGGCGCTGCGGGATCGGCCGGCTATCCCAACCTCAATGACGACGACTGGATCTGGGGCGGCACGCTGAGCGAGATCGAATACACCATCACTCACGGCATCCGCTGGGAAGGCGCCGATGCCACCCGCGCGAACTACATGCCGGCCTTTGCCGGCGTGATCGAGGGCGCGCAGGCGGACGCTGTGACGGGCCATGTACTCTCGCTGTCGGGCAAGGGCCAGTCCAGCGCGGCGGGCGCGCAGCTGTTCGCCGATAACTGCGCGGCCTGCCACGGCGCGGGCGGCGAAGGCATGGTGGCGATGGGCGCGCCTGCGCTCAACGATGCGATCTGGCTGTTCGGCGGCACGGCTGCCGAGGTGAAGAAGCAGATCCTCGCCCCCCGCCACGGCGTCATGCCGGCATGGAACGAGCGGCTCGATCCGGTGACGATCAAGATGCTGGCGGCCTATGTCCACTCGCGCGGCGGCGGCCAGCAGGCCGCACCCGCGGCCCCGGCCGAGGAACCCGCCGGCGACGTGGCGCAGAGTCCCAAGGCCGAGAACGATGGCTGACCAGAAGGATACCGAGCGCCCCGCCCCGCAAGGCGAAACCACCCGCGACTGGGGCGCGGCGCTCGGTTCCGATGCCGAGACCCCGCGCCTCGCCTCGGTGGCGGAGGACGTGGGCTTCTTGGGCTCGGCGCTCTACGAAAAGGGCAAGACGATCCACAACAAGCGGATCGACGGCCCCTTCCGCCGCTTCAAGTGGCTGGTGATGCTCGTCACCTTGGGCGTCTACTACGTCACCCCGTGGATCCGCTGGGATCGCGGGCCCTATGCGCCCGATCAGGCGGTGCTGATCGATCTCGCCAATCGCCGCTTCTACATGTTCGACATCGAGATCTGGCCGCACGAATTCTACTTCGTCGCAGGGCTCCTGATCATGGCCGGGATCGGATTGTTCCTTGTCACCAGCGCGGTCGGCCGGGCGTGGTGCGGCTATGCCTGCCCGCAGACAGTGTGGACCGACGTGTTCCAGCATGTCGACCGCTTCTTCGATGGTGATCGCAACGCCCGCATCCGCCTCGACAAGGCACCCTGGACCGCCTCCAAGATCGCACGGCGCACCGCCAAGTGGGCGGTCTATCTCGCGATCGCCTTCTGGACCGGCGGCGCGTGGATCATGTATTTCGCCGACGCGCCGACGCTCACGGTGGATTTCTGGACAGGCAATGCCGCTCCGGTAGCCTATGCGACCGTGGCGATCCTTACCGGCACGACCTTCTGGCTCGGCGGCTTCATGCGCGAACAGGTGTGCATCTACATGTGCCCCTGGCCGCGCATCCAGACCGCGATGCTCGACGAGAAATCGCTGATCGTCACCTACAAGGACTGGCGCGGCGAGCAGCGCGGCAGCCTCAAGAAGGCCGCGAAGAACCCCGACCAGTATGGCGACTGCATCGACTGCAACATGTGCGTCGCGGTCTGCCCCACCGGGGTCGACATCCGCGAAGGCCAGCAGATCGGCTGCATCACCTGCGGGCTGTGCATCGACGCCTGCGACAAGGTGATGAAGGAGGTCGGCCGCCCGCGCGGGCTGATCGACTATGCCACGCTCGACCAGTGCAAGGCCGAGGCCGCAGGCGCGCCCGCCACGCCTGCGTGGAAGGCGCTGCTGCGCCCGCGGATCTTCATCTATTTCGGCGTCTGGGGCGCGATCGGGGCGGGCCTGCTGTTCGCGCTCGGCACCCGCACCCACACCGATCTCACCGTCTCGCCCGATCGCAACCCGCCGTTCATGCTGCTCAAGGACGGATCGGTGAGGAACGCCTACACCCTGCGCCTGCGCAACATGGAAGCGCGCCCGCGCGAGATGGAGGTGGCGCTCACCGGCCTGCCGCAAGGCGCGGTGATGTGGACGGAATCGGTTAGTCTCGAAGACGCCGCACCCGTGCAGGTGATCGAAGTGCCCGCCAACGAGACCAGAGTGGTGCGCGCCTATGTCATGTTGCCTGCGGGTGCGGCAGCGGACAGCTTCAGCTTCCGCCTCACCAGCCTTGACGAACAGCGCGAGACCGATCTTGCGGAAACCACCTTTGCCATGCCGGGGAACGAATGATGTCGGACAAGGGCAGCCGCTTCACCGGCAAGCATATGGCGCTGGTGTTCGTCGCCGGCTTCGGGATCGTCATCGCGGTCAATCTGGTGATGGCGAGCTTTGCGGTCGGCAGCTTCCACGGCACCGTGGTCGACAATTCCTATGTCGCCAGCCAGAAATTCAACGGCTGGATCGAGGAAGCCGAGCAGGAGGGCCGGCTCGGCTGGAAGGTGCGCGGGACGCAGCTGGCCGATGGCCGGATCGGCTTGAACGTCACCGGCGTTCCCGCCAGCGCCACCATCACCGCCGTCGCCGAACGCCCGCTGGGCGAGCGCGAGACGGTGATGCTGACCTTTGCCGAGGAAAGTGCCGGCCAATGGGTGTCGCAGGAAATCCTTGCCGAGGGCCGCTGGCAGATGCTGGTGAAGATCGCGGCGACCACCCCGGGCGGCGAACCGCAAGGCTGGAGCGGGATTGTCCAGCTGCCATGAACGCACCCTCGCCCACCCCCGCAACCAACGACGCCGCGCTCGTCTCGACCCGCTTCACCGTGCCCGGGATGCGCTGTGCGGGCTGCATCGCCAAGATCGAGCGCGAATTGCCCAAGATCCCCGGCATCGCCGCCGCGCGCGCCAATTTGTCGGCCAAGCGCGTGGCGATCCGGCATGACCCGGCGCTTGGCGAGGAGGCGCTGACAGCAGCCCTGCTCGGCCTCGGCTTCGAAGCCCAGCCGGTCGCCGAAAACCCGATGGGGATCGAGGACAAGGAGCGCCGCCGCCTGACCCGCGCGCTCGGCGTGGCGGGCTTCGGCATGATGAATATCATGCTGCTTTCGGTCAGCATCTGGTCGGGGGCGGAAGGGGCCACGCGCGAGCTGTTCCACTGGCTGTCGGCCCTGATCGCCCTGCCGGTGATCGCCTATTCGGGCCGCCCGTTCTTCGCCAGCGCATGGATGGCGCTGAGCCACAGGCGCACCAACATGGACGTGCCGATCAGCATCGGCGTGATCCTCGCCACCGCGCTGAGCATCTACGAGACCATGACCGGCGGCGGCCACGCCTATTTCGAAAGCGCGGTGATGCTGCTGTTCTTCCTGCTGGCGGGCCGCACGCTCGATGCGGTGATGCGCGATCGCACGCGGGCCGGGATCGGCGCGCTGGTCGGGCGGATGGGCAAGAGCGCCAGCGTGATCGGCCCCGATGGCACCACCCGCCGCGTGGCCGCCGCCGATCTCGAACCGGGCATGCTGGTGCTGGTCGCCGCCGGGGAGGCGCTGGCCGCCGATGGCGAGGTGGTGGACGGCAACAGCGCGATCGACAATGCCATGCTGACCGGCGAAAGCGCGCCCGAGCCGGTCGGGCCGGGCAGCGTGGTGCACGCCGGGGCGATCAACCTTTCGGCCCCCTTGCGCATCCGGCTCACTCACGTTGCCGAGGACACCGCGCTCGCCGAAATCGCCCGGCTGATGGACGAGGCGGGGCAATCGCGCAGTGCCTATGTCCGTATCGCCGACCGTGCCAGCCGGCTCTATGCGCCGGTCGTGCACAGCCTCGCCGCACTCGCTTTCGCGGGCTGGATGATCGCGGGCGCGGGCTGGCACCAGTCGCTGGTGATCGCGATTGCGGTGCTGATCATCACCTGCCCCTGCGCGATGGGCCTTGCGGTGCCGGCCGCGCAGGTGGTGGCCTCGGGCGCGCTGTTGCGGCGGGGCCTGCTGGTGAAAGACGGGAGCGCACTTGAGCGCCTCGCCGAATGCGACATCGCGCTGCTCGACAAAACCGGCACGCTGACATTGGGGAGCCCGCGCGCCGATGTGAGCGCGCTCACACCGGTGCAGCGCGCCGTCGCGCTTGGCCTTGCGCAGGCGAGCCGCCATCCGCTCAGCCGCGGGCTTGCCGCCGCAGCCCTGCGCGAAGGGATCGAGCCTGCGGAGGTCAGCGATGTGCGCGAAGCAAGCGGCACGGGGCTGACGGGCCGCTGGGAGGGCGTCGAGGTTGCGCTCGAACGGCCGGATGATGCCGGCGACGGACTTGCCACCTGCCTCAGGATCGGGACCGACCGCCAGATCATCACCTTCACTGATCCCCTGCGCACCGATGCGGCCGAAACACTCGCTGCACTGACGGCGCAAGGGATCACCGCCAGCATCCTCTCGGGCGATCGCGCCGCGCCGGTCGAGGCGGTGGCCCGCCAACTGGGCCTGGCCGCCGAGGCGGAGGCCAGCCCGCAGGCCAAGCTCGCCGCATTGGAAGCCCTGAAGGCACGCGGCCGCCGCCCGCTGATGGTGGGCGATGGCCTCAACGATGGCCCCGCGCTTGCCGCCGCCCACGCCTCGATCGCGCCCGGGACCGCGTCCGACGCCAGCCAGCAGGCCGCCGACGCGGTGTTCATCGGCGAGAAGCTGATGCCGGTCGCGCTCGCTGTCGGTGTGGCAAGGCAGACCATGAAGATCGTGCGCGAGAACTTCGCCTTCTCGATCGCCTACAATCTGCTCGCCGTGCCGCTGGCGCTGTTTGGCCTCGTCACCCCGCTGATCGCGGCGATCGCCATGTCGGTGAGTTCGCTGGTCGTGGTCGCCAATTCCTTGCGGCTGGCGCGGAGTGCGCGAGTATGACCGGCCTTGCCTTCCTGATCCCGATTGCGCTCGGCATGGGTCTGCTCGGCCTCGTCGCCTTCCTGTGGTCGATGCGCGACGGGCAGTATGACGACATGGAGGGCGCGGCCAACCGCATCCTGATCGATGAGGAGGACGACGCATGAGCGCCGCCCTGCTCCCGCTCGCGCTCGCCGCGCTGGTGCCGGTGATGATCGGGCCGATGCCCACCCAAAGCGCCGCCATCACCGCGCAGCTGTGCAATGGCGGGACGATCACCATTCCGCTCGGCGACGGCGCACCTGCACAGGACCGCGACTGCCACCCCAAGGGCTGTCACGCCGGCACCTGCCGCCCCAAGGACGAGAGCAAGCGTCCAAATCGGCCAAATTGATCTCGCGCAAAGACGCGGAGAGGCAGAGCCGCTTCAAGCGGCTCATGTGGTCATATCATCCCGAACTCCTCGCTACGCCGGTGCCGCGCTACACCAGCTATCCCACTGCCGCCGATTTCGGGCCGCTTGAAGAGGGCCTGATCGAACGCGCGATTGCGGAGGCTGATGGCGATGTCTCGCTCTACCTCCACATCCCGTTCTGCGAGAAGATCTGCTACTATTGCGGCTGCAACACCGGCGCATCGGGCAAGCGCGCGCGGGTGGAGACCTATCTCGCCGCGCTGCATCAGGAACTCGCGACTGTCGCCAGCCTCTTGCCGCAAGGCGCAAGAGTGCGGCGCATCGCCTTTGGCGGGGGCAGCCCCAACGCGATCGAGCCGCGCGAGTTCATGGCGCTGGTCGAGGCCTTGCACGCCCACTTCCCGCTGGTCGCGCCCGAATGGTCGATCGAGCTCGATCCGCGCAGCCTGACGGCCGAATGGGGCCATCTGGTGCGCGAGGCCGGGATCACCCGCGCCAGCATGGGCGTGCAGACCTTTGCCGCCCACTGCCAGAAAGCGATCGGTCGCGAACAACCCACCAGCATGATCTGCCGCAGCATCGACTGGCTGCGTTCGGGCGGCGTCACCTCGCTCAATTTCGATCTGATGTACGGGTTGCCGCACCAGACCGCGGTGGATCTGGCGGACAGTCTCGAACACACGCGGATGCTCGGCGCGGACCGGGTGGCGGTGTTCGGCTATGCCCATGTCCCGCACATGGTGCCGCGCCAGAAGATGATCCCCGAAGAGGCGCTGCCCGGGGCCGAGGCGCGCTTTGCCATGGCGGCGCAGGCGCACGCGTTCCTGACGGGCAACGGTTATGAAGCGATCGGCTTCGATCACTTCGCCCTGCCCCATGACGCGATGGCCCGGGCAACGCGCGAAGGCACGCTGCGGCGCAATTTCCAGGGCTTCACCGATGATCCGTCCGAAGTGCTGATCGGCCTCGGCGCCACCGCGATCAGCGGCTTTCCGGGGCTGCTGGCCCAGAACGAGAAGCACAATGGCCGTTACCGCGCGCTGTCTGCCGAAGGGCGGCTGTCGGCCAGCCACGGCATCGTCCGCTCCGCCGAGGACCGTCTGCGCGGCGGCGTGATCGAGGCGCTTCTCTGCCGCGGCGAGGCGCAGCTTTCGCCCTGTCTCTTGGCCGATGTGCGCGAGCGACTCGCACCCTTCACCGCCCGCGGCCTCGCCCGTCTCGACGGCAACACCCTGACCATCGCACCCGGCGGCCTGCCCTATGCGCGCGGCATCGCGGCGCTGTTCGACAGCTACCGCGCCGTCACCCAGCGCCGCTTCAGCTCGGCAATCTGACCGCCGCGCAACGCCGCTGCGAAGCGCCTTGCAGGAATTGCGCTTTGCGCCGATAGATTGCCGCAAAACGACAAGCGGAGTCTCTATCGGGCGCATAGTCATACAGCAGTTTCTGGGGGGAGAATTATCATGGCAGTTACCGATCACGTCGACTTGAACGGCTTCATGGAGGGCGTGAAGAAGCGCAATCCGCACCAGCCGGAATTCGTCCAGGCCGTTCAGGAAGTGGCCGAGGACATCTTCGAATTCATGGAGGACAAGGAGGAGTATCACTCCCAGCAGATCCTTCGCCGCATCGCCGAGCCGGATCGCGTGGTTTCCTTCCGCGTGTGCTGGGAAGACGACAACGGCAACATCCGCGTGCAGCGCGGCTGGCGCGTGCAGAACAACAACGCCATCGGCCCCTACAAGGGCGGCATCCGCTTCCACCCGTCGGTGACCGAATCGGTGCTGAAGTTCCTGGCCTTCGAGCAGACCTTCAAGAACGCGCTCACCGGCCTGCCGATGGGCGGCGGCAAGGGCGGCAGCAACTTCAATCCCAAGGGCAAGAGCGTGCGCGAGATCATGCGCTTTTGCCAGTCCTTCATGACCGAGCTCTATCGCCATATCGGTGCCGACATCGACGTGCCGGCAGGCGACATCGGCGTGGGCGGGCGCGAGATCGGCTTCATGTTCGGCCAGTACAAGCGCATCACCAACAACTTCACCGGCGTGCTCACCGGCAAGGGCCTGGAATGGGGCGGCTCGCTGATCCGCACCGAGGCCACGGGCTATGGCGCGGTCTACTTCCTCGCCAACATGCTGGCGACCAAGGGCGAGGATCTGACTGGCAAGACGGCAGTGATCTCGGGCTCGGGCAACGTCGCCACCCACGCGGCGGAAAAGATCGTCCAGCTCGGCGGCAAGGTGCTGACCCTGTCGGATTCGGGCGGGTTCATCCATGATCCCGACGGAATCGATCAGGAGAAGATCGACTGGGTGAAGAGCCACAAGACCCATCGCCGCGGCCGGATCGAGGAATATGTCGAGGCCTTCCCCAAGGCGACCTTCCACGCCGGCAAGACCCCGTGGGGCGTGCCCTGCGATGTCGCCCTGCCCTGCGCCACGCAGAACGAATTGCTGGGCGAAGACGCCAAGATGCTGATCGCCAACGGCTGCCGGGCGGTGTCGGAAGGCGCCAACATG
>CAZQOO010000104.1:0-9442 GCA_964594845.1 uncultured Porphyrobacter sp. | reverse complement strand
GAAGCGGATCGAGAACCCACAGATCGACGACCGACTGGTCCAGCGCCTCGCCGAACAGGTCGCCCGGGTCAGCCACCAGGGGATCAACCGCGAGCATCCGCTGCTCGGTGCGACGTTGCCCGATGGCGCGCGCGTGCAGTTCTGCGGGCCGCCCGCCAGCCGCAAGCACTGGGTGATGGCGATCCGCCGCCACCGCCGGCTCGATCTGCCATTGGATGCCTATGACACCGGCCCGCTGGCGGGGGAGATGACCTTCGATCTGCCCGATCCGCAGGCCCAGCCGATCGCTTACTTGCGCGAGGCGATCCGGGCGCGGCGCACGATCCTGATCTCGGGCGGCACCAGCACCGGCAAGACCACCTTCCTCAACGCCATGCTCGGCGAAATTCCGCGCGCCGAACGCGTGGTGCTGGTCGAGGACACGCCCGAACTGAAGCTGCCGGGCGAAAACGGCGTCGGCCTGGTCGCGGTCAAGGGCGAGCTGGGCGAGGCCAAGGTCACCGCCAACGAACTGCTGCAAGCCGCGCTGCGCCTGCGTCCCGACCGCATCGTGCTGGGCGAATTGCGCGGGGCCGAGAGCGTCAGCTTCCTGCGCGCGATCAACACCGGGCACCCGGGCAGCTTCTCGACCATCCACGCCAATTCCCTGCGCGGTGCGCTGGAGCAGCTCTCGCTGATGGTGATGCAGACCGGCATCGGCCTCACCCGTTCCGACACCATCGCCTATGCCGCGAGCGTGATCGACGTGATCGTGCAGCTCGGCCGCGATGCCAACGGCAAGCGCGGGATCACCCAGATCGCGGATAGCAGATCGCTTCTTTGATTTTCGGGTCCGCTGACGCGCGATGCAGACCCCCGCCCCGCCTCCCCACCCGTCCACCAATGATCCCAGCCTGCGATGGTGGCCGGGTGGGGGGGCGGGGGGGCGGGGGAGCGCCCCCGCCCGGAGGCCCGATCAGTTTGTCATTGGTGTGACAAGCCCGGCGTCCTGATTTACACCGCTGGCACAAGCGAACATGGCGCACTCCACAAGCGTCCGGAAGCAGGAAAGCGATGAGCACGTCACCGATTGGCAGCCAAGGCGCTCCCGCACAGGCGGGGGCCGTGCAGATGGCCGAGCTTGCCCCTGACGAATCGCCCTATTTCAACCGCGAGCTGTCGTGGCTCCAGTTCAACCAGCGCGTGCTGGCCGAGGCCTGCAACGAGGCCTATCCGCTGCTTGAGCGGCTGCGGTTCCTGTCGATTTCGGGCAGCAATCTCGACGAGTTCATGATGATCCGCGTCGCCGGCCTCGTCGGGCAGGTGCAGCGGGGCCTCGCGACCCCCTCGATCGACGGGCGCAGCCCCACCCAGCAGCTCGCCGCGATCCGCGAGAAGCTGGTCGATCTCTCGCAGCGCCAGCAGGCGATCTGGCGCACCCTGCGCGAAGCGCTGGCCGGGGCCGACATCCATGTCGCCGACGAGCAGCGCGTGCAGCCGGCTGCGCACAAGTGGCTCAAGGCCTTCTTCCTCAACGAGATCCTGCCGATCATCACCCCGCAGGCATTGGACCCCGCGCACCCGTTCCCCTTCGTCCAGAACGAAGGCATGGGCCTGCTGTTCACGCTGACCCGGGACGAGACGGCCGAGCAGATCATCGAGATGGTGCTGATCCCCAGCGCGCTGCCGCGGTTCGTGCGCGTGCCTGACGAGGTGACCGGGGCCGACGGCGGGGCAGGGGCTGGCGCGGGCGGGGCGCTCTACATCTCGATCGCCAGCCTGATCCAGCGTTACGCCGCTGCGTTGTTCCCCGGTTTCACCATCGCCGGCGACGGGTTGTTCCGGGTGCTGCGCGACAGCGACATCGAGATCGAGGAAGAGGCCGAAGACCTTGTGCGCACCTTCCGCTCTGCGATCCAGCGGCGCCGCAGGGGCCAGGTGATCCAGCTCGAACTGGAGGAGGATTTCGATCCGGCCGCCGAAACCCTGCTGCGCGAACAGCTCGGCATCAACGAGGCGGCCGTCATCAAGACCGACGGGATGATCGGGATCGACGGGCTTGCCGAAATCGTCGCGGAGGATCGCCCCGACCTCAAGTTCGACGCCTATTCACCGCGCTTTCCCGAACGCATCCGCGAACATGACGGCGATGCCTTCTCCGCCATCCGCGAGAAGGACATCATCATCCACCACCCCTATGAAAGCTTCGAGGTGGTGGTCGATTTCCTGCGCCAGGCCGCCGCCGATCCCGACGTGGTGGCGATCAAGCAGACGCTCTACCGCGCCGGCAGCCAGTCGGCGGTGATCGGCGCGCTGATCGAGGCGGCCGAGGCGGGCAAGTCGGTGACGGCGGTGGTGGAGCTGAAGGCCCGCTTCGACGAGGAACAGAACCTCAAATGGGCCAGCGCGCTCGAACGTGCGGGCGTGCAGGTGATCTACGGCTTCACCGACTGGAAGACCCACGCCAAGGTGGCGATGGTGGTGCGGCGCGAAGGCGGGAGCTTCCGCACCTATTGCCACTTCGGCACCGGCAACTACCACCCCGTCACCGCGCGCATCTACACCGATCTCAGCTTCTTCACCGCCGATCCCAAGCTCGGGCGCGATGCGGCCAAGATGTTCAACTTCATCACCGGCTATGTCCAGCCGCACGCGCTCGAACGCATCCACATCGCGCCGATCGACCTGCGCGAGGAAATCTATGCGCGCATCGATGCCGAGATCGCCAATGCCGGCAAGGGCCGGCCTGCCGCGATCTGGATGAAGTGCAACCAGCTGACCGACGAGGGCATGATCGACCGGCTCTACGCCGCCTCCAACGCCGGGGTGCAGGTGGAGCTGGTGGTGCGCGGCATCTGCTGCCTGAGGCCGGGCATCGCGGGGCTAAGCGAGAACATCCGCGTCAAGTCGATCATCGGCCGGTTCCTCGAACACAGCCGCATCTACGCCTTTGCCAACGGCGCCGCCATGCCGAGCGCGCAGGCGGCGGTGTTCATCGCGTCTGCCGACATGATGAGCCGCAATCTCGATCGCCGGGTCGAAACGCTGATCCCCATCCTCAACCGCACGGTGCACGATCAGGTGCTCCAGCAGGTGCTGCTCGCCAATATGCTCGATACCGAGCAGAGCTGGTGGCTGCACGCCGATGGTTCCTATTCGCGGGTCGAGACCGATCATGCGGGCGGGGGCAAGCCGTTCAACTGCCATCGCTATTTCATGACCAACCCGTCGCTTTCGGGGCGCGGCGGGGCGCTGGAGGCAGGCGCGGTGCCCAAGCTGACCTTGCGGCGGGGCGGGACGGCATGAACTACCGCACGCGGCGCGCAGGGCGCACCGGCACCTTCGCCGGCGCCACCCCGCAGCGCGCGATCATCGACATCGGTTCGAACACCGTGCGCCTCGTCGTCTATGGCGGCACCATGCGCGCGCCGATGGTGCTTCTGAACGAGAAGGTCACCGCCAAGCTGGGGCGCGAGATCGCCGTCACCGGGCGGCTGGCCGAGGAGGCAATGGCGCTCGCCCTGCGCGGGCTCAAGCGGTTTGCGCTGCTGCTCGATGATCTGGGCATCAGCGATGTCGAAACCGTCGCCACCGCCGCCGTGCGCGAGGCGGCCAACGGGCGCGAATTCGTGGAGCAGCTGCGCGCCATCGGGCTTGAGCCGCGGGTCATCTCGGGCGAGGAAGAGGCGCTGCTCAGCGCCCACGGCGTTATCGGCGCTTTCCCGGACGCGCACGGCATCGTCGCCGATCTGGGCGGCGGCAGCCTCGAACTGGTGCGGGTCAGCCAGGGCTCGGCCGATGGTGCGAGCACCCTGCCGCTCGGCACGCTGCGCCTGCCCGAATATCGCAAGAGCGGGCGCACGGGCATGAAGAAGGCGCTCGACAAGGTAATCCGCGCCGCCGGATGGGATTGTGCCGCCACCGCGCCCGAAGCCAATGGCGCGCTCTATCTGGTGGGCGGAACCTGGCGGGCGATGGCGGTGTTCGCAATGGCGGTTTCGGGCCACCCCTTGAGCGATCCGCACGGCTTCGAGCTCGATGCCGCCAGTGCCTTGCAGGTGGCCGAGGCGCTCGCGGCAAGCGAGAGCGATGCCCTGCGCGGGCGCGAGCGGATCTCGAACATGCGCGCCGAAAAGCTGCCTGATGCCGCGGTGCTGCTGGCGGCGCTGCTGGCGCGGCTCAATCCGGCGCGGGTGGTGTTTTCCTCGTGGGGCCTGCGCGAAGGGCTGCTCTATGATCGCCTGCCCGCGCACAGCCGGGCGCAGGACCCGCTGCTGGCGGGCATTGCGGTGTTCGCCAGCCAGCGCGGCGCGGCGCCGACGCTGGCGACGCGGATGGCGGCTTGGACGCTCGATGCGGCCCCGGCGCGCACCCATGGCAGCGAGCGGCTGCGGCTGGGCGCGACCATGCTCGCGCTCGCCTCGATGCAGATCGAGCCCAACCTGCGCCTGCCGCAGGCGATCGACTGGGCGCTGCACAAGCGCTGGATCGCGGTGGACGGCAAGGGCCGGGCGATGATGGCGGCGGCGATCGCGGCCAACGGCAACCAGCTGGCCCTGCCGCCGCGCGTGCGCGCGCTGGCGAGCGAGGAGGCGCTGGAAGAGGCGATCCGCTGGGGCCTCGCCCTGCGGCTGGCGCGGCGGCTGGGCGCGCAGTCGCGCCGCTCGCTCGAAGTCAGCCGGCTGGCGATGGAACAGGGCGCGCTGGTGCTGCGGCTGGCCGAGAGCCATGCCGCGCTGTTCGGTCAGCCGACCGAGAAGGACATGAAGCTCCTCGCCGGCCGGCTCGGCATCGACTGGCGGGTGGAGGTGGTGCCGGACGGGGCGGTTTAGGGGAAAGTCAGACAACACCCTCCTCGTCGTCCCGTGCTTGACACGGGGCTTGGCTTTTCTTTCTTCTCCGTCAGAGCGATAGTCGATTGATGGAGAAGGGCGGCTGGGTCTACATCATGGCGAACCGCTATCGCGGCGGTATGTATGTCGGCGTGACAGCGGATGCTTTGGCCCGCGTCAATCGACACCGCGAGGGGACGGGTTCGCGCCATGTCGCGGACTTCGGGAAGACGCGGCTGGTCTATGTCGAACGCCATGAAGAGATCGAACAGGCTATTGCTCGTGAAAAGCTCGTCAAGAAATGGCGACGCGAATGGAAGTTCGCGCTGATCGAGACAGACAATCCCGATTGGGACGATCTGTGGGAACGCTGGTTCGGCACCGGTTCCGAACAAGAATAGCCAAGCCCCGTGTCAAGCACGGGGCGACGGGTTCGGGATTCTCGGGTTTGGCGGCCATTTCCTACAGCGGCCCGGGCGCGTAACCTGCGCGCGGCTCTTTCGCATTGTCAGACCCTCAGGCCATCCCGAAAGGCGGCGTTTCGCGCGCGCGGTCCTGGTGTCTGTCCGGCCCGCCTTTCCGATTCAGGCCCTTGCAAATGCTCAGGAAAATCCGGAATTCCAAAGTTGACACGGTGTCAACTTTGTCAACTTTGATATTTTGTTGCGCGATCCGGCAATGTCAGCGCTTGTCGCTCGTCGCAAAGGGCGAGAAGTCGGTGCCGATGTCGAACAGGTCCACACCCTCGGCCGCCTTCAACCGGTTCACCACCACATAGGTGACCGGCGTCAGCACCGCCTCCCACACCACCTTCAGCGCCCAGTTGGTGACCATCACGGTCAGTACCGCCTCGGTTGTCCAGATGCCGAGGAAGGCGACCGGATAGAAGATCAGGCTGTCCACGCCTTGCCCCACGAAGGTCGAGCCGATGGTGCGGCTCCACAGGGCGCGGCCCTTGGTCCAGACCTTCATCTTGGCCATCACGAAGGAGTTGACGAATTCGCCCGCCCAAAAGGCTGTGATCGAGGCGACGACGATGCGCCAGGTGCTGCCGAACACGCTTTCGTAGGTCATCTGGCAGATCGCCCCGCCGGGAATCGCCGGATCGCCGTTCGAGGTCGGCGGGCGCTCGCCGCCGAAGCCGCTCGCGGCGCATTCCCACCCGTCGAAGGCGGGCAGGGCGGTGACGACATAGCTCATGAAGGCGAGGAAGATCATCGCCGCCGTCCCGACCCAGATCACGCGGCGCGCCTTGGCAAAGCCGTAGATCTCGGTCAGCACGTCGCCGATCACGTAGCCGAGCGGGAAGAACAGGATGCCCGCGCCGTAGATGAAGGTGCCGTCGGGCGCGGGCCACCAGCCCTCGGGCCAGAACGGAACGCTGGCGTAGGTGAGCTTGGCCGCGCCGATGATGTTCGAGAGGGTGACGAAGCCGGCCATCACCAGATCGAAGTAGCGGAAGGTCACCGGCGCGCGGCTGGTCGCCACGATCCCGTCGGTCGGATCGCGGTCGAAGGCGGCGGCGGGATCGGGCTGGCGGCCGGGAGAGGTGTTTTCCATCGCTTGCGGGGTTAGCGCGATTTGCGCAGGCAGCAAAGCGCGCTAATGACGCATCCGGCGCGCGCCCGTAGCTCATCTGGATAGAGCGCGAGACTTCTAATCTTGAGGCAGCAGGTTCGAGTCCTGCCGGGCGCGCCAAATCATCCCCCCGTCAGGGGGCGCACGATTTGGCGGGCCCCAAAAGGAGCGAACCTCGTTCGGAATCGGAGCAGCCGCAGGCTGCGGAGATGAACGCGGCGCGAAGTGACGTGGACAGTCCTGCCGGGCGCGCCACTTTTGTTTTGCGCCTCAAGCGCCGGCGGCGACATCCGTCGCCTTGGCTTCCCTCCGGGGGCCCGACCCCTTCGTGGCCACCCCTGCGGACGGCCGTTCGGCCTTGCGGTCCCTGCGGGACCGGTGGTCTTTTACTGCGGAACTGCGCCGATCAGAGCCAAGGCCTCGGCCTCGCTGATCACCTCGGCATATTTCGCCTGAAGGTCGAACAGGTTGGCCTCGTGCGGGCCCGGGTGGCGGTCGGCGCAGGCGTCGCGGACCACCAAGGGCACGAAGCCGTATTGCATCGCGTCGAGCGCGCTCGCTCTTACGCAGCCCGAGGTCGAATAGCCGGTGATCAGCAGCGTATCGATGCCCTCGGCGTGCAGCACTTCGGCAAGGCCGGTGCCGAAGAAGGCGCTGGGATATTGCTTGGTGAACACCCGGTCGCCCGCTTGCGGCGTCAGTTCCTCCGGGAAGGCACCGAGCGGCGAGCCGGTGATGAAGGCCTTGAGCACCGGCGCCTTGCGGTAGAAGACCCCGCCGTCCGATCCGTCCTCGCGGTAGCGGACATTGGTGAACACCACCGGCACGCCAGCCGCCCGCGCGGCAGCGGCAAGGCGGGCATTGCTGTCCCGCGCGGCGGCGGCGGTGGCCATGTAGAGCGGCGAGCCTTCCTCGAGATAGGCCGTCACCACATCGACGATCAGCAGCGCGGGCCGCGTGCCCGGCTGGAGCCGCCCCTCGTACACGCCCGCATAATTGTCGGCTGCCGAGGGGCCGGCCATCAGATGATCCCCGCCTCTGCCAGCCGCGCCAGCTCGCCTGCATCGAGGCCGAGCCGTTCGCCATAGACCTCCGCATTGTCCTGCCCCGGCGTGGCGGGCGCGGGGCGGCGGATCGAGGAGGGGGTCTTCGACAGCTTGGGGAAGGCGTTCTGCATCTTGATGCGCCCGCGGTTCTGGGTCTCGACTTCGACGATCGCCTGCCGCGCCTGAAAGTGCGGATCGGCGAGCATGTCGGGGGCGCGATAGACCCGGCCTGCGGGGATCGAATATTCGATCATCAGCGCATCGACTTCATCGACGGTGAGCGTGCCGGTCCAATCGTTGATCAGCGCGTCAAGCTCGTCCTGATGGATGCCGCGGGCGATGTGGGTCGAATAGCGCTCGTCGCTCGCCAGTTCGGGGCGGCCCATCGCCTGGCAAAGCCGCGCGAAGATCGCATCGCCGTTGCCGCCGATCATGTAGCTGCCGTCCTTGCAGGTGTAGACGTTGGACGGCGCGATGCCCTTCAGCACCGAGCCCGACCGCTCGCGGATCACGCCGTTGCGGTCATATTCGGGGACAAGGCCCTCCATCACCTGCAAGACCGCCTCATACAGGGCGGAATCGACGACCTGTCCTTCGCCGGTCTTGTCGCGGTGGTGGAGCGCGGCGAGCACGCCCATGCAGCCATAGGTGGCGCACAGGGTGTCGCCGATCGAGATGCCCATGCGGCTGGGCGGACGGTCGGGCTCGCCGACGATGTAGCGCCAGCCGCCCATCGCCTCGCCGATCCCGCCGAAGCCCGCGCGGTCGGAATAGGGCCCGTCCTGCCCGTAGCCCGACATGCGCGCGATGATGAGGCCGGGGTTGATGGCGTGGAGTTCCGCGGGCGAGAGGCCCCAGCGTTCGAGCGTGCCGGGCTTGAAGTTCTCGATCAGCACGTCGGCATCGGCGATCAGCCGCTTGGCCAGCGCCTGGCCTTCGGGCACGCGCAGATTGCAGGTGACCGAGCGCTTGTTGCGCGCGATGACTTCCCACTGCACCTTCTCGTCGCCCTGGCCCCAGTTGCGCATCGGATCGCCCGCGCCCGGCGGCTCGATCTTGACGACATCGGCGCCCATGTCGCCGAGCAGCTGGCCGCAGAACGGGCCGGCGAGGAGCTGGCCCATCTCGACGACCTTGATGCCCGCCAGCGCGCTGGTGTTGGCAGTCGGCACGACAGCGTTCATTCCGCGGCCTCCCGGAGGTTCCAGACCGGCTGGATCGGCGCAGGCAGACCGGTTTCGGCCGCGCAATTGGCGCGCAGCGCGTCGATGCCGGGGCCATAGTCGAACAGCGGCAGTTCTCCGCGGCTGGCGGTCATTCCGGCGCGCAGGGCTGCGGTCGCGGCAGCGTCGACCACGCCCGCGGCGTCAGCCACAACGCCATAGGCGCGCGCGCCTTCGGGGGTGACGAGGCCCTGCCGGATTTCGAGGCCGACGAGGTCGGGGTCACGCGCCAGCGGGTCGCCCCAGCCCCCGCCGCCCCAGGTGATGAAGTGGAGGAGGTCGCCCGCCTTGACGCCCACGCTCTCCACCTTGTTTCCAACGATGGTGGTGGTGCCATCGGCGCGCTCCAGCACCTTCCTCGCCCGTGCGCCCGGATGGCCGCCATTGACGCCCCATGGCGGCACGAACCAGCGGTCGTCGTGGATGGCGATCTCGCCATCGGCAAGGAAGCGGTAAGTCATGTGGATGCCGTTGCCGCCGCGGTGCAGGCCCGCGCCGCCGCTGTCGGGCGCGGTCGAGTAGCGCTCGATCCGCAGCGGGAAATAGCGTTCGAGGAATTCGTTGGGGACGTTAGTGAAGCCCGGCCACAGCGAGTGCCCGTCCGGCCCGTCACCCAAAGGCCGCCCCGGAATGCCGCCGAAGCCGATCTGGAACAGCTGGAACCAGTCGCGCGTGCCATCCTCGCGCGCATCCCAGCCCGAATAGAACAGGTGCGGGCTTGAGGAGAATCCGGCGGCGTTGAGGAATTCCGGGGTCTTCTGCCCCAGCAGCCCGCCAAGAATGT
>CAZQOO010000103.1:0-9445 GCA_964594845.1 uncultured Porphyrobacter sp. | reverse complement strand
CCTCACGTTGCTCGATCAGAACCGCGTGATCACGCCCAATCCGTTCTTCCGCCTGTTCGCCACCACCAACACCGTGGGCCTCGGCGACACAAGCGGCCTCTATCACGGCACGCAGGCGATCAACCAGGCGCAGATGGACCGCTGGAACATCGTCGTCGCATTGAACTACCTCAAGCCCGAGGTGGAGCAGCAGATCGTCAAGTCCAAGACCCCGATGGCCGACGACAAGCTGATCGCCGACATGGTCAAGGTTGCCGAGCTGACCCGTCAGGGCTTCATCAACGGCGACATCTCCACCGTGATGAGCCCGCGCACCGTGATCACATGGGCGCAGAACGCGGCGATCTTCAATTCGGTGGGCTTCGCTTTCCGCCTCAGCTTCCTCAACAAGTGCGACGAGGCAGAGCGCACGCTTGTGGCGGAATACTACCAGCGCGTCTTCGGCGAGGATCTGCCGGAAGGCGCAGCCAAGAAGCGGTAAACGATGCGGCGGGCGCTCGCCACGGCACTCGTGCTGCTTACCGGGCCACTTGCCGCCCAGCAGGCCGAACCAGAGCCAGCCCCGCTCGTAACGATCATCCCCGCGCCGGGTGAGTTCGGTCCTTTCCGTTTCCCGCAGGTCGAGCCCGTCAAGACGGTCGACATCCCGCAATGGGCCAAGGACGAGGGCCACAATGGCCGTGCCGTCTACCGTGCGACCATCTCGTCCGACAACACGCTTATCGGCCTCGAACTGATGCAGAGCAGCGGGTCGGCAGCGATCGATGCTGCCGTCAAGGCGCGGGCCGAGACGCTGTGGTACAAGGCGGGCACAGATCCGGCCGGAAAGCCGATCCAGAGCCGAATTCCCGTGGCAATGGAATATGCCCGCCACGACAAGGACAGTCCCGGCGGCGGGATCGAGACCTATTCCTGCGGCGATCTGGTGCGCGAGTTCGAGTGGTGTACGGCTGCCAACGCGGACCCAGCCACGCCGTTTCTGCCCCAGTTGATCTATGTCGGATTGCGCACACTGGTGCGCCTTGAGCAGTGCGAACCGGTCGATCTGCCAATCATGGATGCCGACGCCGATGAGCGCAGGCCAATGTGGCAGGCCTTGCTGGAGCGCTGCCGGAACGCTCCGCAACGGCTCATGCTGGACGAAGTCGACTTCCCCGAGACATTCGCCTTCGAAATCGCGCAATACTGACCGCTTGCCGGACAGTGTCATAGGCTGATAACACAGCGATGACCATGGCGCTGTTCGACCGATTCTGGAAAGGCTCTCGCGGCAACGCCGACGCTGACGGGCGTGGGGGCGGGCGTTCGGACATGCCGGCCGGCTTCTACCCGCTCTACGAATCGATGCAGCCCGCCGACCTCGACGATGAGGACGATCTCCCGCCGCGCCCGCGCCCTTCGGCCAAGCCCGATTTCGACGCGTGGGACGCCAAGCTGGCGGGGATCGACGAGGCACTCGAAGTCGAGGAAAAGCGCCGCCTGCGCTGGTGGCAGCGCGATTACTGGCGTGCGCGCTCGAAGCTGTGGTGGACGGGGCGGGGCCTTATGGCAGGGCTCGCACTGTTCGCCGTACTGATCGGCTGGCTGACCTTCACCGCGCCGCTGTCGAAAAGCCTCGAACCCATTGCCCCGCCGCAGGTCACGCTGCTGGCCAGCGACGGCACGCCGATTGCGCGGCAGGGGGCAATCGTCGAAGCCCCGGTCAAGGTCGCGGACCTGCCGCCCCACGTGGTGCAGGCCTTCATCGCAATCGAGGACCGGCGGTTCTACAGCCATTGGGGCATCGATCCGCGCGGTATCGCCCGGGCGCTGGTGACCGGCTATGGCGGCGGCTCCACCATCACCCAGCAGCTCGCCAAGTTCACCTTCCTCACGCCCGAACAGAGCCTCAGCCGCAAGGCGCGCGAGGCGCTGATCGCCTTCTGGCTGGAAAGCTGGCTGACCAAGGACGAGATCCTCGAACGCTATCTTTCCAACGCCTATTTCGGCGACAACCAGTACGGCCTGCGCGCCGCGAGCCTGCATTACTTCTACCGCCAGCCCGAAAAGCTGCGGCCCGAGCAGGCGGCGATGCTGGCGGGGCTGTTGCAGGCGCCCTCGCGCTATGCGCCCACGAAGCACTACGACAAGGCCAAGGCGCGCATGGAACTGGTCATCCAGTCGATGGTCGAGGAAGGCTATCTGACCGCTGCCGAGGCCCGCGCGCTGCCTGACCCGCGCATCGACGTGCGCACCCGCGACGACAACCTGCCGACCGGCACCTATTTCGCCGACTGGGCGCTGCCGCTGGCGCGCGAGGGGATGGAGGCGAGCTATTCCAAGCAGGTGCTCACCACCACGCTCGACTCGCGGCTGCAGGCGCTGGCGAACCGCGTGGTGTCGCGCGCGCCGCTGGGCGGGGCGCAGGTCGCGCTGGTGGCGATGCGTCGCAATGGCGAGGTGGTGGCGATGGTGGGCGGGCGCGACTATCGCAAATCGCCCTTCAACCGCGTCACCCAGGCCCGACGCCAGCCGGGATCGACCTTCAAGACCTTCGTCTATCTCGCCGCGCTGGAAGCCGGCTGGGATCCCGACGACACCATTCCCAACACCCCGATCACGCAGGGGGCCTATCGCCCCAAGAACGCGCGCGAGGCCTATTCCGACCAGATCACGCTGGAGGATGCCTTCGCGCAGTCGAGCAATGTCGCCGCCGTGCGCCTGCTGCAGGCGGTGGGCAGCGACAAGGTGATCCGTACCGCGCGTCAGCTGGGCATCACTGCGCCGATGGCCGAGGGCGATCCCAGCCTCGCGCTCGGCACCTCGGCGATGACGCTGATGGAACTGACCGCCGCCTATGCCGGGATCGCCGCCAACGACTTTCCGGTCGAGCCCCATGCCTTCGCGCGCGGCGAGCCGGGGTGGTGGGCGTGGCTGACCACCCGCAAGGACAGCTTCTCGCGCTCGGAGCACGAACACATCGAGACCATGCTGCGCGCCGCGATCAACCGCGGGACGGGGCGCAATGCGGTGCTCCCCATCGCCAATTTCGGCAAGACCGGCACGACGCAGGATTACCGCGATGCGCTGTTCGTTGGCTATGCCGGCGATCTGGTGGTGGGTGTGTGGATCGGCAACGACGACAACTCGCCGCTGAACGGCGTGACCGGCGGCAGCACGCCTGCGCGCATCTGGCGCGATTTCATGCGCGGCGCGCTGAAGCTCGAAGCCGCCCCCAAGCCGAGGGCCGACGCTTCGCCCGATCCCGAAGGGCCGGTGCAGCAGCTCGACATCGAAGGCGGGGAGATCCCGCTCGGTCAGGACGGGGCGACGCTCAGCATCGACGGCAACGGCGTGACCATCAAGCAGGAGGGCGTGCCGGTCGAGGTGCGGGTCGATCAGGGCGGGGTGGTGGTCCAGCCCGCGCCCTCGCCGAACGCGCAGCCGCCGCCCTGACACCCTTCCGCGACGCCCCGCACGCCGCGTGTTGGAGACACATGAGACACTGTCCTGAGACAGAAAACCGGCTGGCCCCTTTGCGCCTTCGAACAGGCGCAGCGGCAGGGGCGGGCAGCAGGTCATCGGGCAAGCCTGTCACCCCGCCGCCGAGTAGGAAAGCGCTCTAGACCATCAGGATGTTCATCACCGCGGTCGCGATCGGGCGGGTGCGGTCATCCTGCCATGCCTCGACCGTGACATTGGCATTGCGCCGCCCGAGCCGGGTAATGCGGCCGAGCGCAAAGCTGGCCCGCGATTTTCCCGCGGCGAGATATTGGACGGTGATGTTGATCGGCTTCAATTGCGGATCGCGCCCTGCCGCCAGCAGCGCGGCGTGGAGCGCGGCATAGCCGGCGGTCTCCAGCAGACCCGCGGTCGCCCCGCCGTGGAAATGCGCCGGACGGCCTTCGACATTGGGCCCGAAATCGACCGAGACCACCGGCATCCCGGCCTCCTCGCCGACAATGGTGATGCCGAGCGAGCGGGCATAGGCGGGCAGCACGATCCCCTCAGGCATCGCCCATGGCCCCCGCCAGCGCCGGATTGTCCTTTCGCGGATCGGCGCCGATGGTCATGAACACCCCTGCGACATGGGCGACCGGATCGCCCGGATCGCCATCATGCGCGATCCCCCGCACGAAGGCGGCCGAGCGCGTGCGGCGGTAGCATTCGACCCGTCCCTTCACGCTCGCTCCCTCGCGTGCGGGGCGCTGGTAATCGACCCTGAGGTCGAGTGTGGCGACCGGATTGAAGGTACGGCTTGCCTGCCAGATCGCCATTCCGCTCGCCATGTCCATCAGACTGATGATCGGCCCTGAAGCAAGCACGCCGCCACTGCTGTCGCCCACAAGATCGGCGCGCCACGGCAATTCGAGCTCGACCCAGTTCTCGCCCTGATCGGTGAACCTGAGGCCGAGCCATGCAGTGTGGCCGTGACGGAAGAACCATTTCGAGGCTTCGCGCGCATCGAACCGGGCAGGGGGCGTGGTCATGCGAGGGTGCATAGGGGCGGGTGCGGGGCGGTTACAATCATTTAATTTCGCGGGCGAGGCCAGCTCGATCACCTTGCGTGGCGGCGCTCGCGGCAGGGGGCCGGGACGCTGCAATGCAAGGAGAGCATGATGAATATTCCGCGGATCAATCTCGACCAGATTCCCGGGCTCGACGGCGCGCAGGCGCTGTTCGGTGCGGTGCTGCGCGCCGAAGACGGCCCGATCGACGACCGCATCGTCGATATCATGGTGTTCCTCTACGAAGCCATGCCGCCCGAGGCGCTGCTGTGAGACGTGGCAGGGCGGGGCGATGATCGTCCATCCTGCCATCGCAGGGCTGCGGAGCCGACCCGCTCCGCAGCCCTGCGTCACCGCCGCGCTGGCGCGCTGGCACGGCTTGCCCGAGGTGCAGGCGATGATCGCGGGGCTGACGACCTTTGGCGCGGGCGCGGGGCTTGAGTCGGTGCCGGCGCTGGCGCGGCTGGTGGGCGATCACGCTGCCGCTGCTGGCCTTGCGCATGATTTCATCGCGCCGGTGATCGCAGCGCTCACCGCCGAGCCGCTGGCGCAGCTGCCGCTCGGCCACTCTGCTGCGCCCGGCACCGCGCGTATCCGCCTTGCGACAAGCGGCCGCGCGAGCCTGACGCTGGCGGCCTATGCGCTTGCCCGCCATCGCCAGCCGGCCTCGGTGCTGTTCGAGGATGGCGAGGTGCACGAGATCGTGATTGCCGGGGCAGGACAGGCGCTGTGCCACCGCCGCACCGGGCAGGGAGTGGAGAGCCGGCCCGTGGCCTGCGTCCCCGGCACCCGGCTGACGCGCGGCGGGGCGGCCGAAGCGCGGCAATTTGTCGCGGTCACCCGCCCGCTGCTGGTGCTTCAACTGGTGCGCGAGGCGGCATCGCCCGCTGCCTCGTGCGAGGTTTCGCTGCCCGATGGCGCGCTGCTCCAGACCATCAGCGGATCGAAGCAGGCGAGCCAGACGATGATGGCCCTCGGCGTGCTCGGCGCGCTCGGGCACCGCCACGCGCTGGCGCCGATGGAGCGGCTGGCGCTTGATCCGCAGGCGGAGCGCGACCTGCGCTGGGAGGCCTTGCGGCAGGTGCTGGGGCTGGACGCAGGCCGCGGCCTCGCGCTGCTTGCCCGGCTGGCCGCGCGCGAAGACGATGCGCTCGCATCGCCGGCGGCGCAGTTGCAGCGCAGCCTGCTCGCCGCCCATCCCGCACTTGCACATTTGGAGCCTGCCTGATGCCGCTGGTGATCGACAATCCTTGCGCGGATGACTGCACTCTGCCCGAATGCATCGAGGCATTGGGCGAGCTCGGTTTCGATCCCGACGATCCGTCCAGCACGGCGGCCGCAGCAGGCTGGCTGCGGCGGCTGGCCAATAACCGCAGCTTCCTTGGCGATCTGCTGGTCGAGCGGCTGACGGGCGCGGGCGGGGACGACATCGCCAGCGGCTATGGCCCGCAGGCGATCGTGCTCAGCCGCCCGAAGGACAACCGCCCGGGTGCGGCCTTCCTGCGCGCGGCGATCTGGCCGTCCCCGCGCGATCACGTGTTCAAGACCAGCGGCGCGGCAAGCTTCGTCTACGGCGCCCCGCATGATCACAATTTCGATTTTCTCACAGTGGGTTATTGCGGGCCGGGCTATGCCAGCGACTACTACGAGTATGACTACGAGGCGGTTGCCGGCTATCCGGGCGAGGATGCGGCTCTGCGCTTCGTCGAGCGTTCGGTCCTCTCGCCGGGCAAGCTGATGCTCTATCGCCGCCATCACGACGTTCACAGCCAGCTGCCGCCCGAAAGCCTCTCGGTCTCGGTCAACGTGATGCGGCTCGATCCGGCGCAGGCGTGGTTCGACCAGTATGGCTTCGATCTGGCGCGCGGCACGGTGACGCGCTGGCTCAACCCGCTGGCGAGCGAGGCCTTCCTGCGCGTCGCGGTGGCGAGCGGGGCCGAGAGCGCGCGCGATTATGCCGAATGGGTCGGCAGGCGGCACCCGAGCGAGCGGATGCGGCTCGCCAGCTTCGCGGCGCGGGCGGACATGTGCGAGGATCGGGCCGCAGCCGATGTGCTGTGGCGGGAAGCGGAGCTCTCGGGCAGCCGGATGGTCGCAGGCGCGGCGCGGATGCGGCGGGCGGGGCTCTAAAGCACGCCGCCGGCCAGCCGGTCGATCGCGCCTTGCAGGATCACGGCCGCGGCATGGCTGTCGATCGCGGCGGCGCGCTTGGCGCGGCTCATGTCCTGCCCGATCATCGCGGCCTCGGCGGCCTGGGTCGACCAGCGCTCGTCCCACAGCAGGATCGGCAGGGCAAAGGCTTCGGCCAGGTTGCGGGCATAGGCGCGGCTGGCCTGCGCGCGCGGGCCTTCGGAGCCGTCCATGTTGCGCGGCAGGCCGAGGACGATCCCTTTGACGCAGCGGCTCCTGATCAGCGCCGCCAGCGTCTCGCGGTCACGGCCCCACTTGCCGCGGCTGATGGTGGTGCCGTTGGTGGCAAAGCGCCAGCCGGCATCGCAGGTCGCGGTGCCGATCGTCCTGGTGCCGAGGTCGAGCCCGAGCAGCACGCCGCCATCTCCCACCGCATTGGCAAAGCCGCGGGCGTCCTCGAAGATCAATTGCCCTTCCACGCATCCACCCGGCGCGCGACGTCGGCCTTGGTGTTGGCCCAGAACAGCGGCAGATCATAGACGTGGTAATTGTTGCCCGGCAGGACATAGCTGCCCATTTCGGGCGGAGGGCCGATCAGCAGCAGCCCCCGCTTGTCGCACCTTGCCGGCACGAGGCCGGGGTGGAGCGCGCCCTTTTCCATCGTGTCCTCGGGCACAAGCGTGCCGAGATTGGCTCTGGCCGGCGCCGCGCCGCCGGGTGTGCCGGTCAGAGGGTTGGTGCACAGCATCGGGTCTGAGCCAGGCTTCTCGCCGTCGAGCGCCGGGGTGCTGCCATAGGCGTCAAGCACCAGCGCGGGATCGGCCGGTTCGGCAAAGCTCGACCAGCTGATCACGCAGCCGGTCTGGTCGGGCGCGGCGCAGGCGGGAAGGCCCATGACGGGAAGATCATGCAGGGTCGAGACCGGCCAGCCGATCACATAGGCCGCCACCAGCCGCGCGGCGAGCGGGGTGCCCTTGATCTCCTCGGCCAGCAGGCGCTTCAGGTGCAGCCCGCCTTGCGAATGGCCTGCGAGCACGATCGGCGTGTCGGGATCGACGCTGGAGAGAAAGTAGCGGAACGCCTCGCGCACATCGGCATAGGCGGCGTCGATCGCCTGCTTGCCTTCGGGCGCATCGGTGAGGAAGGCGCCCATCGTCGCCTGCCGGTAACGCGGCGCCCAGATCTCGCTCGCCGCGTTGAACGGGCTCGCCATGCCGCGCAGATAGATGCGGGCGATCCGCTCTGCCTCGGGATCGCCGCCATTGTCGAGCGGGGCGTTCCAGCTTGAACGGTTGAGGTAGCTGGTGGGGTGGACGAAGAACACGGCAAAGCGCTGCCTTGGCTCGGCGGGAGTGGGCAGCAGGCCGCGGTCGGCGACATAGGCGGGCTGCCAGCGGGCCGGGTCCTTCACCCCGATGCCGGGGCGCGAATACCACATCCCGGGGCTTTCATAGGCATTGGTCTCGAGCGGCTTTACGGCCACGAATTCGCCCGAGGGCACCAGCGCGATCTCGGCCAGTTCCTCCTGGAACAGCTCGTAGACGATCCGCCCGCCGATCACGAGGACGATGCAGAAGGCGACGAAATAGAGGAACTTGCGGGCCATGGCTTGTCCTGCCTCGCGCTTACTTCGCGGGCTTGTCCTCCGCCAGCGCCGGACGCAGGGTGCGCCATGCGCGGTCGGGGCGCAGGCTGGAGAACCACGAGACCGGGTTCCAGGTGGTCGATCCGTCGAGGCTGAAGGTGATGAACTCCGCGCGCCCGCCGATATTGGCCAGCGGCACCGCGCCGCCCAGCCCGCTCTCGATCACGTCTGCGCGGCTGTCGGCGCTCTCGTCGCGGTTGTCGCCCATCACGAAGACCGAGTCGGCAGGGACGGTATAGGGGCCGTAATTGTCGAGCCGCTGGTCGCGGTAGTCGATGGTGAGATAGGTCGCGCCGTTGGGCAGGGTCTCGCGCCAGGTCGGCGGTTCGAAATATTCGCGTCCGTCCGGGCCGGTGACGCGGTACTGTTCGAAGGCATCGAGGCACGGCGCGCCGCGGCACAAGAGGTCCGGCTCGAACGGCAGGCGCACCGACGGCACGACCTCGCGCTTGATGGGCTGGCCGTTGAGGATGATCTGCCCGCCGCGCACTTCGATGGTATCGCCCGGCCGTGCGACCACGCGCTTGATGTAATCCTCGTCGCGGGTCGGATGGACGGGGATGACGATGTCGCCATACTCGGGGGTCGAGGCCCAGATCCGGGTGCTCGAACGCGGCAGCAGGTGGAAGCTCGCCGAGGCCCACGACCAGCCGTAGGGATACTTGCTCACCACCAGCCGGTCACCCACCCACAGGCTCGGCATCATCGAGGTTGACGGGATGTAGAACGGCTTGGCGACGAGGCTGTGGAACGCCAGCACCGCCAGCAGCATCAGCGCAAGGCCGCGGATTTCGGCGATCCAGTCGACCTTGTGGGGCTCCTCGGGAGCGCTGGTTTCGGTCACTTGCGGGGTCTCGGTGCTTGCCATGTCGGGGGAGCCGGTCACAGGAGGGGGATGGCTTCGATGATCACAAAGGCCTGCGCCCATGGATGATCGTCGGTGAGGGTAAGGTGAATGCGCGCCTCATGGCCCTTCGGCGTGATTTCTTCAAGCCGCAAAGCCGCCCCGCCGGTGAGCGCGAGGGTCGGCGCGCCCGAGGGCGAATTGACGACGCCGATGTCCTTCATGAACACGCCGCGCTTGAATCCCGTGCCGATCGCCTTGGAGAAGGCCTCCTTGGCGGCGAAGCGCTTGGCGTAGGTGCCCGCGATGGTGAAGGGACGGCGGCGCGCCTTGGCGATC
>CAZQOO010000102.1:0-9603 GCA_964594845.1 uncultured Porphyrobacter sp. | reverse complement strand
ACGCATTCGGTCGCCGAGGCGGCGCGGTCGGTGGGGTGTTCGCGGCAGTCGGCCTACGGGCTGCGCTCGCGATTGAAGGGCCAGCCCTTCGATCTCGCCTGGGAGGTCGCCTATCACCACTCCTTCGACGTGCTCGCCCACGCCGCGCTCGACCGGGCGATCAACGGGGTCGAGCGGCCGGTGTTCTACAAGGGAGAGCAGGTCGGCTCCTATCGCCGCTTCGACGAGGGGCTGACGGTCGCGCTGCTGCGCTCGCGCACGCTGGAGGGCAATCCGGTGTTCGGCCGCCTGCGCCCGATGGCCGAGCGCCACGCGCGCGATTTCGAGAGCTTGCTGGCGAAGGTCGAGGCGGGCGAGGCGGTGGAAACCGGCGCGCTCACTGTCAACGACCCGGACGAATTCGCCAGCTACCGCGATCAGGAATTCCGCGCGCGGGGAAACTGTCCGTCAGGCATGAGCGATGATGAATTAATCGCGGCATTACAAGACGCTGGCTGGGAAGAGCCAGAGTGACACGGTGTCAACTTCGTCAACTTTGTAATAAAATTACGCCGCTCTTTCGGTGCGGTTCCTGCCGCCCTGCTTGGCGGCATAGAGCGCGGTGTCGGCGCGGGTGATCAGGCGGCCGGCGCTTTCCCCGTCGCGGCTGGCGGCGATGCCGAAGCTGGCGGTGAGGTGCCACGGGCCGGAAGGCGTGATCAGCGGGGTGATCGCGATCGCGGTGCGCACCGCCTCGATCCGCGCGGTGAAGTCGGCAGGGTCGAGGCCGCGCGCGGCGAGCAGGAATTCCTCGCCGCCGATGCGGGCGATGAGCCACTCGGCCGGCACCAGCTTGCGCAGCATCGCGGCGAAGTGGACGAGGCTGGCATCCCCGCCGTCATGGCCGAGCCGGTCGTTGACGCGCTTGAAGTGGTCGAGATCGGCCAGCGCGAGGGCAACCGGTGCCGGCTCGGCGGTCCAGCGCTCCAGCCGGGCAAGTGCGGCGCGGCGGTTGGCGATGCCGGTCAGCGGGTCCTGATGGGCGAGGCGTTCGAGCTCGGCGCGCGAGGCCTCCAGCCTGAGCGTGAGCGCGGCGATCCAGCCGAAGGCAAGGCTGGCGACCACCAGCGGGATCAGAACCGCGGCGATCATGGTGCCGGCATAGTCGATGGTGCCGAACAGGGTGAAGGAGAGGTGGGCAAAGGCGGCCGAGGCGAACACCGATCCGCCCACCACCATCAGCCCCGTGCGCCACAGCCGCGCGCGCACCGCGGCGCTGGCCGCAGCAGGGCTGGCGGAGCCGTCGGTCGGCGCGAAGGCAGAGGCGCGGGGCATGGGGCGGCAGGATACCGGCCGATCTCTCGCGAATGTCTTAACGCACCCCTGCGTGACGGCGGATTAGGTGGACGCAGGAAACTGTGCTACAGCCCCGCCGCTGACGTCGAAATTTGCGACGGACTTCGAAATTTGCGCTCCGCCTCTGTGGCCGGTTCACCCCGGCTGCCCCGGCGCCTCTCAGACGACGACTTCCTTTCATCGGACGATACGACGCACGACCCGGCGCGCATGTCGCGGGCCGGAAACCATTGTTCTTGAAAGGAACACCCCATGAGCAAGACCGGAACCGTGAAGTTCTTCAACACCGACAAGGGCTATGGCTTCATCCAGCCCGATGACGGTTCGTCGGACAGCTTCGTCCACATCACCGCCGTGCAGGCGGCGGGCATGAACTCGCTCGATAAGGACCAGCGCCTCAACTACGAACTCGAGCGCGGCCGCAACGGCAAGGAAAGCGCCGTCAACCTTTCGGCTGCCGACTGATGCATGACGCCGGGCGGGGGAGCGCAAGGATTGCGTTCTCCCGCCGGGCACCTCCCGCCTTCTCCCCCTCTCACGGCAGGACAGACCATGGCCCAGACCTACGAATTCTATTGCGAACGTGCGGACGAGGCGGCGGCGCTGGCGAGGCAGGCGACGCTCGACAATGTGCGCGAGCGCGAGCTGCGCTCGGAAAAGACCTGGCGCGGCCTTGCCGAACAGGCGCGCAAGACCGCCGTCCAGCGCGACAAGGCTGATCGCGAGCGGGCCGAGAAACGGGCGCTCGAAGCAGGGGCTGTGGCTGAGGCCTAGCCCGCGATCCCGCATTGGCCCAGCAGCGCATCGATCTGCTTGGCCACCCCGAAGAACCCTGCCTTGGCATGGGGCCATGTGGCCCGGTCCAGATCGCCGAGCAGGGTGACGATGCGGCCCTCTGCCGCCAGCGGCGCGATCCCCGGTGCGAGCGCGTCGCGGGTCCATCCGGCGGGGAGGTAAGGCACCGCCAGCCGGGTGATCCCGGCCTCGGCCAGCAGCGGCTCCAGCGGCTCGCCCGCGTGCCATTCGGCCACTGGACAACCAAACGCCGCGGCCGCTTCGGCCAGACCGCTCGCCATCGCACCCGCGGTGAAGCGCAAGGCAGGCTCCCCGACCGCGCCTGGCGAGCGCGCGCCGGCCCGGCTTGCGCCGATCACCAGCGCCGGCGCGGCGGGCAGGGCGAGCGGGGCGTGATGCGCGGCCTCGTCGTGCAGCAGCAGGGCGAAGGGCTCTGCCAGACCGGCGGCGGTGACGGGCGGCGGCAGTTCGGGCAGGCGGCGCGGGTGATCCTGCGGTTCGCTGAGCGGCGCGGCGTCCTGGGCCAGACCCGGTGCCGCGAGCGGGCCGCCGGGCCGTCCGGCGGTGTAGCGGGCGATGTTGTCGGCCCGCGCGAGGTAGTGCTTGCCCTTGGTGTGCAGCCCCGCGACCCAGCGCCACGAGAGCGTGTTCGAGGCCGCATCGCCGTCCATCAGGTGCCGCAGGAAGAAATCCGCGCCCAGCTGCCAGTCGAGCCTCAGAGTGAAGATCCAGATGCTGGCGAACCACATGCGGGCGTGATTGTGGAGGTAGCCGGTTTCAACCAATTCCCGCGCCCAGACATCGAAGGCCTCGATGCCGGTGCGGCCTTCGGTCGCTCGGGCGTAGGCTGTGCGAAGGCCCGCATTGCACTCAACCGCCGCCAGCGCCCTTTCGCGGTCTGTGCAATAGTCGGCCCACACTGCGGGGCGCTGTTCGAGGTAGCCCTTGAAGTATATTCGCCAGAACACCTCGGCGACGAACTTCTCGGCCGCGCGCGGGGAATGCTGGCCGAGCACCGCCTGCAACACCTCCGCCTCGCCGATCAGCCCGGCGTGGAGCCAGGGCGAGAGCTGCGAGACATTGCCGCGGCCGCCCTCAGGTCCAATGCCTTCCGGGCCATTATCGGCATTGCGGGTTTCGGCATAATGGCGACCGGCCGCGGGAAGAAACTGGGCGAGGCGCAGCAGGCCGCGCTCGCGGGTAGGGGTGAAGTCCATGCGCGCCCAACCGCTTGGCCCGCGCATGGTTCCGGCCTATTCTGCGCCCGATGAGGAGACATGCGATGACTGTCCGCCTTCCGGCGCTTGCCCTGCTGCTGCTGGCCGCTGCCTGCACGCCCGCCCGCACGGACGGGATCGATCCCGAGGGCAAGGCCTTCGACGCGGTCGCGCCGGGGGAGGGCGTGACGATGCTGGGCACCGAGCCGTTCTGGAACCTCGCCATCTCCGGGGAAGAGGGACTGTGGACGACGCCCGAAAACCCGTCCGGCACCCGCTTCGCCATCACCCGCTTTGCCGGCAATGGCGGCCTCGGTTTTACCGGCAAGCTGAGCGGCAAGCCGCTCACCGCGACGCTCACTCCGGGCGCTTGCAACGACGGGATGAGCGACCGCAGCTTCCCCTTCGTCGCCACTATCGCTTTGGACGGGGAGACTTTGCAGGGCTGCGGCTATACCGATAGTCAGCCCTTCACGGGCGACCCCGCGCCCTGAGGCTGAACGGGGATCAACAGGGGAGAGAGACGCCATGACACTCACCGGAGGCTGCCTGTGCGGCAAGGTGCGCTATACCTGCGAAAGCGATCCGCTGCTGTGCGTCACCTGCCATTGCAAGAACTGCCAGCGCCAGGCGGGCAGCAGCCTGTCGGTGATCATCGGCGTGCCGGAAGACGCGGTGGCGCATGAAGGCGAGCTCACCACCTACAACGACACCGGCGACAGCGGGGCGACCGTGCGGCGGCAGTTCTGCGGGACTTGCGGATCACCCGTGTTCACCCGGGTCGAAAGCCCGCCGGGGATGATGTTCATCAAGGCCGGGACGCTGGATGATACCAGCATCCTTAAGCCCGCCTTCCACTGCTACACCAAGAGCAAGCAGGACTGGGTCGAACTCGGCGACATTCCCGGCTTCGAGACGGTGCCCGAAGGGCTCTAGAACAGCCCCGGGATTTCCAGATCGCCAGCGCCCGGACGCGCGGGCGTGAGCGGCAGGCGCTCCGGCAAATCGAGGCCGACCCGCGCGCGCTGTGCGGCATCGGCGGCGACATCGCCCTTCCCGCCTGCAATCGGCGTGCAGGAGCGTCCGGCGAGAAAGTCGAGCGCGGCCGCGATCGAGGCCTCGCGCACGTCGCCCAGCGGCCGGGTGATGTCGTCGCCTGCGCGGCAGGTGTTGGGCACCACGCCGGCCAGCCCGGTGAAGTATTCGCCCTGATCATTGGCGTTGACCGTCTGGAACGTCACCGCCCGCACGCGCAGGTCGCAGGCCGCCAGATCGAAGCCGAACTGGCCGACCGGCTTGCCGAAGGTGTTGCCGCCCACCAGCGCCATGTTGTTGCCGAGATAGGGGATCATTGCATTGGTCACCAGCTCGCTCGCCGAGGCGCTGGCGCTGGTGGTGATGAAGGCGATGCGGGTGGGGGCGATGGCGTTGGCCTCGGCGCGGAACAGGCGGGTCTGGTTCTCGGCGGATTTCGAGGCGCGCAGCACCGTGCGGCTCCAGATCTGTCCCGTGCGGCCCCGGCCCATCAGATCGCCCATTATGTCGGCCACATCCACCAGCCCGCCGCCATTGTAGCGCAGATCGATGATCAGCTCGCTCACGCCCTGTGCGGCAAACTGGCCGAAGGCGGTGCGCAGCTGGTTCGAGGCGTCGGCGATGATGAAGGTGCGCAAGTTGATGTAGCCGACGCGCTTGGCGCCATCATTGAGCACCAGCGCGCCGTAGCGATCGGACAGCGGATCGAGCGCGAAGTCGGTCTTGGTGATGCTGCGCTCGATCGTCGGCCCGCCGGGTTGCGGGATGAAGCGCAGCACCCGCACGGTGCCGGCGGTCGACGGGCCGAGCGCGTCGACCACCGCTTGCGGCCCGCCGCTCGCCATCAGGCTGGAGACGCTTTGCAGATTGGCGGACGAGGTTCCGATCGCGATGATCTCGGTGCCGCGGTCAAGCCCGGCGGCGAGCCCGTTGGCGCCTTCGAAGGCCTCGGTCACGAACACGCGGTTGGCGGCAGTATCGTAGAACAGACGGATGCCGAACCCGGCCGAGGAGCCCGAATTGATCAGCGCGTTTTCCTCCGCGATCGAGGTGGCGAAGGTGAAGAAGCGGTCCCGGCTCTGGGCACGGGCCGGAGCGACGCGGGCATCGAGATAGGACTGCAGGTCGCTGAAGCCTGCCGGATTGGCGGTCGCTAGCAGGTTCGGGAACAGATACCATTCATTGAGCACGCTGTCGGCGAAGTCCTGCTGCGCGCGCAGGGTGCAGGCCGTGCTCGGCGGGGTCGGCGTCGGGGTCGGTGTGACTCCGGTGGGCGGGGGCGATGATCCGCCGCCGCCACAGCTTGCCAGAGCGCAGGCGAGGATGGTGCTGAGCGCGGTGCGGGCGGCTTTCATGGCGGGATGCGACTCCGGCAAAGGCAGGGCAGGGGCTGGCCGCGCCGGGGCAATCCGGCGCCTCGCCATGGATGCAATGTCTTGGCTCCCAGGGCAAGCAGGGCCATTGCGGGGCGGAAAAAAAGCCATTTCCGTGCTGTTTTTGACTGCTTTTGTTCGGTTTTCCTCAGAATCCGGCGAAAACCGGCCGGGCAAGCCTCGTCTCACAGGCTCGAAGGGACTAGCACAGGGCTGATGAAGCGACAGAATCATGACTGATTTCCCGGCCTGGCTTGCCGCCAAAGTGCCTGCTCCCGCGCGCCATCCCGGCCTCGCGGTGGCCGCGCTTGGCTCGGCGCAGGCGCTCGGGCGCTGCGGTTTTGCGCTTACCAGCCCGGCCTTTGCCGGCGGCGAGGAGCTGGATGGCAGCTTCACCGCTGCGGAAGAGGATGCGGTCGCGCCCCCGCTGGAATGGAGCGCGCCGCCGCCGGGTTCGCAGGAACTGGTGATCATCGTCGAGGATGCCTCGACGAAGGGTGCAGAGCCCGCCTGCCACTGGCTGGTCTGGGGTCTGGCCGGCCAGCGCGGCAAGCTGCTTGAAGGCGAGGTTCCGCCGCGCACGGGCAAGAACGCTTTCGGCAATTCCGAATGGCTGCTGCCCGATCCGCCCGAGGGCGAGACGCGCCACTACCTGTTCCAGATTTTCGCTACCGACCTGCCGCTCGTGCTGATGCCGGGTGCAAGCCGGGCGGAACTGCTCGCATCGCTGCAAGGGACGATTACGGCCTGCGCGGTGCTCCATGCCACCTTCACCGGCGGCGGGGACGATGATGCGGACTGGGAAGACGACGATTTCTGATCAACCTGCCACCAAGACAAGGGAGTAGAAGATGGCTGGAACGACCAACGCACTGCAGAAGCCGGTGACGCTTTCGGGGGACCTCGAAGCGCTGATCGGCAAGGGCCCGATGACCCGCGCCCAGGTGACTTCGAAGGTGTGGGAATACATCAAGGCCAACGGTCTGCAGGACAGCAAGGACAAGCGTCAGATCAATCCCGACGCCAAGCTCGGCGCGGTGATCGGCAAGGACCAGATCTCGATGTTCAAGATGACCGCTGCGGTCTCGAAGCATCTGAGCTGAAATTGACGCCCCGCCGGACGGCGGGATGTTCAGCAAGCGGCGCGCGGGTCCCTAGGATTCGCGCGCCGTTTTGCTCTCACGGCTCACCCACCACGCCAGCCAGATGATCACCGGCTGGGCGATCATGCGCGGGATGTGGTAGGCGAGGCCAAGCCCGCCGTCGGCACGTCCCATGTCGATGATGAAGTGGTTGATGTTGGCAGGCCAGACGCACAGCGCGTAGAGCGCCAGCCCCCAGCCCGCCGCGCGGCGCAGGGGCGGCGAGAAAGGCTGCACCAGCCCGATCGCGCCGAGGATTTCCGCGACGCCGGTCCACAGCACCACCGCTTCGGGCGCGGGCACCCATGCAGGCATGATCGTCAGGAACGGCGCGGGCTTCACCAGATGGATCACGCCCGCCAGCAGGTAGAAGGCGGCAAGCAGCCAGCGCAGGCCGGTGCGGATCATTGGCCCGGTTCCCAGCCCGGCGGGGCGAGGGTGAAGCCGGCAAAGTCGAACCCCGGCACCACGACGCAGGACACGAGACTGTAGCCGTGCACCGGTGCGCCGTGCGGGCGGGCCGCCTGCCATTCGTGCGGCGCGACAAGGCCCTGCAATTGCTGCCCCGCCGCCACATCCGCGCCGAGGATGACCGAGCGCACCGGCCCGGCATCGCCCGCGGCCAGCCGCAGCTCCACCGGATCGCCTGACTGCCACAGCCACAGCTCGGCCGCGTCGACCGTGTGCCAGTGGGACGCTTCGCCGGACTTGAGCAGGAAGATGATCGCGGTGCCGGCGGCGCGGCCATCGGGGCCTGGCCCGCCGCGCCAGGTTTCCTTGTACCACCCGCCTTCGGGGTGGGCGGCAAGGCCCAATTGTTCGATGAGGTTTTGCGCGCTATCGCTCATGATCAGCCTTGTCCCCCTGACGGCGGGGCCACTTATCGGGAGTTTATCCGCTCATGCAAGCCAATGCCCCGCGCGTTCTTCTCGCTCTTGCTGCTGCCTTGATGCTGGCTGCGCCCGCCGCTGCCCAGCGGGTCAGCGAGGAACAGGCGGTCGCCACCGCGCAGGCGGCGCTTGAGGCTGCGCCGGTGTTCGACGGGCACAACGACACCCCCGGCCAGCTGCGCTCGCGCTTCAACAACCAGATCAATGACTTCGACTTCACCGACACGCTCCCCACTGCCGATCCGGCGACCGGCGAGGGCGCGATGCACACCGATCTGACGCGGTTGAAGGCCGGCAAGGTCGGCGCGCAGTTCTGGTCGGTCTATGTGCCCCACAATGCCAACGAGGCGGCTGCCGTGCAGCAGGCCATCGAGCAGATCGACGTCACCAAGCGCCTGATCGCGCGCTATCCGCAAGCCATGCGCTATGTCGAGACCGCCGATCAGGTCGAAACCGCGATGCGCGATGGCCGGATCGCGTCGCTGCTGGGAATGGAGGGTGGCTATTCGATCGGCTCGAACCTCGGCGTGCTGCGGCAGTTCTACGCGATGGGCGCGCGCTACATGACGCTCACCCACAACAGCAACACCCCCTGGGCTGACGCCGCGACCGACAATCCGAAGCACAATGGCCTGACAGATTTCGGCAAGGACGTGGTGCGCGAGATGAACCGGCTGGGGATGCTGGTCGATCTCTCCCATGTCAGCGAAAAGGTGATGCATGATGCGCTGGATGTGGCGCGCGCGCCGGTGATCTTCAGCCATTCGGGCGCGCGCGGCGTGACCGCACATCCGCGCAATGTGCCGGATTCGGTGCTCGCGCGCCTGCCCGAGAATGGCGGGATCGTGATGGTGGTGGCGCTGCCGCGCTTCATCAACGAGGAGCTGCGCCAGTGGGACGCGCGCCGCTCCGGCGAGCTGGCGCGACTGCGGGTTGTCCACCTCGGCAATCCCGAGGCGGCGGCGACGGCGATGGATGCATGGCTGGCGGCCAATCCCGAGCCGAAGAGCCCGCTCGCCGATGTCGCCGATCATATCGATCACATCCGCAAGGTGGCAGGCGTCGAACATATCGGCATCGGCGGCGATTATGACGGGATGCCGAGCGGTCCGGTGGGGATGGAGGATGTCAGCGGCTACCCCGCGCTGTTCGTGGAACTGGCGCGGCGCGGCTATTCGCAGGCCGAACTGGAGATGATCGCGAGCCGCAATGCCCTGCGTGTGATGCGCGCGGCCGAGGCTTATGCTGCAAGCGTGGCGGACGCGCTGCCGATCGAGACGCTGATCAGCGCGCCCGCCAAACCGGAATGATCAATGGCTGGCCTGGGCCAGCGCGGGGATGATCCACACCAGGCTCATCGCGATCACCGCGAAGCCGAGGCTGAAGCCCAGCACATAGCGCAGGCCGGTGTTGCTGACGGCCCCGCGAGCGGCTTCGTCATTGATGCGGATCGCTTCGTTCTGATCGGCCATTCGGCGCACTCCCCGTTATCGTTGACGCTACGGAAACACCTTCCGTAGCGTCAACCAACCCGGGGGCGGCGGAATCGTTCCCGTTCAGTCGCGCAGCAGCTCGTTGATACCGGTCTTGGAGCGGGTCTGGGCGTCGACCGTCTTGACGATCACCGCGCAGTAGAGGCTCGGCCCCATGGTGCCGTCGGGCAGGGGCTTGCCGGGCATCGAGCCGGGGACGACCACCGCATAGGGCGGCACTTCGCCCATGTAGACCTTGCCGGTGGCCCGATCGACGATCTTGGTCGAGGCGCCGAGGTAGACCCCCATCGACAGCACCGCGCCTTCGCCCACGCGCACGCCCT